>CBJLOV010000069.1:0-20251 GCA_966424745.1 uncultured bacterium
TCGACCAACGCCGTGATCCACCTGAAGGCGATCGCCGGCCGCGTCGGCGTGCCGCTCGAACTGGAGGACTGGCGGCGCATCGGCGTCGATGTCCCGACCCTCGTCGATCTGCAGCCGTCCGGGCGCTTCCTGATGGAAGAGTTCTACTACGCGGGCGGCCTGCCGGCCGTACTGCGCCGGCTGGGCGAAGCGAACCGCCTGCCGCATCCGGAGGCGCTCACCGTCAACGGCAAGTCCCTCTGGGACAACGTGCGCGATGCGCCGATCCACAACGACGAAGTGATCCGGCCGCTCGACCGGCCGCTGCTCGCCGACGGCGGCATCCGCATCCTGCGCGGCAATCTCGCACCGAACGGTGCGGTGTTGAAGCCGTCGGCGGCGACGCCCGAATTGCTCAAGCATCGCGGCCGCGCCGTGGTGTTCGAAAGCTTCGAGCACTACCAGGCGACGATCGGCGACGAATCGCTCGAGGTCGACAAAGACTCGATCCTGGTGATGAAAAATTGCGGGCCGCGCGGTTATCCGGGCATGGCCGAGGTCGGCAATATGGGATTGCCGCCGAAGCTGCTGCGCCAGGGGGTGAAGGACATGGTGCGCATTTCCGACGCGCGCATGAGCGGTACCGCCTACGGTACGGTGGTATTGCACGTTGCGCCGGAAGCGGCGGCCGGCGGTCCGCTCGCGGCGGTGCGCAGCGGCGACTGGATCGAACTCGACTGCGAGGCCGGCCGGCTGCATCTGGACGTCGGCGACGAAGAACTGGAACGCCGTCTGCGCGAACTCGATCCGGCCCGTGCGCCGGGCGCGGCGGAACCAGTGGGCATGGGCGGATACGCGCGTCTGTATGTCGATCACGTGCTGCAGGCCGACGAGGGCTGCGATCTCGATTTTCTGGTGGGCAAGCGCGGCGCCGCCGTGCCGCGCCATTCGCATTGACGGGTGAAGCATGACGATGCCGCTCGTGCGCGAATTGCCGATCCCGGGCCGAACACAGCGCGGTGTGCGGATCGCCCTGAAACCCGCCTTCCACGGCGAACCCCGACACGGCGAATGAAGGAGGCAGGATGACCGAAGCCGCCGTTGCACATCGCACGCCGCGCTACCGCGGCATTTTCCCCGTCGTGCCGACCACCTTTGCCGAAACCGGCGAACTGGACCTGGCCAGCCAGAAGCGGGCGGTCGATTTCATGATCGACGCCGGGTCCGACGGCCTGTGCATCCTGGCCAACTTCTCCGAACAATTCGCCCTGTCCGACGACGAGCGCGAGATCATCACCCGCACCGTGCTCGAGCACGTGGCAGGACGTGTGCCGGTGATCGTCACCACCACCCACTACGGCACCGCTGTCAGCGCCGCGCGCAGCCGCCGCGCGCAAGAACAGGGTGCGGCGATGGTCATGCTGATGCCGCCGTATCATGGTGCGACCTTTCGTGTGCCGGAGCAGCAGATCTACGAGTTCTACGCGCGCGTGTCCGATGCCATCGACATTCCGATCATGATCCAGGACGCACCCGCCAGCGGCACGACGCTGTCGGCCGCGTTTCTTGCGCGCATGGCTCGCGAGATCGAGCAGGTCGCCTATTTCAAAATCGAAACGCCGGGCGCGGCGAACAAGCTGCGCGAACTGATTCGCCTGGCCGGCGACGCCGCGGAAGGCCCGTGGGACGGCGAGGAGGCCATCACGCTGTTCGCCGACCTGAACGCCGGTGCGACCGGCTCGATGACGGGAGGCGGCTATCCGGACGGCATCCGCCCGATCATCGAGGCGCACCGTGTCGGCCGCATCGACGATGCCTTCGCGCACTATCAGCGCTGGCTGCCGCTGATCAATCACGAGAACCGCCAGGCGGGCATGCTTGCGTGCAAGGCGTTGATGAAGGAAGGTGGAATCATCGCTTGCGAACTGCCGCGCCATCCCCTGCCCGCCATGCATCCGCACACGCGTGCGGAATTGATCGACATCGCGCGCCGTCTCGATCCGCTCGTCCTGCGCTGGGGAAAATGAATCCATGACCGACAAACGAAATGCGTGCTATCGCATCGGCATCGTCGGCGTCGGCAAGATCGCCCGCGACCAGCATCTTCCCGCCATCGCGGGACATCCCGGCTTCAAACTCGTCGCGAGCGCGAGCCGTCATGCCCGGGTCGAACACGTGCCCAACCATCCCGACATCGACGCGATGCTCGCCGCCGAGGCGGAGCTCGATGCCGTTTCGCTGTGCGCGCCGCCGCAAGTCCGCTATGCCCAGGCGCGCGCCGCGCTGCTCGCGGGCAAACACGTGATGTTGGAAAAACCGCCCGGCGCGGGCGTGAGCGAAGTCGAATCGCTGCGTACGCTCGCGCGCGAGTGCGGCCGCACCCTGTTCGCTACCTGGCATTCGCGCTATGCCGGCGCGGTCGAACCGGCACGGGCCTGGCTTGCCGGCCGCACTCTGCGCGCCGTCCGCGTGCGCTGGAAAGAAGACGTGCGCCGCTGGCATCCGGGCCAGCAATGGATCTGGGAACCGGGCGGCCTCGGGGTGTTCGATCCGGGGATCAACGCACTCTCCATCGTGACGGCCATCTTGCCGCGCGATTTGCTGCTGCGCGATGCCGCCTTGCACATCCCGCGCGACTGCGCCACGCCGATCGCCGCCGAACTCGACTGCATCGATATCGACGGCGTGCCGGTGCACGCGGAATTCGACTGGCGCCACGGTCCGGTCGAACAATGGGAGATCGACGTCGACACCGCCGACGGCCTGCTTTCGATCAGCGAAGGCGGCAAGCGTCTGCTGATCGCCGGCGAACCGGTCGCGCTCGGCGCCGAACGCGAATACCCGGCGCTTTACGAACGTTTCCACCGGCTCATCACGCAGCGGAGCGAAGACGTGGACGTACGCCCGTTGCGGCTGGTCGCGGACGCTTTCCTTCTGGGAAAGCACGTCCAAGTCGAAGCGTTCGGACGTTGAGCATCATGCTTATCCGCGTTGTTGCATCCGAGGAGACTGGAACATGATCGGCACGATCCGCCACCGCACCCTTTGCGCCGTGTTCGCGGCCATGGCCGCTGCCGCTCTCGGCACGAGCGGGTGCAACCGCACCGAAGCCCCGCTCAAGATCGGCTTTCTGGTGAAGATGCCGGAACAGGCATGGTTCACCAACGAGCAGAAAGCCGCCGCCGAGCTCGGCAAGAAAGCGGGCTTTTCGGTGGTGAACATCGGCACGCCGGACGGTGAAAAAGTACTTGCCGCGATCGACAACCTCGGCGCGCAGGGCGCGCAAGGTTTCGTGATCTGCCCGCCCGACGTGCGCCTCGGGCCGGCGATCCGGGCACGCGCGAAGCAATACGACATGAAATTCGTGACCGTGGACGATCGACTCGTCGACGGCTCCGGCAAGCCGCTCGAAGGCGTACCGCACCTGGGCATGTCGGCGTTCAAGATCGGCAACCAGGTCGGCCAGGCCATCGCCGACGAGATGAAAAAGCGCGGATGGAAACCGGAAGAAGTGGGTGCGCTGCGCATCACCGACGACCAACTTCCCACGGCCAAGCAGCGTACCGAAGGGGCCACGGAGACTCTGCTCGCCGGCGGCTTCAGGCAGAACAACATCTTCGATGCGCCGCAGCGGACCACCGACGACGAAGGCGGCTTCAACGCAGCCACCCCGGTGCTCGCGCAGCATCCCGATATCAAGAAGTGGGTGATCTACGCGCTCAACGAAGAAACCGTGCTCGGCGGCGTACGCGCGACCGAGCAGCTGCATATCCCCGCCGAGGAGGTCATCGGGGTAGGCATCAACGGCGCCGGAGAAGCGTTCGCGGAGTTTCAGAAACAGCAACCCACCGGCTTCTACGGCACGATCGCGGTCAGTTCGACGAATCACGGCAGGCAGAGTGCGCAAAACCTCGTGGACTGGATCCGCACCGGCAAGGAACCCCCTGCCGACACGCCCACCGCCGGCAAATTGATGACGCGCGACGATTGGCAGGCGGTGCGCGCCGAATTGGGCATCTGAACCCATGATGCACGCAGGCGCGGCGGCGCAAACGGGCCGACACCCCTGCCTGGAGCTCGACGGCATCAGCGTGAGCTTTCCGGGTGTGCGCGCGCTCGACCATGTATCGCTGGAAGTCCGCTCGGGGGAAGTGCACGGCCTGATGGGCGAGAACGGCGCGGGCAAGTCCACGCTGCTGAAAGTATTGTCGGGCGTGAACCGGCCCGAAGCGGGCACGCTGCGTCTGAACGGCGCGACGCACGGCTTTGCCGGCCCCCGTGCGGCGATCGACGCGGGCATCGCGATCATCTATCAGGAGCTTCACCTGGTGCCCGAGCTGACGGTGGCCGAAAACCTGATGCTCGGCCAGCTGCCGAATCGCCTCGGCGTGGTCGATGAGCGCGTGCTCGTCGAGCGCGCGACGAAAGAGCTCGAACGCCTCGGCGAACACATCGATCCGCGCACGCCGGTGAAGCACCTTTCCATCGGCCGGCGCCAGATGATCGAGATCGGCAAGGCTCTCATGCGCGATGCGCGCGTGATCGCCTTCGACGAACCCACCAGCTCGCTCTCGGCGCGCGAGACCGAAAGTCTTTTCCGCATCATCGGCGCCCTGCGCGCCGACGGACGCGCGATCATCTACGTCACCCATCGCATGGACGAAGTGGATGCGCTGTGCGACCGCGTTACGGTGTTCCGCGACGGCAAGCGCATCCGCACGTTCGAATCGATCGCCGGCCTCGACCGCAATGAGCTGATTGCCGCGATGGTCGGCCGCTCCATCGCGGACGTCTACGACTACCGCCCCCGCGCCGCCGGCGGCGTGCTGCTCGAAGCGAAAGGGTTGATGGGGCCGGGGCTCGCCGAACCCGCCTCGTTCACCGCACGGCGCGGCGAGATCGTGGGCTTCTTCGGGCTGGTGGGCGCAGGACGTTCCGAACTGATGAAGCTGATTTACGGCGCGGCGCGTGCAAGCGCCGGTCACATCGAGCTGGACGGAAAGCGTGTGCGCTTCGACAGCCCGCGCGACGCCGTGCGCGCCGGCATCGCGCTCTGCCCCGAGGATCGCAAACAGGAAGGCATCATCGCGATCGCCTCGGTCGCCGACAATCTCAACCTCAGCGCACGCCGCCACTTCAGCCGTGCGGGTTTTCTGCTCGACGCCAAACGCGAGCGCGCGCTGACGCAGGACTATATCCGGCAGCTCGCGATCAGGACTCGCGACGGCGACACCGCCATCGGCACGCTCTCCGGCGGCAACCAGCAGAAAGTGATCCTCTCGCGTTGGCTGGCCGAGCGCATCGAAGTGTTCCTGATGGACGAACCGACACGCGGCATCGACGTCGGCGCGCGCGCCGAGATCTATCGCCTGCTCTACGGGCTTGCCGAAGCGGGACGCAGCGTGCTGATGGTGTCGAGCGATCTGGCCGAAGTGATCGGCGTCGCGGACCGCATCATCGTGATGCGCGAAGGACGCATCGTCGGCAACGTGCCGAAGGCCGAAGCCGTAGCCGACGAATTGATCCGGATGGCGCTGCCGCGCTGACACCCCTGAAACGAGCCGGAGTGAGCCGATCCATGCAGCCAGAAGAAACCTCGTCGACCGCCCGAGCATCCGCGTCGCCGGCATCGCCGATGCGCGTGCTTGCGTGGGACATTCTCAACCGGTCCGGCACCGCCGTGGGATTCGTGTTGCTGTTCGCGGTGCTGGCCGCGACCGTGCCCGATTTCCTCACCGCTCGAAACATCCAGGGCCTGCTGCTCTCGGTCACCCTGATCGGCTCGATCGCCGTCAGCATGATGTTCGTGCTTGCGCTCGGCGAGGTCGACCTTTCGGTCGCCTCGATCGTGGCGTTCGCGGGCGTGGTCGCCGCCACCGTCATCACGCAATCGCACAGCGTGCTGTTGGGCATCGTGGCCGGCGTCCTCGCCGGCGGCGCGATCGGGCTGGTGAACGGCGTGCTGGTCGCGCGCTTCAAGGTCAACTCGTTGATCGCCACGCTCGCCATGATGGAGGCGGTGCGCGGCCTCGCCTACCTCGCCTCGAACGGCGACGCGGTGATGATCTCCCAGGAAAGTTTCTTCGAGTTCGGCAGCGGCTCGTTCCTCGGCGTCTCGTATCCCATCTGGAGCAACATCGTCGGCTTCCTGGTGTTCGGTTTTCTGTTGAACAAGACCGTGTTCGGCAAGTACGTGCTCGCCGTCGGCGGCAACAGCGAAGCGGCGCGGCTTGCGGGACTGCCGGTCACGCGCATCAAAATCACGGTGTTCGTGCTGCAGGGATTGGTGACGGGCTTTGCCGGCGTGATGCTTGCCTCGCGCATGAGCCTGGGCGATCCGAAGACCTCGGTGGGCCTCGAGCTCGGCGTGATCTCCGCCTGCGTGTTGGGCGGAGTATCGCTCAGCGGCGGCGTCGCGACGATTTCGGGCGTGCTGGTCGGCGTGCTGATCATGGGCACGGTGCAGAACGTGATGAGCCTGATGAACGTGCCGACGTTCTATCAATATCTGGTCCGCGGCGGCATTCTGCTGCTGGCGGTGTTGTTCGATCAGTTCCGGCGCAGCAGGCGCCGCGCATGATCGTCGGCATTGGCGAACGACGGTGAATACGGATTGGCGGCGTGCCTCACGCTATCCAGGGCCGTCTGGGTGATCTTGGATTTTGTTGCCGTTCGAGCCTTGCCCCAGGTTTCGGCAAATTCGATCGGAGGCCGCAGGCGCTCCCCTTCCCTGCCGAGACGATATTCGACGCGCGGCGGAACCTCGGCATAGACCGTCCGCACCACGAGACCCGCTTGTTCGGACTGCCGAAGCCGTTTGGTCGGAAGCCGCTGGGTTATCTACCCGACGGGCGGCACTGCAGTGCGCTGAAGCGCTCGCACGATGGCTCAATACCTCGTGCACCGATTCCCCACGTTGGGAACCCAAAGCACGATCCTATTTCGGTGCAACTCCGACCCGATCGTCCCGGCGAAAGCCGGGACGATCGGCCAAATACCTACGGTGTGCTGAACCACTTCAAGTCCACCGCCTGCGCCATCGCCTTGTAGCCCGCACTGTTGGGATGCAAATGATCGCCGCTGTCGTAAGCGGGCAGCATTTTTTCCGGAGCAGCGGGATCGCGAACGGCCTTGTCGAAATCCGCCACGCCGTCGAAAGCGCCGGAGCGGCGGATCCATTCATTCACTTCTTCTCGCGTCTTTTCGCCGGCAACGCGGTGATACGGCCAGCCGCTTCCGCCGTAGGGCGTCAAGGTTGCGCCGAAAATCTTCACGTGTTTCGCATGTGCACGTGCGACCAGGATTTTCATGCCGTCGATAAGCTGTTGCGACGAAACCTTGTCCTTGGCATCCAATGCGTAGCCCGAACCGCCGATGTCGTTGATGCCTTCCAGCAGCACGATCCAGCGCACGCGCGGCTTGTCCAGCACATCGCGGTCGAAGCGCGAGAGCGCGCCGGGGCCGTAGTTGTCGTGCAGGATGCGGTTGCCGCCGATGCCGGCATTCGCCACGCCGATCGATGAGAGCTTTGCGTCGGCTTGCAGGCGCTCAGCCAGATAGTCGGGCCAGCGCGTGTTGGCATCCTGCGCGGAGCCCGCGCCGTCGGTGATCGAATCACCGAAGGTGACAACGGTGGCCTTGGCGGCGGGGCCGGACACTTCCACGTCGGTGAGAAAGAAGCGCATACCGCTCACTTCACCCTGTGGATAGTGCACCGCTGCGGCGGCATCGCCGCTTACGGTGAGGTACGCCGTGGCCCAGCCGGCATTGTGGGCGGTCGATGCATGCGATTGCGCATCGGCAGGCGCGTAGAGGCTCACCGCCAGTTCCTGCAGCGGCTTCACGTCCATCTTCACGGGATCACTCAGCACACTTTCACCCTTGGCGATGGTCACCGTGGGTCTGCCGTTGAACAGCAGCACCTGATCGCTGCCGGACACGGTATCCGCACCGCCGGCATGCAGTGCGATGTGCGCCGGACCCAGCGTGATGGGCGCGGTGCCGAACAAATTGGAAAGCCGGATGCGCGCTTCCGAGCCGCCTGCGCTGACGCGCACGATCTGGCGCACGGTCTGGTCGTTCAGGGCGGGGCCGGTCGTATCCGGCGCCGCGGACCAGGTATCCACCCAGACGCGATGGTCCGCGCCCTCCGCCATCGCGCCCGCGGCGCATCCGCATGCCGAGCCGGCCAAAACCCATTTCAAAAGCCTATGCCGCATGCCGCTCCTCCCTCTTGTCATGAACCGGCGAGATATAGCAGAGGGCCGATTAACTTAATCGCGGAGGGCGATTACAAAATTTACCGGACGCGTATGCGGCCTATGCCTGCTGTGATAGAAACGCCCGCACCGAAGAGCGGGCATCGCGGTGGCGTGCGGTGTTGTTGCCCGGCTCACCGATGCTTGCTGATGCCCCCGTCGCAGGTGCCGATGCTCAAGCCGCCCGAGCCGGATATCTCGTCGTACCGAATGTCCCAGCGACCAACTCGCTTTGGAAAGGAGAACGAACCGCATGACACACTGGTTAAGAACGGCGCTGCTGCCCATCCTGCTCGCCGCGGCAACGGTGTCCGGCGCGCAGGAAGTCGCCCCTGCGCCGCCGATGGGCTGGAACAGCTGGGATGCTTACGGCTTGACCATCGACGAAGCCGACTTCAAGGCCAACGCCGCGGAATTGGTCAAGCTGCGTGCTTACGGCTGGACGTATGCCGTGATCGACGAAGGTTGGTACATGGGCAATCCGTTCGGCGACAAATTGGAGCATCGCGACTACATCTTGGATGCCCACGGCTTGCTGATCCCTTCGACGAAGCGCTTTCCTTCGTCCGCCGACGGACAAGGTTTCAGACCCATCGCCGACTGGGTGCATGCGCAAGGTTTGAAGTTCGGCATCCATATCGTGCGCGGCGTTCCCAAACAGGCAGTAACGGCGAACCTGCCGATTGCGGGCTCGCGATTCCACGCACAAGATGCCGCCGACACCGCCGACACCTGTCCCTGGGACGATGGCGGCTACGGTGTGCGCGACAACGCTGCGGGCCAGGCGTACTACGATGCGATGCTGGCACTGTATGCGCACTGGGGCGTGGATTTTCTCAAGGTCGATTGCATTGCCAACAACCCCTATCGGATCGGCGAGATTCGCCAGATCGCGGCGGCGATCAAGAAAACCGGGCGACGGATCGTGCTCAGCCTGTCGCCCGGCCCCACTCAACTTTCGCACGCGGAGGAGATACGCCAATACGGCCAAATGTGGCGCATCTCCAATGACGTATGGGACGGCTGGACCTTCGCGCACGACCATCCCAACGACGACTTCCCCATGGGGGTGCGCGATATCTTCGATCGTCTGCCGCAGTGGGCAGGCCAGGCTCGCGATGGCCGCTGGCCCGATGCCGACATGCTGCCGTTCGGCATGCTCGCGCCGCATCCGGGCTGGGGCGAACCGCGTCATTCCCGCCTGACACTGGATGAGGAACGCGCGCAACTGACCCTGCTCGCCGTCGCGCGTTCGCCGCTGATCCTGGGCGCCAATCTCACCAGGCTGGACGATGCCACGCGCGCATTGCTGACCAACGAGAATGTCATCGCGGTCGACCAGTACAGCCGCGACAACCGTCCGATTGGGATTGAACACCTGCCGTCAGGCTTCGAACACGCGCGCGTATGGACGGCTTCCGGCAAAGCCGGCGAACGCTATTTGGCGGTGTTCAACCTGGACGACAAACCGGTGTCGCTGCAAGCAAACTGGGTTCAGCTGGGCCTGGAGCCGGGCAAGCACGCAGCGCGCGAGCTATGGAGCGACCATCGTCTGGAGATGTCCGATCGTGTGCTGATTCTGTTGCCGGCACACGGCTGTGTGCTTTATTCGGTGCAATGAACCCTCGCCCCTGGGCAGCAGGCATCACGACGGCGTAGCGCATACGCTGGCGGGCCGCCGGCTCGATCCTGCTGCGGGGAGGCGTACACAGCGTCGTCGAGGTCGGCGACGCCGGAAGAAATCCGCCGGCAGAGCTACTCCGGTAAAGACCGCCAGTTGCAACTTCCTGAAGTCCCCGCCAAGGCCGTCGACACGACCAGGTTGGCCGCCTTCCTTGTTTCGGATCACGCCCGCATGCTCAGCGGAACCGTGGCAAATTCATCAACCGGGGCGGCGTTCGACTGAAGCGCGCCGACACGGTTCTAGCCATTCGCCCTGACCGCGTCATCGTTTGAGTCGGCGCAAACGATGCGCTTGCACCGGCGTCGGCCGTTCGTCGTGTTGCGAGCGATGCGCGCGCGGATGCCGCGACGCTGCAGGGCTTGCACGAACTCGCGCACGTCGCAGCCCTTGTCTGCTCCCAGGGTCGAGCCACGATGAAACGGAGCACGAGTTTCTTTCCCTTGCAGCAAGAGCATGGGGAGAAATCTCCATTCCCCTGCCCCGGCCTGGCTAAGCACGCCATGCTGATTCACCGCACGGTCGCCCAAGCATGGCGCATGCCAATCGCATGCGGTTGCGAAAGGTCAAAAGCAAACGAACCTCACGGCAAGGATGGGATTTAGCGGCATTTCGAAAGTATTTGTAATTTTGTTTTCTTTCATTTATCTTACTTATAAGATAAATTGTGATCCACGTTCAAGCATTTACTTCCGTGTGTCGGTGTTCGTGCCCGATTTCCGGGCTTTACGGAATTCGACCGGCTCAACAGGCAGGCCGGCGCGAGAGACACGGGCGAAATGGACGGCCGCGCACAGATAACGAGAACCGAATGCACGACGCAGGTTGACCTTCAACAACATGGGGATAGGACATGAACGCGAAGCATTTGCCTACACGTTGCGCTCGTACAAAAACATCGCTGCTGTGGCGCAGTCTGTTGGCTGCCCTATTGACCATGGACGCCGCGCAGGGACAGTCGATCACCGGCGGCTTGTACGGCTCAGGACCTGCGGGAGGGGCCGCAACGGTCGTCGTTTCGAGCCCCGATACCGGATTCAAGCGGGAGTTGAAAACCGATGCGGAGGGTCGCTACAGCACCTCGGGCCTGAATCCGGGTCGATATACGGTGACCGTACAGCAGGACGGACGCACTCTCGGCGAGCGTTTTGTCGAGGTGAAGCCGAACACGCAGACCGCCGTCGCAGCCGTTTCGACGGCAAGCACCGATGAAAGCGCGACAAAAGGCGCCACACTGGCCACGGTCACCGTGACGGGCCGAGCGGCGCTGACGCAAGTGATTCCGATCGACGTTTCGACGCCGGAATTGTCGAGCCATTACAGCCGCGAGCTGATCAACGATCTGCCGATGCCGGCGGCAGCCGGGCCGGAGAGCATCGCGTTGTTGCGTTCGAACGTGCGATACGACGACAAGGGCACCGGCCTGGTGCAGATCGGCGGCGCGTCGGCGGCTGAGAACCGATACTACCTCAACGAATTCGACACGACGAACGACCGCACTTCGCTCGGCGCCAACTACCTGCCTCGCGAAGCGATCCAAGACACGGAAGTGGTGGCCGGCAATTTCGGCGCATCCTGGACCAATGCCACCGGCGGCATCATGGCGCAAACCGTTCGCCAGGGCACGAACGAGTTCGCCGCCGGATATTCGGTCTATTTCACCCCGGCAACCTCGCGGCTGTTGATGCCGCGGGCGCATGACATCTACCGGCCCGACGGCGGGTACTACAGTTTCAACTCGGACACTCGGCGCAGCGGGAGCGCAACGCAGTACGTCTGGGTCTCGGGCGCGCTGATCAAAGACAAACTTTTTGTTTTCGCGCTGTTCGGCGACACGCCGCCGTGGAGGCAATACTTCTACGGCACGAACAACGGTTCACGCGTGGATATCCGCAGTCAACGCGACAAGAACGCCACCATCAACTTGACATGGAATATCAGCGAGGATCAGACCTTCAACCTCGTCGGTTCGCGCGACTGGTCGGGAAGAACCGACAATACGTATCGGTTGACGCAGAAGTACACGACCGAGATCGGCAAGTACTATTCGTTTTCGACGCAACCGGTCCGGCAGCGCTTTTTGATCGGCAATTACAATTGGCATATCGCCGACAACCTCGATCTGCGCGTCATGGGGGGGCATCTCGGCAATTCGACGCAACGGCCGGCCGGAAACGATGCCCTGCCCTTTGTGCAGTCGTACGACAGCAAGTCGCAGATAACGACCAATATCGGCCTGAACGGCCAATACAACAATTTCCGTCCCGACGACTATTGGCGGACAGGCTACAAAGGCGACCTTACCTGGCGCCTGGGCGACCACAAGTTGGTCTTCGGCGCGGAACACTACAAGCACTTCCTCGGCGAGGACTGGCATTATCCGCAGGCCGGCTACTTCACCTACTACGACCAGCCGAAACCGGTGCAACTGAGGAACGGCGAGACCGTTTCCGGACCTTACGTCGAAGAGGACTATTCGCACTTTTTCGGCCGCATGATCTCCGTCAACAAGGCGGCCTACCTCGAAGATTATTGGCAGGCGACGGATCGCATCGTCCTCTACGGCGGATTGCGCTTCGACAAATACGTTCAGAAGGATGCGCTGGAACGGCCGTTGTTTTCCTTCCCGATGACGTCCCCGCGCCTGGGGATATCCTGGGATGCAAAGGGCGACTCCTCTCTCAAGATCGGCGGCAACGTAGGGCGCTACTCGATATCGATGCCGTCGAACTTCAGCATCGGGGTGGCGGCCTCGAATTTGAGTGCGGCCGAATGGTATCGCTACACCGGTGTCGACCCGACGACCAAGGCCCCTCTGGGCTTGACCCAAATTGGTTCGCGTTTCACGGCGGCGGGACAGGACGGGATCCCCCCGAGCGCCGATCAGGTGGCCACCACCAATCTGAAAGCGCCGTTGGAATATATGGCGCAGGCGTACATCCAGCAGCGGCTGCGGGACAATTGGGTCGGCCAGCTCGATTTCGGCCTGACCGATCTGAAGCGGGTAATCAACCAAACTTGCTGGACGCAGGGCATCCAGGACTGGGCGAACACGCACGGCTATCCAAATTACGTCGACCCGGGCAATTGCTTCGAACTCAATCCGGGAGAAAACGTCACGGTAGTGCGCGACTTTACCGGTAACGGAAGCAAACAACAGCTCACGATCCCCGCCGCGTTCTTCGGCCTGCCCAAGCCCAAGCACAAGTACTACCACCTGACGCTCGATCTCAACCACCCGCGCACCGCAGACGAGCCTTACTATCTCGACCTGAGCTACACCTACACGCGCTCGTACGGCAACGACAACGGCCTGCTCGACATGCAAAGCCGCGGGACCGGCTACATAGGTCAAACCGGGATCTACGACTTTCCGGAAATTGCGCTCGGCTCCTACGGCAATCTCGTCAATGATGTGCGCCACAAGGTGACCGCCTCGGGCGCGTACTATTTCCAGAGCGGTTTTCGTGTCAGCGGCGTGCTGAATCTGCATACCGGAGAACCGCTGACCTGCTACGGCCTGAAGCCGGACGTAAACAGCGCGTCCTACCAATACGGCGACTGGGGTCACTACTGCAATCAGAACGTGAATCCGGTGGGCGTCACGCCGACCGGCAGCGTGGGCCGTCTGCCGTTCTTTTGGCAGCTCGACCTGGGACTGGGCTACGACCTCAGCGTGGGGCGGCACAACAAGCTCAGCATCGATCTCGACATACAGAACGTGACGAATCACCGCGCGCTGACCGATCGCTACCAGACGTTCAGCGCGGACGTCAACGCCGACAACTCGATAGTGCCCGACGTTCTCTATGGCTTGGGTACGAGATATCAGACTCCGCGAACGACGACCTTGGTGTTCCGATATTCGTTCAGATAGACCGCGTTCGCGGCGACGTCATGCCATGCCCGAGATCCCCGTCCAGCTCGTGCAACACATCGATGCTCATCCGAAGGCCCGACACATTAGGGGGCGTTTCCTCCCGGCGGAAGTTTTGACTCTCTCCAAGCGAAGCTTTCGCTCTTTTCTCAACCTGAAGTTCCGTTTGTCTTCGTTGTTCCCATTCGAGGGGCCCGCAAATGAAATTTCTACCATGTATCGCCATCGTTCTTTCATTGGTCGTCGCGTCCGAAGCGGACGCCGGTGAATCCACTCCCGTTTTCAACTTCGGCACCACCGCGGCAAGCGGTTTCGACACGTACACCTACACGTTCACCGTCAATGAGCTGCGCATCGAAACCGAACCCGAGATGTACTGGGCTTATCAAATGAGCTTCACCGGAACCGGCGGCTTTTATATGGGCTTGCAGCCGCGCGGCACCCTGCCGGACGGAACACGCGGCAAGATGGCGCTGTTCAGCTTCTTCGGCTCCGGCGTCACGTCTTCCTTCCCGGCCTGCTCGAGCGGCGCCGACGGCGGTGCCGGCGGCAGTTGCCATATCGCCTACGACTGGCAGCTTGGCGTGGCGTACCAATTCACCGCAAAGCTCACTGCCGTAGACAATGTCGCCCAGACCGAAACCTGGACCGGAACCGTCACGAACACCCAAACCGGTGTTGCCGCGACCATCGGCGTCGTGACGACGCCGTTGAACTGGGGCCTGATCAAGCCCGGCAACATTTCGTGGTACGAATGGTTCAACGGCAATCCGCTCTGTTCGTTCCGCAACTACTTTCAAGCACGCTACGACGCGCCCATCGGCTATTTGAACGGTGTGGCATATCCGACCCGGTACACGGGGGACAACGACCACGCCAGTTGCTCCCAGTTTTACAAATTGAGCGACACCTCGGCATTGATGTGGCAGGGCGAGCCCGCTTCGGCATCCGACAGCGTGTTCCAGTGGAGCAACAACAGCGGTTGTCTGACACTCAACCCGGCATCCGGCCAAATCCAAACGGCCGCGTGCGATTTGACGAATCCCCGGCAGCTCTTCCGTACCCACAGCGCCGTAGGGAGGAACTACACCTTCCTGACCCAGAACTCGGGCAGCGACACCCTCTGCATGGAAGTATCCGGCAGCTCCACGGCGATCGGCGGCGCTGTGGCCGCCTCATCGGGATTTTGTGGTTGGGGCGCGAACGACCGGTTCGTACTGCAACCGCAAGGTGGAACCGCCAGCGCGTTCCTCAACGTCAACAGCGGGCTCTGCGTCAGCGCGAACGCGAGTGGCGCGACACAGCAAACCTGCAGCGGCGCCGATGCCGCGCAGGTGTTCACCCCTCAATTGGTCGAGCGAGCCGTTCAAGCCAATTCGCTGCAAACCTTGCGCAACGGCAACGGTTGTTTGACCCTGGCACCGAACGGTCAGCTGGCCACGTCGGCGTGCGCCCCGACCAACCCCGGCCAGCAGTTTGCCTTGCAGGCCACCGGAGCGCTGACCTACCTCGTCAAGAGCGGGAACCTCTGCGTGGACACCAGTACGGCGTCGGCCGTCGCTGCCGTCGGCTGTTCGGCGTCGAGCCCGCAGATTTTCGCGCTTGCACCTCAGGGAGACGGGAGCTGGACGCTGCTGAACAACGGCAACTGCCTCAACGCCGCATCCACCGGGACCACGCTGAGCGCGTGCTCGGCGGGCAATGCGGCCCAGACATTTCTGCCGAGGCCCGCGAATTACCGTGCACAGGACGGGCGGGTGGTGCGCGTCAGCAACGGCTACGGTTGCCTGACGGTCAATCCCGGCAATTACGCGAACGCTTACTCCGCTTCCTGCAACTCGGGCAGCTCGTATCAAAAGTTCACCTTGCAGCAGTCGAGCGGAGGTCAATTTTTTCTCACCCAAACCGTCAACGGACAGCTTCTCTGCCTGGACGTGTACGCCCATGCCGCCAACGCCGGGGCGACGGTCGGCGTGTACCCCTGCAACTACGGCACCAATGAGAGTTTTACATTGCAGCCATTGGCGTACGGATGGCGGCTCAACAACGTCAACAGCCAGTTGTGCCTGAGCACGACGGCAAGCGGGTCGACGCAACAGGGTTGTGTCGAAACCAGCACCAGTCAGACTTTCGCCCTCAGCCCGATCGAGTCTCCCGTCCTGTCTGGCGCAACGGTGACCTTGCGCAACGGCAACGGTTGCCTTACCCAGTCGCAAACCTCGGGCACGGCGATGACGGCAGCTGCATGCGCCGCGGGCAACCCGTCGCAGCAATTCGTCCTGGTGCAATTTCCCAAGACGGGCAACTACGTCCTGCAGAGCGTCGCGAACACCGGGCAGTGCGCGGTTCCTCAAAGCGGAGGAATCACCCTGGCGGCTTGCGATACGAGCAGTCCTTACACATCGGCTCAGCGGTTGTGGCTGGCGCCCGAAGCGGGCGGAACGTATCGGCTCATGACGACGGACCCGCTGTGCCTTACCGCTTCTCCCAACGGCAGCGGCGCTGCGACCTGCAATGAAAACGACCCCGCGCAAACATTTACCGTCGCCGTCGTTTCGGCGTTGGTACAAGACGGCGCCACGGTGCGGTTGCAAACGAACGCAGGGTGCTTGAGCATCCTCTCGTCGTGGGACTACGTTATCTCTCCATGCAGTTCCACGGACGCGACGCAGAAATTCACGTTGAACTCGATGGCGGGGAACGTCTACTACCTGCAGACCAGTTCGTTCGGCAACCTCTGTGCGGACGACTACTACAAGTCTCCACTGGCAGGGAATCGGGTCGCCGGTTACGGATGCGGCTTTCCCGACTATGGCGCGTCGATGCAGCAGCAGTGGCTGCTGCATTCTCAGCCCGACGGCAGCTGGATCCTGCAAAATGCGCTCAGTGACTGGTGTATGAGCCCGGACACGGGCGGAACCGTACAGAACCTCTGTTCCTCCGCGTCGTATCCGGCCCAGCGTTTCACGATCGCGTCATTCTGATTGACATGCGTAGCCGCTGTTTATGCGGCTCATGGGCACGTTCGGCGATCTCAACGGCGACGTGCATTCCACGCAACCTGTTTCCTACCTGAGGGATGTGCCGGAGCGGGCGGCGCTCCGGCATCGGGCGATGGAAGCACACCATCGCCCGATGGCGAGAGCGGCGAATCCCAACGGCCTGCCGGAACTACTGCACGAAATTCTGGATCGAAACCGTATTGTCGTTGATCTTCGCCTCCCCGCCCGAATAGGGCTGGATATAGACGTTCACCGTCGCCGTCCCGCCCGGCTGAGTGGCCCGAGCACTGATCACTACCCGACTGCGACCGCCTCCGGCGATCACCAGGTTGCTCGCCGAGTTGCTGAACAGCATGCCCGCCGCCGTCGGCGTCATCGCCCACTGGTCGTTGTTCACCGCCTGCGGTGCACCGTTGATCAGTCCGGTCGTCCGCGTCGGGTCGAAGGTGTAGATGAAGTTCGCCGGCGAGTACGGCACGAGAAACTGGATCAAGCCGCTCGTCGCCGCTCCGTTGACCTCGTTGATGTTCAGGATTACGTCACGCGACTCGCCCACTGCGAACGGGGCGCCGCTGGACGTGATCGTGGGCTGCAGATTCGGCACGGATGTCGCCGGGTCGGCCGCCAATCCCGCAATGTCTCCTGCGGCCAACGCTCCAGCGTAGATGCGGAAATCCTGCATCCGCCCTTTGAAGAAGGGATCGCCTCCATATTGCGAGCGCCCGAGCCAGGTTTGCACGGTGTTGCCGAACTGGTACGGCGCCATCCAGATTTCGTCGTGGCTGGCGACCGGCGAACCGTCGACATAGAGGGTACCCAGGGTGCCGGACAGGGTAACGGCCACGTGCACCCAACGACCGCTAGGCAGCATGTTCGAGGACAGCGGCTGTTCGGGCCAGAACTGATTGCGCGAGGCCAGGAAGCGGAGCTGATCCGGGCCACGGTCGCGAGGGCAAAGCGCCATGTACGCCACGTCGTTGGAGCCGAAATCGAAGATCCGCGCGTTTGCCATGGGGTTGTCCCAATATACCCACACGGCGATGGTGAAATCGCCCAGCGTCGATACCGCCCCGTCGGGCAAGCGCACGTGGCCGCTTTTGCCGTCGAGCTGGATAGCCGAGCCGCCCGTGCGCCCTTGGCCCCAGCTCGCGCCACCCACCAGTTGTGCATGGCGACCGTAGCCGCTGACGTCGTCGGTATTGCCGTTCAGTGGCAAGCGCAGCCAAAGCTCGCCGGGGACGGCCACACGAACGGTCTCGGCGCCGACGCGCTCACCGAGGGCGGTGGCGGCGCTGATCCGGTAGTACCAGGTGCCTCGCGCCGGGGCATCGGTGTACGTGCGCGGATCGTTCACTTGAGCGAGGGTCGTGAACGGGCCGTCTGGCGAAGCCGCCCGCTGAATCGAATAGAGCGTGGCGTCGGCACTGCCCCACCACGACAACAGCACCTTGCCGCCATTGAGGCATGCGCTCAGGCCGCTCGGTTTCGCTGCCGGAGCCGCATCTTGGGTGAAGAAAAGCGTGCCCAGACCGACTGAGTCGCCGCCATCGCTGCGTTCGGGGCGCACCTGCTCGACGATCGCTTTGGTCCAGGGCGCCGACAGGCCCTTGCGGTTGACGTAGTGGTTGTAGATCAGCTCCCAGCAGGGACGGCGGCTTCCGCTCCCGGCTGTCGCGGTGCCCGCACCATGGACACCGTCGTACGGGGTGAACGGCATCTTGTACGGATTGCCGCTAGGATCGCTGAGATTGGTCTTGGCCACATATTCGGCGCCGGCCAGCAGGCGGTTGTTCGCATACCCGAAGAGGTCTTCGCCCTGGTTCCAGGCCATCTCGCAGAGCATGCCGGCCAGCGCGATGCCCAGTGTCGAGTGGCCCTGGTCGCGATGGCTTTCCTGCCATTGGCCCAGATAACCCGGGTGCATGAAATAGACGCTGTGGTCCGCGGCGCCGTTGCCCCGACCGGTCTTGTAATAGTTGATCGCTTCCGCTGCGATGTCGGGCCGGTCGCAGAACACCCCGATCGCGTACATGCCGCAGAGGTTGGCCAGGTCCCAGTTGGCCCAGTAGTGAGTGACCTTCCTTGTCTCGGTGCCGTTGTGGTTGAGCAGAAAATCGTGGCAGCGCGTGTAGAACACGTTGAGCAGCATGCTCTGGAACCGGGCAACGTCTTCCTTCGCCCAGCCCGAATAGGTGCGCATCAGCTCGGCCGCGTTGGCCCACTGGTTGCCGTACAGGCCCGAGGAGAGGAAGAGATTGGAATTGCCGCCCAACCCCTTCAAAGTCGATGACCAGGCGTTGAGGAACTTCACCGCATCCTTCGCGTAGGCTTCGATCCCGGTGATCTTCCAGCGCAGCGCGAGGTGATAGGCGCGCATCATGTCGACGATCATCGTCCAGTAGTTCTCGCCGGCGACGCCCCGCGTCACGATCTCGAGAGGGAACGGCGTCGCGCCGAGGTTGGATCGGCCGGCGGCGAGCAGCAGGTTCCAGCCGCCGATCCAAGGCTGTTCGTTGGCGGCGACCTTGTCGCGCATGCGCTGGAGGTCCGCGTTGGTGTGCAGCAATCCGGGATGAGCGAGAGGCTGCATGGCGGCCGCGGGTGCCGGCGCCTGCTGTCGAGCGGCGCTTTCCGCCAACGCATCGCCGGGCTCGTCGGTGCCCGCCTGGTTCTCTTTCTGCGCCCGCGGTGAACGGCCAGCCTCCTCGATGCCTCCCCCCCACCACGGCATCAACGGCAGCATCGTGACGAGCCCCGCGCGCAACGAAAACGCACGCCGCGCCGGGTCCGCCGGCTTATGCGGGCTCATGGATTCGGGAAACTTCTTGGACACGTTCATTTCCTTCGAGTGAGGTTGTGCGTTCGAGATCTCTGCGGCCGCCGGCTCCCCGGTCGGCCCTGCGCTCTGGTTGGGGAATTTTTTCCTAGGATCGTGAACGACCCAGACGCCGGCCGCCGAAGGCGACCAGCAGGCCAAGCAACGCCATCCATGCCGGCATGCTCAATGCCGGCGCCGGCGACGGCGGCACAACCAACGGCAGCGCACTGATTGCCGTCGTGGCCGCCGAACTGACCGCCGGACACGGAGTCGTCGCCGGCACGCAGACCGCCGGCACGGCGCTCGCGATTGCGGTACCGGCCACACTGCCCGCTTTGAAGTCCGCGCCGGTCAGCGTGTATACGTTGTCGGTGCAGCTGAGTGTCTGCGTCGCGCCGACAGCGAGCGGCGGACTGGAAAGACTGCAGCTCAGCGATGGCAACAAGGTATCGCTGACGCCCGATACACGGTTGAACGCCACATTGCCGGTGTTGATCACACTGAAGCGGTAGGTGATGACGCCGGAAGGGGTGCTCCCCGAAGCGGCCGAGACTGTGCCCGTCTTGATCAGCGCGAACGCAGGCGTCGGCGTTGCCGTCACCAAGGCGCTCGACGGTGCGGAATTCACCGTATTGA
>CBJLOV010000070.1:0-20227 GCA_966424745.1 uncultured bacterium
CTTCGTGTCTTCGTGGTGTTCTTTTGATCCTGCCGCTTTTGATCCTGCCGCTTTTGATCCTGTTACTGATGATCCTGCCGCCCCGCTCCACGAATGCCCCACGCGAACGGGTCGCTCGGATCGATCAACAGTTCGGAACGCGCGGTGATCCACGCCTGCCCGGTGATGCGCGGCAGCACGCCGCGCGTGCCCGGCCGATAGCTGCCTTCGAACGAGCTGCCGAGAACGCCCTGCTGCACCCAGATCTCGTCGGGCGCGAGCTTGCCGTCCGCGGCCAGGCACGCCAGCTTGGCGCTCGTGCCCGTGCCGCAGGGCGAACGGTCGTAGGCCAGGCCGGGGCAGAGGACGAAGTTCCGCGCCTGCCCGCTGCCGTCGGGCGCGGGGCCGTTGACCTCGATGTGGTCGATCACGCCGCCCTCGTCGCCGGCGATGCCGGCGGCCTCCAGCCCGGCACGGATCGCGGCGGTATAGGCGGTGAGTTCGCGCTCGTGGGCGAGATCGATCGCGCACGGCGACTGCCCGGTGATGAAAAACCAATTGCCGCCCCAGGCGACGTCGCCGACGACGCGGCCGTGGCCCGGCACGTCCACCTCGACCCCGGCGCGCTGGCGATACGCCTCGACGTTGTCGACGGAGACGCGGCCGTCCGCATGCAGCTCCGCACCGACCATGCCGACCGGCGTTTCGATCAGATGGCGGCCCGGCGTCAGACGTCCGAGTTCGGCCAGGGTGCGCACGAGGCCGATGGTGCCGTGGCCGCACATGCCGAGATAGCCGACGTTGTTGAAGAAGATCACGCCGGCCGCGGCGCGCGGGTCGACCGGCTCCAGCAGCAGGGCGCCGACCATCGTGTCCGAGCCGCGCGGTTCGTTGGCGATGGCGCTGCGCCAGGCGTCGAACTCGCGCTCGAAGCGCGCCCGCCGCAGGGCGAGCGCGTCGTCGCCGAGCGCGGGGAATCCGGACACGACCACGCGCGTGGGTTCGCCGGCGGTATGGGAATCGATGACGTAGAGGCTGTGCATTCGAACATGCTCGCATTCCTTGCCCGGGCGACCTAGCCGGGTTTGCCGACGGCGGATGCGGAAGTTTGCACAATCGGCCTTCTTCTTCCGCACGTGCAGTAGGATGAAATCGAACCGATGATCGGGGCATTCCGCCCTCCACCGGGGTTCTTCATGATCAAGACGCTGCCCACCAAGGAAGTCCAGACACTGTTCGACGCACTGCCGGACGTGGTCTTCTTCGCCAAGGACAGGGAGGGCCGCTATACGCATGCCAATCTCACTCTGATGCGGCGGCTCGGCAAGAAGCGGCGCGAGGACGTGATCGGCCGCTCGACCATCGATCTCTTCCCGCTCTCGCTCGGCGGGACCTATCTGCTCCAGGACCGGCGCGTGCTCACCGGCGAAGTGGTCGAGAACCAGTTGGAGGTCCACCTGTATCCCAACCGGTTTCCCGGCTGGTGCCTCACTTTCAAGTATCCGATCTACGCCCGCGACGAGATCATCGGCCTGATCGGCATTTCCAGGGATCTCGGGCCGCCCGGCCGGCACTCCTCGTTCGCGCGGCTCAACCAGGTGATGGACCACGTCAACGCCCATTTCGCCGAGCCCATCCGCGTGCAGACGCTCGCCGACATCGCCGAACTTTCGGTCGCGCAGTTGGAGCGCGTATTCCGGCGCGTGTTTCAGGTGACGCCGCAGCAGATGATCACCAAGCTGCGCATCGAGTCGGCGATACGTCTGCTGCACACCGACGCCACCGTCGCCCACATCGGCCAGGTCTGCGGCTTCAACGACCAGAGCGCGTTCGCGCGCCAGTTCCGCGTCGTCGTCGGCATCACCCCGCGCGACTACCGCAGCATGTTCGTCAAGTCTGCGCCGCCGGACATCGAGGATTTCACCGGAACGTTTCTTTGAGGTGAACGCATTCCGACGCACGGCGTCCGCGCGGAGCGGCGACGGATCGCATCGGCCATCGGGAGCGTCTTTCCGCGCGGCGCCCACCCGCGGAGTCGTTCCAATCGCGGACAAAACGGGGAGTTGAAGCTATGGATCGAAGGACTTTTCTGCGCCAGGGAACCGCCGTGGCGGCACTGGGACTGGCGCCCGCGCCGCAGGCGACGGCGGCGCCGCCTGCCGCGGCCGAATTGGCGGCGCCGAAGCTCGCCAAGACGCCGGCGGACGCCTTCGCCGGCTTCGAGAGACTGTGCCGGTTCCGGCATGCGGAAACCGAGTGGACGGTCTACGAAGACTTGCGCACGCCGCAGGGCAGTCTGGCGATCGCCTGTGCCGAGGGCGCATTGGATCTGGGCAAGCGCACGGAGTCCGTGCGCGGCGCCGACGCCCCGCCCTACTTCGGCATGAAGCTGGCCGAGGTGGCGATGGCCGAAGCCGACCTGCTCGCCGACCGCCTGCTGCGCAATGGCGACCCGCGCGAGGACGAAGTGCGCGACGCGGCGCCGCCGCCCGCCTCGCGACTGGATCCGAAGAACCACGACGGCCGCCTGCCGTGGACCACCTTCGTCGGCACCGTGCAGGCCAACGACACGATGCAGATCTATCCGGACGGGCGCAGCCGCACCTACCGGGCCATCCAATACTTTCCGGAACTGGCCGACGCGGACAGGATCGCACGGCGCGAGGAAGGCCTGCTCGGCGGCTGGATGCCGGCGGTGCACAAAGTGGTGCCGGCCGGAAAGGAACGCTGGTACGACCTGATCGTCTTCGCCGACGTCGCCGCGCACGATCGCTTCGTCGTGCAGACCTGGCACCGCGCCGTACTCGTCGAACGCGGCAAGCCCGTGCGCACCGTCTTCGGCCACAGCTACCCCGAGTATCCGCCGCGCCGCGGCGCGGCGAAGGCCGAGGATTTCTACCGCGGCCTGCTCGATTTCGCGGCGTATTGGCAGGCGCGGCTTGCGGACGCCGCCGCGCTGCGCCTGCCCGATGCGAGCTGGGCGGACATGGCGCGCTTCGCCTTCGCGCGCGAACTCGTGGTGCGCCCGCAGGGCGTCTATCCCAAGTACGGCGCGGTCGATCGCGACTACTACGGCAACGAATACGACGGCTTCCAGGACACGTTCACCAGTTCGCTGTACGCGAATCTGGAATGGGGACGCTTCGCGCAGGCGGCCGCCGTGCTCGACAACTATCTGAGCGAGTACACCCGGGCCGACGGCATGATCAACATGCGCGGCCCGGAGACCGGCCAGTTCGGCCTGACCCTGTCGCTGCTCGCGCGCTATCTGCGCTACACCAACGACGCGGCCTTGCTGAAAAAGCACCTCGGCAAGATTTCCGCGACCGCGCAGATATTGGCGGAATTGCACGACGCCGGCCTCGCCCTGCCGGAATCGGACCGCGGGCACGGCCTGATTCACGGCTGGAGCGAATCCGACGCCTGCCTGTATCCCGATCCGTCGCTGTGGTGGAAACCGTACTACGGCAACAGCGCGCTGGCGATCCGCGGCTGGGAGGACATTGCCGCCGTATGGCCCGCCCTGGGCGGCGCCAAGGACGAGGCGCTGCAATGGCAACGCCGCGCGCAGCAATTGCGCGAATGCCTGCTGCGCAACCTCCGCGCCAACGTGCGCCGCGATCTCACGCCGCCCTATCTCGGGCCGCTGCCGGGCACGCGCGAGACGTTCCGCCAGGCGATGTCGCAGGAAGACCCGGCCAAGAGCGAGCAGCTCTGGTCGCACCGCGTCTACGCCGAACTGCTCCAGGCCGATGTGCTGCCGGCGGATCTCGCCAACCTCGTCATCGATTGCCTGCGCGGCCACGGCGGCACCACGTTCGGCATCGTCTCGAACATCTGGAAGCCGACGCCCGAGGGCCGCGACATCCTCGGTTTCATTTCCTACGGCTACGCGCAGCAACTGCTGCGCCTGGACCGCATCGAGGAATACCTGCTGTTCCTCTATGCGCACCGCTACCAGGCGCATACGCGCGGCAGCTGGACGGCGGGCGAAGTCGCCGGCATCACCGGCGACATGCCGCTGTTCTGCATGCCGGCGCAGATGACCGTGCCGCTGCTGCTGCGCTGGATGCTGGTGTTCGACCAGGACGACGAGTTGTTCCTCGCGCGCGCTCTGCCGCGCGACTGGCTCGGCAGCGGCAAACCCGTCGAGGTTTCCGCCGCGCCCACGCCGTGGGGCCGAACCTCGCTGCGCCTGCAATGCGATCCCGCGGCGAAGACGATCCGCGCCGAGATCGAACTGCCGCCGCGCAGACCGGCGAAGACCTGGCTCACCCTGCGCGTGCCGGCGGGAACCCGGCTGATCGAGGCGACCGTCGACGGTCGCCCGGCGACGGCGCAGGGACGGTCGCGCGACCGCATAGCCCTCGCCGGCGCGCCCGGCGCAAGCGTGACGGTGCTGGCCCGTTTCGCGGGCTGAGGCTTGCGTCGCCGAAGACGGCGACGCATCCCTGTCCGCTTCCACCCCTGCTTGCCCGTCGAGCCGAAAAAGCGAGATCAAAAGACGTCGATACGGGGAACACGGAGAAAGGTCACGAAGAAGAAAAATGAATCAAGGGCCGAGCTCTTCTGCGCGTTCCCCGCGGTTCAATCTTTCATCTTTCCCGAGCCCGTGAGGCGGAGACGAACCGGCATTCCGTTTAACACGAAACGTACAAAACCATGCGGATTTCCGCACCGATTTCCCGCAATTGCGCCAAGACGGTCCATGGCGACGCGCCTACATTGTTACCGCCGTATGTAAGAACGATTGCGGTTCGGGGCCGGGCGATGGGGATCGTCTTTCACATGCCGCAGGAAGAAAACGTCCTGCGCGGGAAGCGGCCGTTGCCCGAACTCTTCGAGCCCTGAGCGCCGTCGGCGCAGACGGCGAATGCGCAGCGAACGTGTCCGCACGTCGGCAATGCCGGCGCGGGATCTCCTTGCCCGCATTTCCCACGATCTTGACGTGAAGCGAGGAGTCGAAAAATGTTCCAGCATCTGATCAACCCGCCCGCCTGCCGCAGAACGCCGCTCTACATGGCGACGGCCTCCCTGCTCTGCGCGCTGGCGATTCCCGGCGGCGCGCGCGCCCAGCAGGCGGACGCGGCCGATTCACCGAAAACGCTGGAAAGCGTCGTCGTGACCGGTTCGCGCCTGCGCCGCGTGGACATGGAAACGGCCAACCCGGTGCTCACCGTCGGCCGCGACCAGATCGCCGCCACCGGCAAGCCGACCGTCGGCGACCTGCTCCAGGAACTGCCGTCGATCGCCGGCAACGCGACCAATCCGTACACGAACAACGGCGGCGGCACCGGCGCTTCGACCATCTCGCTGCGCGGCCTCGGCGACAAGCGCACCCTGGTCCTGGTCAACGGCGCGCGCCTTGCCTACAACGACGTCAACGCCATCCCGTCGAGCATGATCGAGCGCATCGAAATCCTCAGCGACGGCGCGTCGGCGGTGTACGGTTCGGACGCGATCGGCGGCGTCGTCAACTTCATCCTGCGCAGCCGCTTCGACGGCGTGGAGGTCAGCACCGACCTGGGCCACAGCGACCGCAACGACGGCCTGCGCCGCAACTACTCGGTGACCCTGGGCAAGGCCTGGGATCGCGGCAGCCTGGTCGGCGGCCTGTCCTATCACAGCATCGATCCGGTCTCGGCGGCGCAGCGCGATTATTCCAAGGACGCGCTGTACCTGATCGACGGCACCACGGTGAAGCGCGGCTCCTCCGCCTCGCCCTACGGCTCGGTGAATTTCAACGACGGATCGGATGCATCCAAGGCGCTCGCCGCCGCCCACGGCTGCGGGCGCGTCACCCTCAATCACGGTACCAGCGGCGCGCCGAGCGCGGACGATTTCCATTGCTACAACTCGTCGTCCGATTCCTTCAACTACCAGCCCTACAATCTGCTGCAGACCCCGCAGAAGCGCACCAATGCCTTCGTCCTCGGCAGCTATCGCCTCACCGACGAGGTCGAAGCCTACCTCGACAGCTGGTACAGCAAGACCAAGTCGGCCTCGGTGATCGCGCCGATCCCGATCTTCGCCAACGGCGACAACTTCCTCGTTTCGGCGAAGAGCTACTACAACCCGTTTGGCGTCAATTTCGGTACCGATCGCGCGACCGGCACGTCGTACAACGATCTCAACACGCGCGCCACCGTGCTCGGCGACCGCCGCTACCAGTACGACACCTACAACTTCCAGGTCACGCCCGGGCTGCGCGGCAGCTTCGGCGACAGCTCCTGGCGCTGGGACGCGAGCATCAACTACGGCAAGGTGCGGCAGAAGTCGCTCAACTACGGCTTCCTCGATTACGCGAAGTTCAACGACGCGGTCGGCCCTTCGTTCCTGGACGGCAGCGGCGCGGTCCGCTGCGGCACGCCGGGCAACGTCATCTCCGGCTGCACGCCGATCGACATCTTCAACTTCAACGACGCCTCCAACCTCGCGGCGCTCAAGGCGAGCGTGATCAACCCCGTCGTCAGCACGGTCTACACGGTCAAGCAATTCGAAGCCAACGCGAACGGCGATCTGTTCAGCCTGCCCGCCGGTACGGTCAGCCTGGCCGTGGGCGCCTCGTATCGCAAGGAGTCGACCAGCACGGACGCCAATGCGCAGTGGACGGGCGACCTGAACGGACTGTGCGGCGTGATCGAATTCTGCGCGACGGTGCTCGCCGGCAGCTTCAACGTCAAGGAGGCCTACGCCGAAGCCCTGTTCCCGCTGCTCAAGGACGTGCCGTTCGTCAATTCGCTCAATCTCACCCTCGGCACGCGCTACTCCGACTACAGCTCGGTCGGCAACAAGACCAACAGCAAGCTCGCGCTGGAATACCGTCCGATCGAAAACCTGCTGTTCCGCGGCACCGTCTCGCAGGTGTTCCGCGCGCCGAACATCTCCGAACTGTACGCCGGCGTGGCCGGCGACGCGGCCACGGTCAACGACCCGTGCAACGGCTACACCGGCGGCCACGAAGCGGCCTGCGCCCACGTGCCGACCGACGGCAGCTACACGCAGGCCGACGGCCAGATCTCGGGCAAGGCGTCCGGTTCGGTGGTCGCCGGTTATCAGCTCAAGCCGGAAGTCGGCAAATCCTACGACTTCGGCGTCGTCTACGATCCGGAGTGGATCGAGGGGCTCTCGCTGAGCGCCGACTGGTGGCGCATCAATCTGTCCGACACGATCACGACGGTGTCGGCACAGACCGTGCTCAACCAGTGCTACGCCAATTCGGCGAGCGCGTTCTGCCCGCTGATCCACCGCAACGGCAACGGCACGATCAACTACGTGGCCGAGCCGACCGTGAACCTCGGCAAGCTCTGGGCGAGCGGCACCGACGTGAACCTGACCTACCGCCTGCCGGAAACGGCCTGGGGCCAGTTCGTCGCCGCCTTCAACGGCACTTATCTGACCCGCTACGACGTGCTGCCCGACACGACCGACCCCAGTGCGGTGACGATCCACAACGGCGGCAAGTACACCTATTCCTACGGCAATTTCCCGCGCTGGCGCGCCCTGGCGACGCTGAACTGGAAGCGGGGCCCGTGGAGCGCGGCCTGGCGCGTCCGCTACGTCGGCCGCACCGAGATCGGCAGCGCCGATGCGCGGCAGAACCTGTCGGCGGACTACGATCTGCCCAACGTGGTGCGCAAGATCGGCGCCTATGCCTATCACAACGTGCAGGCCGGCTACGAAGTGGAGTCGTGGCGTACGCGCTTCGAACTCGGCATCGACAATCTGACCGACAAGCGGCCGACGCTGTACTACGCCAACAACGTGGGCAACGCCAACACCGACGTGGCGACCTACGACCTGCTCGGCCGCTACTATTGGGCGCGGGCGACGGTGACGTTCTGATCGATGTGCTCGTCGCCGGGTTTCTGCGTGGGCAGAAAAAGCAAAAGCCTTCTCCCGAAGGGGGAAGGCTCTCTCCGTGAAAGCCCGGCGAGACGGCGCCCATGAAGAAGTCTCAACGGAACGCCACGCCGACGGACGACACCATGCGCGACAGCCACGATCACAACGACGGCGACAACGGTTTCGCGGACGCAGATCCTTCGCGCCGCCGCTTCCTCCAGCTGAGCGCGCTGGCCGCGGCCGCCGGCTTCCTGCGTTTCCCGCGGGAAGCCGGCGCCTCCACGAAGGATTCGATCAGCCCGGTGCCGCTGCAGAACGTCAGGCTCAAGCCCTCGCTGTTCCTCGATTCCCTGCTCGCCAATCGCCGCTACCTGTTCGAACTCGAACCCGATCGCCTGCTGCACAACTTCCTGTTCTACGCGGGACTGGAACCGAAGGGGAAGGTTTACGGCGGCTGGGAAAGCGACACCATCGCCGGCCACACGCTGGGCCACTATCTGAGCGCCTTGTCCAAGCTGTACGCGCAGACCGGCGATGCCGAGGCGAAGAAGCGCATCGACTACATCGTCGCCGAACTCGCGCGCGCCCAGGCGCGGGACAAGGACGGCTACGTCGGCGGCTTCACCCGCAAAACCGACGACGGCCGGATCGAGGGCGGCAAGCGCGCGATGGAGGACGTGCGCCGCGGCATCATCAACGGCAGTCCGTTCAACCTCAACGGCAGCTGGTCGCCGTTGTACACGCAGCACAAGCTGTTCGCCGGCCTGCTCGACGCCGACGCCATGGCGGCCAGCGGCCAGGCGATGGAAGTGCTGTTGCCGATGGCGGCGTACTTCGCCGGCGTGTTCGCCGCGCTCGACGACGAGCAGATGCAGAAGCTGCTCGACACCGAGTTCGGCGGCCTCAATGAATCCTTCGTCGAACTCGGCGCGCGCAGCGGCGATCCGCGCTGGACCGCGGTCGGCAGACGCCTGCGTCACGAGAAAATCCTCGCCCCGGCCATGGCCGGCAAGGACGACCTGCCGCACCGGCACGCCAACACCCAGATCCCGAAGTTCATCGGCGAGGCGCGCCTGTTCGAAGTGAACGGCGACGCCGCATCGGCCGCCGCCGCGCGCTTCTTCTGGGAAACGGTCACGACCCACTACAGCTACGTGAACGGCGGCAATGCGGACCGCGAATACTTCCAGCAAGCCGACTCCATCGCCGAGTTCCTCACCGAGCAGACCTGCGAGCACTGCAACAGCTACAACATGCTCAAGCTGACCCGGCACCTGTACCGATGGGCGCCGCGGGCGGGCTACTTCGACTACTACGAGCGCACCCTGTACAACCACACGATGGCGGCGCAGCATCCCGCCACCGGCCTGTTCACCTACATGATGCCGATGATCGCCGGCGGCGAACGCGCCTGGTCGGACAAGTTCGATTCGTTCTGGTGCTGCGTGGGCACCGGCATGGAAGCGCACGCGCAGTTCGGCGATTCGATCTTCTGGCAGGGCGCGCAGACGCTGCACGTCAATCTCTATATCCCGTCCGCGCTGGACTGGAAAGAACGCGACTTCGCCCTCGACCTCGACAGCGGCGTGCCCGGCAACGGCAAGGTGCGCCTGCAGATCCGCCGCGCCGGCGCGAAAGCGCCGCGCCGGCTGGCGCTGCGCGTGCCCGCCTGGAGCGAGGGCCGCTTCGAGCTGCGCGTCAACGGCGCGGCGCGCAAGGACAAGGCAGTCGACGGCTATCTCGTGCTCGAACGCAGCTGGAAGCCGGGCGACGTGGTCGAGATCGAATTCGCGACACCGCTGCGCCTCGAACAGGCCGCGGGCGATCCGAACACCGTCGCCGTGATGCGCGGTCCGCTGGCGCTGGCCGCCGATCTGGGCCCCGCGGGCGAACCCTACGACGCGCAGGATCCGGCGCTCGTCGCCGATGCGTCGCCGCTGGCGGGATTTGCCGAGCTGCCGGAACCGGGCACGTTCCTCGCCCGCACCTCGCAGCCCGAAGGCCTGACCTTCGTTCCGTTCTTCGCCCAGTACGACCGGCGCTGCGCGCTCTACCTCAAGCGGATGAGCCCGGCGCAGTGGGCGCGGGAATCGGAGCGGCGCACGCAGGCGAAGGCCGAATCGGACGCGCTGGAGGCCAGGTCCGTCGATATGATCCGGTTCGGCGACAAAGCCTCCGAAGAGGCGCACAAGCTGCGCAGCGAGATGTCCTTCGACGGCGAATACCGGCGCCGCAAGTGCCGCGACATACGTGGCAAGGGCTTCGTCGAGTTCGAGATGAAAGGCAGCGACAAACCCCTGCTGCTGCGCCTGCGCTTCTGGGGCAGCGACAAGGGCCGCTTCAACGTCGTCGTCAACGGCAAGCCCGCGGCGGAGGTTCGTGTCGAGCGCGGCCAGGTGATCGACTTCGTCGATCACGACTATCCGCTGCCGGCGGAACTGACCCGCGGCGCGAAGGTATTGAAGTTCCGCTTCGATCCGCAAAAGGGCGACACCGCAGGTCCCTTGTTCGGCTGTTGGCTGGTACCGGCCTGACGAAGTCCGCCGCACCGGCGGAAAAATTCCGGCCGCGGCGCGTTTGCGCTGCGGCCGTCGCCGCCGGACTCTTCGATCCGCGTTCGATCTGCGCCCGAAATCGCCGCACGGCTATAATCGGGGCTCGTTCGCGACGAAGGAAATCGCCTTGCCTGCCCGCCTCGCTCCCGACCAGTCCCGCGGTTATCTGATCCCCATCGGCACCCAGGCACGGCCGGACGGCCTGCACGAGATCTACCGGCGCATCTTCGCCATGCTCGGCCAGCGGCCGCAGGTCGTCGTCGTCACCGCGAAGATGCCCGACGAGACGCCCAGCGACGAACTCGAAGCCACCCTGCTCACGCTCGGCGCCGGCCAGGTGCAGCGGCTTACGCTGACCAGCCGCAGCGACAGCGACCATCCTTCCGCGCTCGGCCTGATCGAGCGCGCCGACCTGATCGTGCTGACCGCGGACCAGCCGCTGCGCCTGTCGACCCTGCTCGGCGGCACCCAGCTCGCGCGCCTGCTGCGCCGGCGCAATGCGGACGGCGCGGCGGTCGCCGGCATCGGCCCGGGCGCGGCGATCCTCGCCGAGCACATGCTCGCCGGCGGCGCACAGGGGCCGACGCCGCGCATGGGCAGCGTCACCCTCGCGCCCGGACTCGGGCTGTCGAACCGTCTCGTCATCGACCAGGGCGGCGCCGGCGCCGACCGGCTCGGCCGCCTGCTCGCCGCGCTCGCGCTCAATCCGTTCGCGCTCGGCATCGGCATCGATCCCGACACCGCGGCGTTCATCGGCCCCGACAACGTCGTCGACATCGTCGGCCACGGCGGCATCACCGTGGTCGATCCGTCCGACGTCGGCCATTCCAACGTCGCCGAAGCGGGCCCGAGCGGGCCGATCAGCATCACCAATCTGCGCGTCCACGTGCTCGTGCACGGCTCGCGCTACGACCTGGATTTTCGCCGCACCATCACCTGACCCCGCCTGCGGCACCACGGCCGGCCGCAAGCGCGGCTTCAACAGCGGGATCTTCGCGAACGAGTTCGAGCGGACGGCGTCGGCTCAGGTTCCGGCCGACGCCGCGATCATCAGTTCGTGCAGCTTCTGATGATGACTGCGCCAGGCGTCGCCGTCGAAGAGCATGAACAGGCCGAGCTGCAGCAGACTGCGGCCGGTGTCGTTGCGCGAAACCACGGTCAAATGGCGTTTCGCGTCGACGATCATGAATTGGCCGCCCCAGCCGTCGGCCCAGATCGTGCCGGCGTCGCGATCGATCCACCAGAGATAGCCGTAAGCGTCGAATGGATCCATCTTCCGCACTTCCGAATACGGCCGCGTGCTCTCCTCGACCCAGGCTGCCGGAATCACCTGGGTCGCGCCCCAGCGTCCACCGTTCGCGTACAAGGCGCCGAACCGCGCGAGATCAGCGGCGGTCATGAACACGACGAACTGGCGGTGTTCGGTATAGCCCGGCTGATCGTAGATGACGTGCCCGGGCTTGAACGTGGTCATGCCGGTCGGCTTGGCGATCCACTCGTACAGGGCCTGGCCGATGCTCATTCCAGTGCGCCGCTCGAAGATCACGCCGAGCACGTTGAAGCCCCAGTTGTTGTAGTAGAACGCTTCGCCCGGACGGTGTGCGCCGCGCCGCGGCCGCCCGTCCTTCATCCCTTTCGCTTCGCCGGCCGCTTCGATGTAGATGCCGGAGCGCGATTCGAGCAGGTCGCGGATGGTCGCGGTCTTCTCGATCGCGGTCAGCGGCACGACCTTGTCGTCGATGCCGAGTTCGGCCAGGCTCTGGTCGAGGTGCAGATAGCCCTTCTCCGCCGCGATGCCGTAGAGGCCGCTGAGCAAGCTCTTGCGCACCGAATGCGTATTGATCGGTAGGTCGGCGTCGCCCCATTCGGCCAGCAGCTTCTCGTCCTTGAGAGCGACGAAGGCATCGAAGCGCGTCTGCCGCGGCAGGTAGGCATAGGCTTCCCGGAGCGCCGCGGGATGCGTCGCGGCCGCGGCGGGCAGGTCGGTGCCGAAGGCATTGCGGCCGCCGGTCGAGATCGCCGGGATCGCACTCAACGCGACGGCGGCGGCGATCAGCGCCGGCACCGCGCATGCGGCGATTTTCAGCAATTTGCGCATTCCAGGATTCATTCGCTGTCGCTCCACAAGACCGGCGCACACTGTCCGCCTCGACGGTCGGCGCGCCCAGATGGCGGAAGTCACCGAAGCGGGTGACGAAAGTCACCTGTTTCGCGATCGGCTTGCGTTCGCTGCGTGCGGACGCGAAGCTTGCGCGATGCTGCGCAGCACTCCCTACGCTCATCCGCTTGCGGCGATCGCCGGATTCATCGCCTGGGCCGCGGTCGGATTGGAATTGTGGTCGGGCCCGATCGTCGCCACGACGATCGCCGCATCGCTGCCGGCGCACGGCGTGGCCGGCGCGCTGCATCTTTCCTTCGCCGTGGTGTTCGCCATCGCGCTGCAGCTGCGCGGACGGCGTACTGCGCGGCTCGTCCTCGCCACCCTGCTCTGCGCGATCGCGCTGGCCCTCGTCGCGCTCTACCGCTACAACTCGGCAGCGGCCCTGCTCGTCATTCCGCTGCTCGAACTCACCGGCCTGCTCGGCCCGCGCGCGCTCGCCGGCGCCTGCCTGGCGGTGAACGCGCTATTGCTCGCGGTCGTGCTCGGGTTCCGCCAGATGGATTTTCCGTTCACCTACGTCGGCCTGCAGGCCGGCATCCAGTTGTTCGCGATCCTGCTCGTGCATTCGTTGCAGAAAACCGAGCAGGCGCGCGCCGAACTCGCCGCGACGCATGCCGAACTGCTCGCCGCGCGCAGCATGCTGGCCGAGGCCGCGCGCGTACAGGAACGCCTGCGCCTGTCGCGCGAGCTGCACGATGTGGCCGGCCACAAACTCACCGCCCTGCGGCTGAACCTGGCCGCGCTCGCGCACAACAAGCAGCTCGACACCGGCGAAACGGTCGCACTGTGCACGCGCCTGGCCGAGGAGCTGCTGGACGATTTGCGTTCGGTCGCGCATCAGCTGCGGCTGCACGACGGACTCGATCTCCGTGCAACCTTGCGCCGCATGGCTGCGCCGTTTCCGCGCCCCCGCGTGCGCTTCGACATCGCCACCGATGCACGCGTCGCCACGCTGGAACAGGCCGAGGTGCTGCTGCGTGCCTTCCAGGAAGGCCTGACCAACGCGGCGCGCCACGGCGACGCCGGCGAACTGCGGGTCCGCCTGCGGCGCGAAGGAAACGAAATCGTGCTCGACCTGCGCGACGACGGCGGCGGCAGCGGCGAGGTGCGCACCGGCCAGGGACTCGCCGGCATGCGTGAACGTCTGCGCTCGCTCGGCGGCGAACTGAGCTTCGGCCGCACCGACGACGGCTTCCATCTGCAAGCGCGGCTGCCGGCATGACACGCCGCGAACCCGCGCCCATCCGCGTCGCGTTGGCCGACGACCAAGCCCTGGTGCGCAGCGGACTGAAAGCGCTGCTCGGGGGCTTCGCCCAGTTCGAGATCGCGCTCGAAGCCGGCGACGGCGAGGACCTGTTGCAAGCGCTGCACGATACGGCCGTTGGCGTCGTCCTCTGCGACGTGCGCATGCCGCGGCTCGACGGATTCGAGGTCTGCCGCCGCCTGCGCCGCGTGGCCGGCGCGCCGCCGGTAATCCTGCTGACCACGTTCGACGAAGCCGACCTCGCTCTGCGGGCGCTCGAAGCCGGCGCGAAGGGATTCCTGCTCAAGGACGCCTCTCCGCTCGAACTCGTCGAAACGATCGAGGAAATCGCCGCCGGCCGCTCCGTCGTCGCACCGGTCGCCACCGACGCGATCCGCGAACGCTACGCCTACCGCGACGGCAGCGCCCCGAACGCGGCTTTCAACAAACGCGAGATCGACATCCTGCGCCTGCTCGCCGGCGGCTACACCAACCGCGAAATCGGCCGGGCAATCCACGTCACCGAGGGCACGGTCAAAAACTACCTGATGGATATCTTCGACAAGCTCGGTACGCGCGACCGCACGCGCGCGGTGCTGAAGGCGATCACGCTCAAGGTCATCTAGATCGGGCGACTCCCGTTCGCGCGGATCGGGGATTGCCGGATCCGCGGCGACCGATTCTTCGCAGTCTTTCTCCGCGTTCTTCGTGTCGACATCTTTGGATCTCGCTTTTCGACCCGGCCGGCAGGCGGGATCGGGAACGCGTGCGGTGCCGAAGCACGGCACCGCCGCTGCTTCCACGCTGCGGACTTCCGTGTATGCTCCGGTCGCGGCACGCCGGCGGCGCAGCCGGTCCGATTCCGGACACGCGCATCGCCCTCCGCGATTTCCACACCGGGTCCGGGCGCGATGAAGAAAAATATACTTTTTGTCCTCAGCCTCCTTCTCTGCGGATCCTGTGCCCCGGCGCAGGCCGCGTCGACGCTGCTGCGCCCCGCCCGCGTCTGGACCGGCAACGCCGGCGAGCCCGCGCACGCCGGCTGGACCGTGCTCGTCGAAGGCGAGCGCATCGCCGCGGTCGGTCCGGCCGATTCGATCAAGGCGGCGGCCGACGCCAGGGTCGTCGAGCTGCCCGGCGCGACCTTGCTGCCCGGCCTGATCGATCTGCATGCGCATCTGTTCCTGCATCCGTACAACGAGGTGAGCTGGAACGACCAGGTGCTCAAGGAGCCGCCCGCCTACCGCACCCTGCTCGCCGCGCAGCATGCGCGCGATACCCTGCTCGCCGGCTTCACGACCGTGCGCGATCTCGGCACCGAGGGCGCGGGCTACGACGACGTTTCGCTGCAGCGCGCGATCAACGAAGGATTGATCCCGGGGCCGCGCTATTTCGTCGCCACGCGCGCGATCGTCGCCACGGCGTCTTACGGACCCGGCCCGCGCGGCTTCCGTCCCGACATCGACCTGCCGGGCGGCGCGCAGGAAGTCAGCGGCGTCGACGCCGCCGTCGCCGCGGTGCGCGAGCAGGCCGGCCACGGCGCCGACTGGATCAAGATCTACGCCGACTACCGCATCGGCCCCGGCGGCGAGGTGCGCCCCGCGTTCTCCGAGGCCGAGCTGAAGGCGATGGTGGAAGCCGCGCACCTTTCCGGCCGGCCGGTCGCCGTGCATGCGACGAGCGACGCCGGTGTGCGCATGGCCGTGCTCGCCGGCGTCGATACGGTCGAACACGGCGACGAGGCCGGCGAAGAGACGTTCCGCCTGATGAAGCAGCGCGGCGTCGCCTACCTGCCGACGCTGACGGCGGTCGAAGCGATCGCGCAGTATTTCGAGCACTACGAGGCCGGCAAGACCTCGCCGAGCAAACGCATGCAGGCAGCGGCCAACGCCTTCCGCACCGCGCTGAAAACCGGGGTGACGATCGGCTGCGGCAGCGACGTCGGCGTGTTCGCCCACGGCACGAACTGGCGCGAACTCGAATGGATGGTCGAACTCGGCATGACGCCGGCGCAGGCGTTGAGCGCGGCGACGAGCGTCGACGCCGCGATCCTGCGCAAGCAGAACGAATTCGGCCGCGTCGCCGCGGGCTTGCGCGCCGATCTGGTCGCGGTATCGGGCGACCCGACGCAGAGCATCGCGGCCGTGCGCCGCGTCGCCTTTGTGATGAAGAACGGCGCGATCTATCGCACGCCATGAACCACGCCGCCGAGATACGCATCGCCGCCGCAGCGGACGCCGCCGCGATCCGCGACATCTATGCCCCGCACGTCGAGCGTGCGGCGGTGTCGTTCGAGACCGAAGTGCCGAGCGTCGCGGACATGGCCGCGCGCATCGCCAGACTGCTGCCTACCCACCCCTGGCTCGTCGCCGCGATCGACGGCCGCGTCGCCGGCTACGCCTATGCGAGCCCGCACCGCGAGCGCGCCGCGTACCGCTGGTCGGTCGAAGTCACCGCGTACGTGCAGGCGGACTTCCACGGCCGCGGCATCGGCAAGCGGCTCTACGCGGCGCTGCGCGCCGTGCTGGCCGAGCAGAACTACGTCAACGCGTTCGGCATCGTCACCCTGCCGAACGCCGCCAGCGTCGCCCTGCACGAAGCCAGCGGCTTCCGCCACTGCGCCACGTTCCGCCATGCCGGCTACAAATTCGGCGCGTGGCACGACGTCGGCTGGTGGCAGCTGCAGATCACTCCGCCCGCGTCGCCGCCGGCCGAGCCGATCGCGTTCGCGCGGGTCGATGCGCAAACCGTGCTGAAACCCTTCGCCGCCGGCTGATCCACGCCGACCGCGTCACACTCCGGCGTGAAACTGTGAGATGCGACTGAACGCGGAATGACCGCATGCCGCGTTGTCATTTGGCTTCGGTATATTTGACGCCGCCGCCGTCAACCGTCCTCGACAAGGCGCGTTGGCAGCGGTGTTCTCCTGGGGAGAGGAGACATCCGAACCGATTCGTTCTTCCTTCGCAGGAGCTCTCCATGCGACCGTTTCCGTTCCGCCGTCGATCCTCCGCGCCGTTGCGCGCACCGCGTTCAAGCCGCGCATGGGCAGGTCTGGCCGTGCTCCTCTGCGGCAACGCCGCACTGGCGGCCGGCGTCTCCGCGGGATACCCGTTTCCGCAGCCGCCGCGCAGCCTGATCCGGCAAAATCCGCCGGCCCTGGCCCTGGCGCTGCCGGTCCCGATCAGCGACGCGCAGGCCGCGCGCTTTCTCACCATGGCGACGTTCGGCCCGACGCCGCAGTCGATCGCCGAAGTGCAGAGCCTCGGCTATCAGGGCTGGATCGCCAAGCAGCTCGCCATGCCTGCGACGCCGATGCGGCCCTACGTCGAATCGCTCGACAAGGCGGTGAAGAATCCCGGCCAGAGCGACCGCATGGAAGCCTGGTTCAACAACGCGGTCACCGCGCCGGACCAGCTGCGCCAGAGAGTCGCCTGGGCGCTGTCGCAGATCATGGTCGTCTCCGACCAGTTCGCCGGCCTCAACGAAGACCCGATCGCGCTGGCCGAGTATTACGACATGCTCGCGCGCGACGTCGGCGGCTATACCGACGGCAGCGGCGCGTTCCATGCGCCGACGTTCGGCAACCTGATCTACGACGTCACCCTGAGCCCGGCGATGTCGCACATGCTCACCTACCTGCGCAACATGCCGGGCAATCCGAAGCTCGGCACGTCGGCCGACGAGAACTACGCGCGCGAGGTCATGCAGCTGTTCTCGATCGGCCTCGTCCTGCTCAATCCGGACGGCTCGCAGAAGCTCGACGCGGGCGGCAACCCGATCCCGACCTATCCGCAGGCGACCGTCGCCGCCTACGCGCGCGTGTTCACCGGCTGGAGCTATTCGACCGGCTTCTATACCAATCCGGCCTCGTCGACGAGCTGGTCCACCGCCGAGTACCAACCGCTGGTCTGCTACGACAAGTACCACGACTTCGGCGCCAAGACCCTGCTCAGCTACACCGGCAACTACGGCGCGAATTCCGACGCGAAGACGCTGCCCGCCAACCTGCCCTGCGCGTCCGACCTGCAGCAGGGCCTGTCGATCCTGGTCAATCATCCGAACGTCGCGCCGTTCATCTCGCGCCAGCTCATCGAGCAGCTGGTGACGAGCAATCCGTCGCCCGCCTACATCGCGCGCATATCGACGGTGTTCAACGCCAGCGGAGGCGACCTCGGCCAGGTCGTCGGCGCGATCCTGACCGATGTCGAGGCGATGAGCGGCACCGTGCCGGCGCAGTATCCGAAGCTCGTCTTCGGCAAGGCGCGCGAGCCGCTGCTCAAGCTCACCGCGCTGTGGCGCTACTACGGTGCGGCGTCGACGAGCGGGCTGTATCCGTTCTCCTATCCGCAGTCGAGCTACGCCGAGCGGCCCGAGGGCGCCTCCTCGGTGTTCAATTTCTATTCGCCGAACTACCTGCCTCCCGGCGAACTCGGCGCGGCCGGGTTGTTCGGCCCGCAATTCCAGATCCTGAGCGAGTCGAGCACGCTGAGCACGGCCAACGACCTGACCGGACGGCTCAACGCGTACAAGGGCAACCCGAAGAATACGGCGACGACGATCGCGATCGATCTGGACGGCCTCAACGCGCTCGCCGGCAACGTCGATGCGCTGATCGCGCAGATCGACCACGACCTGCTCTACGGGCAGATGAGCACGGCGACGAAGACCAGCCTCGCCGCCGCGGTCGGCCAGGTGCCGTCGAACAATCCGCTCGGGCGCACGCAGACCGCGCTGCAGCTCGTGCTGGCGTCCCCCGAATTCGCCATTCAAAAATGAGGCGTGCCATGACTTCGTCCTTCTCCCGCTCGCGCCGCAACTTCCTGCGCAACGCCGCCTGTTCGAGCTTCGCCCTGTCGACGAGCGGCGCGCTGATGACCCAGTTCGGCATGATGAATTCCGCGCTCGCCCAGACCTGCGGCAGCTATCCGCCGGTCAGCGACTACAAGGCCCTGATCTGCATTTTCCTGCTCGGCGGCAACGATTCGTGGAACATGCTCGTGCCGACCGACGCGACGCGCTACGCGACCTACAGCGCCGCGCGCAGCGGCGGCCCGCCGGCCGGCATGGCCATCGCGCAGGACACGCTCGTCCCGGTCAACGTGCTCAACGCGGCGAGCGGCGAAACCTACGGCATGCATCCGAACCTCAGCGAACTGGCCGGCGTGTTCAATGCCGGCAACGGCGCATTCGTGGTCAACGTCGGCACCGCGCTGCAGCCGACGAACAAGACCCAATACCTCACCCCGGGCTATCCGGTGCCGCCGCAGTTGTTCTCGCACGCGGACCAGCAGGCGCAGTGGCAGTACGGCCAGCCCAAGCAGAACGGCCTGACCGGCTGGGGCGGCCTCGTCGCCGACCGCCTGCACGTGCTCAACCCCGGCATGACCGTGCCGATGTCGCTGTCGCTGAGCGGGCAGAACCGCTTCCAGGTCGGCAATGCGATCCAGCCCTACACGCTGACCGCGAGCGGTCCGGTCGGTCTTTCCGGCTACAGCGGCAGCAGCGGCGCGGCGCGCTTCACCGCGCTCGAGGAGATGCTCGCGCAGACCTACGCCGACCCGTTCTCGCGCACCTATGCGAAGACGGTGCAGAACTCGATCGACTATTACCAGACGATGCAGGGCGCGCTCGCCGCCGCGCCCGCGCTGACGACGCCGTTCCCCGCCAACAATTCCGTCGCCGCGGCGCTGCAGGAAATCGCGAAGATCATCTCGGTGCGCGACAAGATCGGCGCGAAGCGGCAGATCTTCTTCCTCAACTACGGCAGCTTCGATTCGCACGACAACCAGCTCACCGAGCAGCCCAAGCTGTTCACGACGATTTCCCAGGCTCTGGCCGCATTCAACGCCTGCACGATCAACGATCTGAAGATCCCGCAGTCGATCACCACTTTCACCCTGTCCGAATTCGCGCGCACGCTCAACTCGAACGGCGACGGCACCGACCACGCCTGGGCCGGCATGCAGTTCGTCATGGGCGGCGCGGTCAAGGGACAGCGCATCTACGGCGCGCCGGCGGCCAGCGGCAGCGTGTTCCCGAACCAGGCATTGAACGGCGCGGACTGTCTGCAGCGCGGGCAGATGATCCCGGCGGTCTCGTGCGATCAATATTCGGCGACCTTGGCCAGTTGGCTCGGCGTGTCGAGTTGCGACATCGCCGCAATCTTTCCATACGTCAACAATTTCGCGACGACGAATTTGGGATTTCTTTCTTGATGGCGGACCTCGCGATTTTGCTTTTGGCTTTGCTCTTCATTCCCGCGTAGGCGGGAATCCAGCCTCTTTGCTCCTGCTCGTCATTCCCGCGTGCTCTTGGCGGGGCTTTCAACAGCCGTAGGACTGGTCATCCAGTGATTTTGCTTTTGTTGTTTGTTTCTAGGAGCAAGCGCTTCCACTCGCCCTACGGGCGAGCGGGTCACTTCTCTTGACTGCGGGCGTCCTG
>CBJLOV010000071.1:0-20073 GCA_966424745.1 uncultured bacterium
TGACCTTGCTATGGCGGGAATAGCAGAAGCTTTTGGACGCGGATGAACGCGGATGGACGCGGATAGAGCAATTTTCTTAGAAAGCTCTTTCTTGATCCGCGTCATCCGCTCTTATCCACGTAAATCCGTGTTCCGCTCTTTCTTTCACGGCACGGGCAGATGACTTCGCCACGGCGGAAGAGCAAAAGCCTTTTGGACGCGGATGGACGCGGATAGAGCACTTTTTAAGAAAGTTCTTTCTTGATCCGCGTCATCCGCTCTGATCCGCGCAAATCCGTGTTCCGCTCTTTCTTTCACGGCACAGGCAGATGACTTCGCCACGGCGGAAGAGCGGAAGCCTTTTGGACGCGGATGAACGCGGATAGAGCAATTTTTTTAGAAAGCTCTTTCTTGATCCGCCTTTATCCGCGTTCATCCGCGTTCATCCGCGTCAAAAGCTTCTTCCGCTTTCTCTCATCGCCACTCCGGACACGCAGCACCAGCATCCGGTGCACGCGCAATCGGCAACGCGTTAGCTCAGGCGCCGGTAAAGCGTGCTGCGGCTGACCCCGAGACTGCGTGCCGCGGCGGAGACGTTGCCGGCATGCTTGTCGAGGGCCTGGCGCATCGCGCGCTCGGTGATGTCGCACAATGCGGCCGCGGCGAGCGGGGCGGCGGGCTCGGCGGCAATGTCCGATTGCGGGTTCGCGGCGTGAAACATCGCGGGCAGATCGTCGCTGCGGACGGTGCCGCCCGCGCCGACGAGCGCGATCAGCGTTCGCAGCGTGCCGCTGAGCTGGCGCAGATTGCCGGGCCAGTCGTAGCGTGCAAGGGCGTCGAGTGCGGCGCCGTCGATCCGCGTCGCCGTGGTCGCGGCGAGGCGGTTCCAGAACGTCTCGATCAGCGCGCGGCGGTCCGGATAGTCGCGCAGCGGCGGCAGATTGACCGTGTAGTGGGCGATGCGGAAGAACAGATCCGAGCGGAAATTTTCCAACTGGCCCACTTTCAGATTGCGGTGGGTCGCCGCGACGAGGGTGAAGTCGACCTTCACCGCCCTGCCGCCGCCGAGCGGCGTGACTTCGCGTTCCTGCAGCACGCGCAGCAAGCGCGTCTGCGCGGCGAGCGGCATGTCGCCGATCTCGTCGAGGAAGAGCACGCCGCCGTCGGCCTCGCGCAGCAGGCCCTTGGTGCCGTAGCGCTTCGCGCCGGTGAACGCGCCCTCTTCGTATCCGAACAGTTCCGCCTCGATCAGACTTTCCGGCAGGCCCGCACAGTTGACCGCAACGAACGGTATGCGGCTGCCGCCGATGCGTCGGTGCAGTTCGCGCGCGAAGACTTCCTTGCCGGTTCCGGTTTCGCCGAGCAACAGCACCGACATGCCGGCGCAAAGCACACGCTCGGCGCGGTCGATCTCGGTCTTGAGGTTCGCCGTGAAGATCGGTTCCGCGGCCGCGCGGCGGTCCGGCGCCGCCGCGGCGGGACGCGGCGAGGCGGCGGGACGGCGTTTCGGCGCTTCCTCTCCGGCGCGCACGAAAATCGGCTTGTTCAAATGATCGCGCAGGCTCGCCTCGCCGCGCAGCGAGTCGAGCTTCGCATCGAACAACTCGCCGAACTGCCTGCGGCCGATATCGCCGCGGACGAGGTTGAGCATGCCGAGGCCGTGCCGGTTCGCGGCGATGAGCCGATCGCGTTCGAACACGAGGATGCCTTCGTGCGGCGTATCGAACAGGCCGGAATCGCGCTGCACGCGCAGCACCCGGGCGTCCGCGAAATCGCGCTCGAACAGGCGGCGCTCGATCTGGTCGACGGCGAAGCGCACCATGCCGAGGGCGTGGGTGTGATGCACCGAGGATTCGCCGGACAGGTCGAGCACGCCGGCGATCTTGCCGAACGGATCGATGATCGGCACGGCCGAGCAGCTCAGCACGCGATGCGGTGCGAAGAAATGTTCCGCTCCGCGCACTTCGATCGCGCGGCCTTCGATCATCGCCGTGCCGATCGCGTTCGTGCCGGTGCTGTTCTCGCTCCACGGCACGCCGGGGCGCAGGGCGACGCGCGCGGCCTTGTCGAGGAAGTTCGCGCTGCCGAGCGCTTCGAGAATCAGGCCGTCCGGCGCGGTGAGCACGACGATGCTGCCGGTGGCGTGCGCATCGGCGTACAGCGCATGCACTTCGGGCAGGCAGATGCGGCGCAGCTCCTCGTATTTCTGACACGCCTCGCGCAGCGCATGCGCGGTCAGCGGTTCCACGTCGGGCCGCGCGCTGGCCGACAGGCCGAGCCCGGCGCAGCGCTGCCAGGAGCGCAGAATCGTTTCCGGCACGAGGCCGCGCGGCGCGTCGCCACGATCGAAGAAGCGCTGCCTGGCGGTTTGAATGCGTTCCAGTATTGGGTCGCTCATGACTCTCGACTGTCGCATTTTGCGACAGCGCCTCTGCTCAGCTGTCTCGAGTCTGGACACAAAGATTTGCCGAAAGCAACACGACCTTCGGGCAAGTATTTGTGCATTACAGCAATCCCGGTCGGGATGCATTTGTATACAAATGACGGCGGCGTTTTGCATTGCAACGCAAAGCGGATTTGGCATGGGGCGTGCTCTCGATCGATGCCCAACCATCCGGAGCCAATGCGTCATGACCAAACTCGAACAGCAGCATCTCGCGGTGCAAGTCCCCTTCAAGGCCCGCTACGACAATTTCATCGGCGGCAAGTGGGTGAAGCCCGTCAACGGCAGGTACTTCGAGAACATCACGCCGGTCACCGGCAACGCGTTCTGCGAAGTCGCGCGTTCCGACAAGGACGATATCGAAGCCGCGCTCGATGCCGCGCACAAGGCGAAGACGGCATGGGGCCGCACCTCGACGACGGAACGCGCGAACATCCTCAACCGCATCGCCGACCGCATGGAGCAGAATCTCGATCTGCTCGCCCACGCCGAGACCTGGGACAACGGCAAGCCGCTGCGCGAGACGCGCGCCGCCGACATTCCGCTGGCGATCGATCACTTCCGCTATTTCGCCGGCTGCATCCGCGCGCAGGAAGGTTCGATCGGCGAGATCGACCACGACACCGTCGCCTATCAATTCCATGAGCCGCTCGGCGTCGTCGGTCAGATCATCCCGTGGAACTTCCCGCTGCTGATGGCGGCGTGGAAACTCGCGCCGGCGCTCGCCGCGGGCAACTGCGTGGTGTTGAAGCCGGCCGAGCAGACCCCGGTCGGCATTCTCGTCTGGGCCGAACTGATCGGCGACCTACTGCCGCCGGGCGTGCTCAACATCGTCAACGGCTTCGGCCTCGAAGCGGGCAAGCCGCTCGCATCGAGCCCGCGCATCGCCAAGATCGCCTTCACCGGCGAGACGACGACCGGCCGCCTGATCATGCAGTACGCGAGCCAGAACCTCATCCCGGTCACGCTCGAACTCGGCGGCAAATCGCCGAACGTCTTCTTCGACGACGTCGCCGCGAAGGACGACGATTTCTTCGACAAGGCGATCGAGGGCTTCGTCATGTTCGCCCTGAACCAGGGCGAAGTGTGCACCTGCCCGAGCCGCGCCCTGGTCCACGAATCGATCTACGAGCGTTTCATCGAGCGCGCGCTGCAACGCGTCGCCGCGATCAAGCAGGGCAACCCGCTCGATCCGGCGACGATGATCGGCGCGCAGGCGTCGAGCGAACAGCTGGCGAAGATTCTGTCCTACATCGACATCGGCAAGCAGGAAGGCGCGCAGGTGCTGATCGGCGGCGAGCGCAACCTGCTCGGCGGCGAGCTGAAGGACGGCTACTACGTCAAGCCGACCGTGTTCCGCGGCAACAACAAGATGCGCATCTTCCAGGAGGAAATCTTCGGCCCGGTCGTCTCGGTGACGACGTTCAGGGACGACGACGAAGCGCTGTCGATCGCGAACGACACGCTGTACGGCCTCGGCGCCGGCGTATGGAGCCGCGACGTCAACCGCTGCTACCGCTTCGGCCGCGAGATCCAGGCCGGGCGCGTGTGGACGAACTGCTATCACGCCTATCCCGCGCATGCCGCGTTCGGCGGCTACAAACAGTCCGGCATCGGCCGCGAGACGCACAAGATGATGCTCGACCACTACCAGCAGACGAAGAACATGCTGGTCAGCTACGCGCCGAAAAAGCTCGGCTTCTTCTAGTCCGGATCGGCACAGGAGTCGTGCAAGCGCGCGGGCTTCGGCCCGCGCGTCGGAATCGTTTCGCGCCGACCCTCGGCTCAACAGGAGAAATTCGCATGTCTTCCATCCGATTCAAAGCGATCCGGCTGCGCGGCGCCTGCGTGCTGGCCCTCATGGTGCTCGGCGCGGGCCAGATCCGCGCCGCGGACTATTCCGCCGTGACCGACGCGCGCCTCGCCGCCGCGGCGAAGGACGACGGCTGGCTCATGTACCGGCGCGACTACACCAATTCGGGCTACGTGCCGTTCGACGAGATCACCGCGGCGAACGTCGCCCGGCTCAAGCAGGCATGGGACTTCAAGAGCGGCCTCGACGTCGGCCACGAGGCGCCGCCCGTCGTCAACGGCGAGTATCTCTACATCACCGGTCCGCGCGGCAAGGTCTACGCGTTCGAAGCGGCGACCGGCAAGCCGTTGTGGAAATACGAGCACGACCTCGCCGACACCGGTTTGAAGACCGTGTGCTGCGACATCGTCAACCGCGGCGTCGCCCTGTACGGCAACAACGTCTACGTGGCCACGCTCAACAACGACGTCGTCGCGCTCGACGCCAAGACCGGCAAGATCGTGTGGAAGAAGAAGCTCGAGAAGCCCGACGTCGGCTACGCGATGACGCTGGCGCCGCTCGCGGTCAAGGGCAGGATCATCGTCGGCGTGTCCGGCGGCGAGTACGGCGGGCGCGGCTACATCGCCGCGCTCGACGCGGCGAGCGGGAAAACGCTGTGGAAGCGGTTCACCATCCCCGCGCCGGGCGAACCGGGCGGCGATACCTGGCCGAAGGGCGCGTACAAGACCGGCGGCGGCGCGGCCTGGCTCACCGGCTCGTACGACGCCGATACCGACACCGTGTTCTGGGGCGTCGGCAATCCGGGCCCGTGGCTGGCGACCTTGCGTCCGGGCGACAACCTCTACACCGACTCGGTGCTCGCGCTCGACCCGGCCAGCGGCAAGATCAAATGGCACTACCAGTACACGCCGAACGACACCTGGGACTACGACGGCACCAACGAACAGGTGCTTACCGACATCACTTACGGCGGCAAGACCTACAAGGCGCTCGTCTCGGCGAGCCGAAACGGCTGGTTCTACGCGATCGACCGCGTGAACGGCAAGCTGATCTATGCCGAGAAGTTCGCGCGTGCGACCTCGGTCAAGGAGTTCAAGGACGGCAAGCCGGTGACCGACGAGGCGATGCGTCCCGACATCGGCAAAGAGGTGTTCACCTGCCCGAGTTTCCTCGGCGGTAAGAACTGGTGGCCGATCTCGGTCAGTCCCGACACGCACTACGCCTACGTGCCGACGCTGCATACCTGCATGACGATCAAGGGCTCGCCCGGCCTCGCCTACAAGGCGGGCCTGCCTTACCTCGGCGAGTCGTTCAAGGTGACGCACGATCCGGACGCGAAGGATCACTGGGGATCGGTGCAGGCGATCGATCTCGATACCGGCAAGCAGGTGTGGTCGTTCAAGTCCGAGCTGCCGTGGAACAGCGGCATGCTCTCGACCGCGGGCGGCCTCGTTTTCTCGGGTAGCGCGGACGGCTACCTGTACGCGTTCGATGCGAAGAGCGGCAAGGTGCTGTGGAAGAGTCCGCAGGCGACCTCGGGCTTCCTCGGCATGCCGTCGAGTTGGCGCGTCAACGGCAAGCAGTACGTCGGCATCTGGGCGGGGTGGGGCGGCGCGTCGCCGATCTGGGGTGGCGAGATGGCCGAGGACCCGAAGGTCAAGGCGATTCCCGCCGGCGGCCATCTGTACGTGTTCTCTCTGTAAGTGGAGCGAGACATGTCAAGCAAACGCGTCCTCCGTCCGCAATCTGCGTTCTGGCTGACCCTCGCCGCCGCAGTGCTTCTGCACTGCAGCGCGGTGCAGGCACGCGATCCGGCTTTCTGCATCGACAAGGCAAGCCCGTCCGCCGCGGCCGATGCGCGCTTGGGGCAGGCCGTCGCAAGGAACAGGGGGGCTTCCGTCCGCTTCTTCTATTACGCCGGTTTGCCGAAGGGCGACGACAAGGACCATTTCGACCTGCGCGAGTACAAGGAGCTGCTCGCGGACAAGTGCGATCTCGTCCTCGGCTTCCCGCACGACGCGCGCGGCGGCCTGCCGTCGTTCCTGCACGCGACGAAGGCGTACGCAAGCACCGGCTTCGTCCTGGTGACGCCGATGCGCAGCCGCTATCCCGCGCTCGAACACATGCCGGACGGCACGCATATCGCCGTCGCCTACAACACCTACGCGAACCATTACTTCCGCCATCACCGCAACGTCGTCGCCGACATCGTCGAGGACGAGGCGGAGGCATTGCAGTCGATCGCGCGCAAAGACGTCGCCGGTGCGCTGCTCTGGCGCCCGGCGGTGGCGCAGCAGATCGAGCGGCATCGCGCGGGCGCCGATGTCGAGATGCATGAACTCGACGAGGCGGATGCACGCTGGAATCTCGTCGCGCTGTACGCCGCTCCGGGCGAAGCGGCGGCGCGCGATTTCGAAACGGCGATCGAGGCGCTGCGCGCGAGCGGCGAACTGGCGCGCTTGCTCGGACGCTACGCCGACGCGTCCACGCTCGACGGGCGCGAGCGCACCGCGACGAAGCCGGCCGAGCCGGTCGGGCTGACGCCGATGCGCGCGGTGCGGCAAGCGGTCTGCGCGAGCGCCGGCACGCGGCCGGCCAAGCCCCTGCCGACTTTGTTCACCGAGGCGCAGGCGAGCGCCGGCAGGCAGTTGTTCGCGGACAAGTGCGCGCCGTGCCACGGCCAGAATCTCGAAGGCCGCGTCGGGCCCTCGCTCAAGGGCAAGATGTTTCTGCCGGCGAAGGCGGGACACACGGTCGCGGACATTTTCCGCATCCTTTCGCAGAACATGCCGGCGACGATGCCGGGCAGCCTGAGCCAGGACGAATACGTGAAGATCATGGCCTTCCTGCTGCAGCAGAACGGCTACCCGCAAGGCACCGGCGAGCTGACCTTCGAAGCGGCGGCGAAGTCGAAGACGCCGATGATCTATCACGGCGAATGACGTGCGCGAGCCCGACATGTCCGCCGAATTCGCCGCACCGGAACAGGTGATCGCCACGCGGGCCGCCGTCGCCCTCATCGCCGAGCTGCGTGCCGAGTACGGCGACATCCTGTTCCATCAATCCGGCGGATGCTGCGACGGCTCCTCGCCGATGTGCTATCCGCGCGCGGAGTTCCTGATCGGCGACGGCGACGTGTGCCTGGGCGAGATCGGCGGCGTGCCGTTCTACATCAGCCGCCGGCAGTTCGAATATTGGAAACACACGCAGCTGATCATCGACGTCGTCGAAGGGCGCGGCGGCATGTTCTCGCTCGAAAACGGACGCGGCGTGCGCTTTCTCGTGCGCTCGCGCCTGTTCGAAGACGCGGAGATCGACGCGCTGCGCGCAGGGGGAAGACTCGGTTGAACGCGCTCCCCCGGTTTGTCGATAGGAGCTAACGAACAAGGATTGAACCACGAAGTACACGAAGAAAAGTCACGAAGAAAAATCCCAAAAAAGCCTTGAGCTTTTCTTCGTGTACTTCGTATTTCTGTGTGCTCTTCGTGTCGACATCTTGTGATTTTGGCTTGTCCGCCGGACGGGTAGGCAAAGGTCGCGGTACGGTTCCGAACGCGGAGAAGCGGTAGATTTTCGTTACAGGTTTGCACGCGGCGGGCATGCCCGCTAGGGTTCCCGGCTCGGACACGGCGATCGATTTGCACGAAAGGACGGGGTCGATGGAAAACGTTTCGCGTCTCGTGCCCGCCGCGATCCTGCTCGGCGGCGTCTGCGTCGCCGCATCGGCGGCGGCGAACGATGGAGCGAGTCCGCGCGATGAAAACGGCTTCGGCACAGCAACCCCACCCGTCGTCCAATTCGAGGTCGTCGAGGTCACGCCCCTCAACGGCAACGGCGAGTCGCTCGACAAGATCGCCGCCGCCGTGCAGACCGCCTCGGCCGAGGCCCTGCGCGACAGCAACGCCAACGACCTGACCCAATTCCTCAACCGCAAGTTCGCCGGCATTTCATTCAACGAGATGCAGGGCAATCCGCTGCAACCCGATGTGAGTTTTCGCGGCTATACGGCGTCGCCGCTGCTCGGCACGCCGCAGGGCCTGTCCGTATACATGGACGGCGTCCGCCTCAATCAGCCGTTCGGCGACGTGGTCAGTTGGGATCTGATTCCGCGCAACGCGATCGCCGGCATCACCCTGATGCCGGGCTCCAATCCGCTGTTCGGTCTCAATACGCTCGGCGGAGCGCTCTCGCTCGAAACCAAGAGCGGCCGCTCCGATCCGGGCACGACGCTGGAGCTGAGCTACGGTATGCACGCGCGCGGCACGGTCGACGTTCAGACCGGCGGCAGCGATGGTGCATTCGATTGGTACGTCGATGCGCACTACTTCACCGACGGCGGCTGGCGCGAATTCTCGCCGAGCGAGCAAGGCCAGCTGTTCGCCAAGGTCGGCCGGCACGACGGCGGCGACGATCTCGATCTGAGCTATGCGCATGTGCAAGATGCGCTCGTCGGCAACGGCCTGCAGGACCAGCGTCTGCTCGCGCGCGACGACGCCAGCGTCTACACGCGGCCCGACCGGACGGACAACCGGTCCGACTATCTCAATCTCGAAGGCAAACATCGCTTCGGCGACGGGCTGTCGCTGTCCGGCAACGCCTACTACCGCCGGATCAAGACGCGCACCGAGAACGGCGATCTCAACGACGACGCGATCAGCGAATCGGTATACCAGCCGACCGCGGCGGAGCAGGCGGCCCTGTTCGCCGCCGGCTACAGCGGCTTTCCGACCAGCGATGCCGGCGCGGCGAACACGCCGTTCCCGAAGTGGCGCTGCATCGCCGACGTGCTGCTCGATTCGGAGCCGAACGAAAACTGCAACGGACTCGACACGCACACGCGCACCGCGCAGCAGAACTACGGCGTCGGCCTGCAGCTGAATTGGAATGCCGAGCACGGCGCGAGCCGCAACGATTTCATCCTCGGCGCCGCCTACGATGCGAACCGCATCCGCTATGCACAGTATGCGCAGTTCGGTTATCTCGATCCGGCCCGCGGTGTCGTGGTCGTCGCCGGTCCCGGCGCCTATGCCGACGGCAGCCAGGATTCGGAGAAAGCGTTCGACTCGCGCGTGAACCTGCGCAGCCGCGCCCACACCTGGAGCGTGTTCTTCAGCGACATCCTGGTCTTCGCCGAGGCCTGGGCGCTGACCGCCTCCGGCCGCTACAACCGCGGGACGACGACGACGCACGACCTGCTCGACCCGAGCGGCGGCATCGATTCGCTCAACGGCCGCGATACCCATTCACGTTTCAACCCCGCGGTCGGGCTGACCTGGTCGCCGACCGCGGCGCTCAATGCCTACTTCGGTTACGGCGAGGGCAGCCGCGCGCCCTCGGCGATCGAACTCGGCTGCGCGAACGCAGCCAATCCCTGCCGCCTGCCGAACGCGATGGCCGGCGATCCGCCGCTCGCCCAGGTCGTTACACGCACGTTCGAGGCGGGGCTGCGCGGCACCCTGTGGAAGACGACGCATTGGAATGCCGGCGTGTATCGCGCGGAAAACCGAAACGACATCCTCTTCGTCGCGGCGCCTGCCGCTCCCGGCGCGGGCTACTTCCGGAATTTTCCGAAGACGCGCCGCGAAGGGGTGGATCTCGGCTTCGACAGCCGCGTCGCCCGGCTGAGCTTCGGAGCGCAGTATTCCTATGTGAAGGCGACCTACCAGGCCTACGGGCAGTTTCCCGGGGACTCCAACAGTTCGAACCTCCTTGCCGCCGGGGATTCCGTTTTCCGCGGACTCGGCGGCGGCACCATCGCGGTCGTTCCGGGCGATCGCCTGCCGCTGATTCCCAAGCAGAGCTTCAAGGCACACCTCGGCTACGAGGCGAGCGAGCTGCTGTCGCTCGATCTCGATTTCCGCGCGTCGAGCGGCGTCTACGCGCGCGGCAACGAGAACAATGCGCACCGGCCGGACGGTATCTACTATCTGGGGCCGGGACGGACGGCGGGCTACGGCGTGTTCGATCTCGGCATCCGCTACAGGCCGGCGCCGAAGCTCGTCTTCTTCGCCCAGATCGACAATCTGCTCGATCGCCGCTACGCCACCGGCGCCCAGCTCGGCGCGACCGGGTTCGACGCCGACGGCCATTTCCGCGCGCGTCCGTTTGCCGCCGTGCCGAATGCACCGGGCGATGAGAACTATCCCGTCCCGCGCGCGACCTTCTTCGCGCCGGGCATGCCGAGAATGATCTGGGCGGGAGTCAGATATAGCTTTTAAAGCGTGTTCAACGCGCTGCCTCGAGGCCATCCTCCGACCGGGCGGAAGTTCGATGGCGGTCATGCGTAAAACATAAACTTTGCCGTTGAAAATCGTAAGTCCACAGTCGTTGAAGATAGGGACCACGGCGCGGCTGGCAATCGACGGAAAAGAAGCGAGGCTTATGAGAAACATGGTACGGATCATCGCGGCCCTGGCGTGGGCATTCCTGCCGGCGTTCGGCGCGACGGCGCATGCGGCGAATACGGTCGAAGCGCATATGGTGGTGCACGCGGACCGGCCGGGGGCCGTGATCCATCGCGAAGTCTACGGACAATTCGCCGAGCAGCTGGGCCGCGGCATCGACGAGGGCATCTGGGTCGGCGTCGATTCGCCGATTGCGAACGTCCGCGGCTACCGCAAGGACGTGGTCGAGGCGCTCAAGGCGATCCACGTGCCGGTGATCCGCTGGCCCGGCGGCTGCTACGCCGACGAGTATCACTGGCGCGACGGCATCGGGCCGCGCGAGCGCCGGCCGGTGCGTCCGAATCAGTCCTGGGGCGGCGAGGACCGCAATGGGTTCGGCACGCACGAGTTCATGGACTTCGCCGAGCTGGTCGGCGCCGAGGCCTATATCGGCATGAACGTCGGCAGCGGCTCGCCGCACGAAATGGCCGATTGGCTGGAGTACCTCACCGCGGGCGGTGCATCGAACCTGGCCGTCGAACGCCGCGCAAACGGCCGCGATAAACCCTGGAAACTCCCCTACGTCGGCGTCGGCAACGAAGCCTGGGGCTGCGGCGGCAATATGCGGCCGGCCTACTATGCCGATCTCTACCGTCAGTTCGCCACCTTCGTCCGCGCCTCGGACGGTTCGTCGATCTCCAGGGTGGCCAGCGGCGCCAACGCCGACGACGTCGCCTGGACCGAGACCCTGCTCGCCGCGGCGGCAAAGTTCATCGACGTCTACAGCGTGCACTACTACACGTTGCCGAGCGGCGAATGGAAGCACAAAGGTTCGGCGACGGCATTCGGCGAAGCGGAATGGATCGCAACACTGCGCAACGCGCTGCGCATGGACGACATCGTGAACATGCACAGCGCGGTGATGGACAAGTACGATCCGGCCAAGCGCATCGCACTCGCCATCGACGAATGGGGCACCTGGTACGACACCGAGCCCGGCAGCTCGCCGTTGTATCAGCAGAACAGCCTGCGCGACGCACTGACTGCGGCGGTGACGCTCGACATCTTCCACGCCCACGCCGACCGCGTGCGCATGGCCAACATCGCGCAGATGGTCAACGTGCTGCAGGCGATGATGCTCACCGAACGCCAGAAGATGGTGCTGACCCCGACCTATCACGTATTCGACCTCTATCAGGTTTTTCAGAACGCCGCCGCGCTGCCGTTCGAACTGCAAGCCCCTGAATATGCGGCGGGCGGCGTGCGCGTGCCGGGAGTGCATGCCTCCGCAGGGCGCGATGCGGCCGGCGTGGTGCATGTCGCTCTCGTCAATCTCGACCCGGCCAAGGCCGTCCAGCTCGATCTTCGGCTGAGCGGAATGTCGCCCAAGCAGGTAAGCGGGCGTCTGCTGACGGCCGCGGCGGTCAATTCCGTCAATACCTTCGAAAATCCCCGCACCGTCGTTCCGGTGGAGTATTCTGGTGCGACCGTTCGGGATCAGGGGGCTGTGAAGGCGGTGCTGCCGGCGAAGTCGGTGACGGTGCTGGATCTGAAATGAGAGATCGGCCGGCGTTCCCGCCCCGGGAAGCCGGCTGTCGGAGGCCGATGTTCGTGCGTGTCCGCGGCGGGCGAAGGCGGTGCACGGCGCGGACCGATTGGGAGTAGAGTTTTCGCGCTCTGCGGGGCTCTCTGCCGGTTGGATGGCATTCGGCGCGACGGGAGACGAGTTCAGATAGCGTAGAAATCACCCAGCGAGCTCATAACCGGTGAGTGTGGTGAAGCGTCCCAATCCAGCCGCTCGACCGCGCTCGGGCATGCCGATCCGATTCGTTTTCCGGCTTATTTCGTCATGAACGAACCCGCCAGAGAAAACCTCGGCCGCGTCGAAGTATCCAATCTTCCGCGCAACGCGGACCTGCTGCGCAGGATCGTCGACCGGGCGGCCGTGCCGATGGCTCTCGCCGGCCTGGACGGCAGATGGGTCTACGTCAACCGGGCCTTCTCCGCATTGGTCGGCCGCAGCCCGGCGGAGTGCGTCGGCAGAAGTCTCTTCGACATCACCCATCCCGAAGACAGGGAAAAGATTTCGCGCGGGGACGCCGGCGAAGACGGCGCCATGCGCCGCTGCGTCCGTGCCGACGGCAGCGTGTTCCATGCGCTCGCCAGCAGCGCTTTTCTCGACGGCGCGGCCGACGACATTCCGATCCGTTCGATCCTGCAGATCGTCGACGTCGATGCGCTGAAGCGGGCGGAAGCCGCCGTCGCGGAAGCCGAACTGCGCTGGAACCACGCGCTGCAGGGCTCGCATCAGGTCGTCTGGGACTTCAACGTTCCGGCCGGCACGGTCTGGGTTTCGCCGCAGTGGAGGATCCTGCTCGATCTTCCCGACGAGGAACGGGTCCACCCGATCGGCCTGTGGTTGAGCAAGATGCACCCCGACGACCGCGATCGTCTCGCCGAGGCCGTGGCGCAGGTGCGCATCAACGGCAACAGCGACTTCGACGCCGTCTATCGCCTGCGCCACACCGACGGCCGCTGGATCTGGGTGCTCAGCCGCGGCAGGGCGGTGGAGTACGCGCCCGACGGCACGCCGCAGCGGATGGTCGGCACGATCACCGACATCACGCGCGAGAAGGAGATGGAGGAACGGCTCGCCGCCGTGACCGAGCGTCTCGAGATCGCGCTCGAAGCCGGCGGCATCGGCATTTTCGATATCGACTACGCCGCCGGAGTGCGGCGCTGGGACGCGCGCACGTACGAACTGCACGGGGTGACGCCCGGCAGCTTCGACAGCTCGCTGGAGGGGTTCTACAAGCTCCTGCATCCCGACGACGCGGTCAAATTGCTGCGCATGCGCGAGGTGGCCATGCGCGAGTCCTCGCGCTACCAGGCCGACTACCGCGTACTCCTCCCGGCGACGCAGAACATGCGCCATATCCGCGCGTCGGTCCGGCTGATTCGCGGCGCCGACGGCACCGTGCTGCGCGGCGTCGGCGCCTGCTGGGACATCACCGATCACGTCGAACGCACCAAGCAGTTGAACGACACCTTGTCGTTCCTGCAGGCGGTGATGAACGGAACCCCCGACCTGATTTTCGCCAAGGACCGCGAAGGCCGCTACCTGCTCGCGAACAACGCGGTCGAAAAAGTCGCGGGCCGCAGCAACGGCGAGATCATCGGCAGCCGCGATGCGGAGATTTTCGCGCCGGAGACGGCGCAGCCGTTGATGGAGAACGACAGGCACGTGATGGAAAGCGGCGAGCCGTACACGGTCGAGGAAACCGCGGTCGTCGACGGCGTGCCGCGCACCTATTCGTCGACCAAGGTGCCGCGCCGCGACGAATGGGGACACGTGACCGGCCTCATCGGCATTTCCCGCGACATCACCGCGACCAAGGCGGCGGAAGCGGCGCTGCGCCGGAGCGAAGCGCGCTGGGCGTTCGCGCTCGACGGATCGGGCGACGGCATCTGGGACTGGAACATGCAGACCGGGCACGTGTTCTATTCGCGCCAGTGGAAAGCCATGCTCGGCTACGCGGAGGACGAAGTCGGCGCGACCGTGGACGACTGGTCCGCGCGGGTGCATCCGGAGGATCTGCCGCGCTGCTGGGAAGTCATCAACGAGCACATCCGCGGCCATACCAGGGACTTCGTGCTCGAGCACCGCATGCGCGCCAAGGACGGTTCGTGGCACTGGATCCACGACCGCGGCCGCATCATCGAGCACGCGGACGACGGCCTGCCGCTGCGCATGATCGGTACGCACACCGACATCACCGTGCGCAAGGAAAGCGAGCGCGCGATCCTGGCCTTGAACGAGCGCCTGCAGCTCGCGATCGAGGCGGCGGGCGCGGGCGTGTTCGAACTCGATTTCGCCACCGAGCGCTATCAGTGGGACGAGCGCATGTACGCGCTCTACGATCTGCCGCCCGACGGATTCGACGGCACCCTGGAGGCCTGGCTCGGCTTCATCCACCCGGACGAGGTGCCCAAGGTCCTGCAGGAATACGAGGCGGCCGTCCGCCAGACCTCGATCTTCAGCATGGATTTCCGCATCCGCCATGCACGCTCCGGCAAGGCGCGCTACATCCGCTCGCTCGCGCGCGTCATCCGCGACGGCACCGGCGCGCCGATTCGCGCCGTGGGCATGAACTGGGACATCACCGACCACAGGGAACTGGCCGACGCGCTGTCCGAGGAGAAAGAGCGCCTCAGGGTCACGCTGCAGTCGATCGGCGACTCGGTGATCTCGACCGATGCGCAGTGCCGCGTCACCTTCATGAATCCGACGGCGGAACAGATGACCGGGTGGTCGGCCGCCGAAGCCGCCGGACGCCCGCTCGACGAGGTATTCCGCATCGTCGACGAGAACACCGGCAAGCCGATCCAGGATCCGGTGAAGACCTGCCTTGCGCAGATGCGCCCGTTCTATTTGAACGACGGCGCCGTCCTGCTGTGCAAGGACGGCGAAAAGCGCAACATCCGCGATTCGGCCGCGCCGGTCTGCACGGCGGGGGGCGAAGTCATCGGCGCCGTGCTCGTGTTCCAGGACGTCACCAGGGCGAGGGTGCTGCAGCATGCGCTGGAGCATTCGGCCAGCCACGACAGCCTGACCGGATTGCGCAATCGCTCCGCGTTCGAACGCACCCTGCACGAAGTGAGCGTGCGCGCGCGCCAGGAGCGCCAGCAGCACATCCTCTGCTTCATCGACCTGGACCGGTTCAAGATCGTCAACGATACCGCCGGTCACGCCGCCGGCGACGTGCTCCTGCGCGAGGTCGCCAATCTGCTGCGCCGCTTCTGCCCGCGCGACGACATCGCCGCCCGTCTCGGCGGCGACGAATTCGCGCTGCTGCTGCGCAACTGCAACATCGAGAGGGGCGAACGCATCGCGCAGCTGTTCCTGCGCAGCCTGACCTCCCTTCGTTTCAACTGGGACGGCCGCAGCTACCAGATCGGCGCGAGCATCGGGCTGACCCAGATCGGCCTTGGCTCGCCGCGGCCGGACGAATGGATGAGCCAGGCCGACATCGCCTGCTACACGGCGAAAACCGCCGGCCGCAACCGCATCTCCATCTACGAGGACGCCGACGGCGCGGCGCATCGCATTCACCACGAAGTCCGCGTCGCCGCCGGCATCCGCAACGCGATCGACACCCATCGCTTCCGCCTGTTCGCGCAGGAGATACGCAGCCTCACCGGGCCCGCCGAAACGCGCCATTTCGAAATCCTGCTGCGCATGCTCGACGACAACGGCAACCTCGTGCAGCCGGCGGATTTCATCCCCGCTTCGGAACGCTACGACCTGATGGGCGAGATGGATCGCTGGGTACTGCGCACCGTTTTTCAGACTTACGGCCCCTACCTGCACGCGACGCCGGACCTCGAGATCGCGGTGAACCTTTCCGCGCATTCGCTCAACGACCCGTTTCTCTGGCCGTTCCTGCAGGAGCAATTCGAGAGCTCGGATTTTTCGCCGGCGCGGCTGCATTTCGAAATCACCGAGACCGCCGTGATCAACAATCTGTCCGCGGCGAAGCAGCTCCTCGCCAACGCGCGCGCGGCGGGCTGCGGCGTGGTGCTCGACGACTTCGGCGCCGGGCTCAGCTCCTTCACCTACCTGCGCGAGTTTCCGTTCAGCGGCTTGAAGATCGACGGCGGCTTCATTCGGCGCATGACGCAGAGCGAGATCGATCGCGCCATCGTCGAGTCGATCAACGCGATCGGTCATCGCCTCGGCGCGATCACGGTCGCCGAGCAGGTGGAGGACGAGGCGACCTTGGACCTGGCCCGCGCGATCGGCATCGACCAGGCGCAGGGCTTCGCGATCGCGCGGCCGCAGCCGCTGGACGGCCTGTTTCTGTCGATTGCACCGGCGAGCTGGGGGCCGGCGCCGAACGTGCCGTGAGTGCGCGGATCCGCGCCTCACAGCGCAAACCAGGCGTAGACGAAGAGCGTGTCGTTGTCGCCGGCTTTGCGATGGTTGCCGTCGATGTTTCCGCTGGCGCCGGCGAAGCGGGTGTAGAAGGTGTACTGGACGCCGAGCCTGAGGTTGGCAAAGGGCGTCGCCCATGAATCGGCTTTGCCGAACGGGTTCCAGTCGAGTTCGACGATGCCGCCGTCGGTGTCGGGGCGGCCGCTGACCGGGTACAGCAGCGCGTCGCGGCTGCCTTCGTCGGCGAAGGCGTCGAGCGTGATTCCCCAGGTGTTGCGGTACCAGTAGCTGCCGTTGAGGTTGAGCGATCGCAGCGAGCCATGGCGTCGTTCGGACATTCCCGCGGCGGACGAGGCGTCGAGGCGTTCGCGTTCGTCGACGTAAAGGGCCTTGAGCGTAACGATGTGGTTGCCGCCGTCGCCGATGTGCTGGTAGCTGGCGTCCACGCCGACGTCCTTGAAGCGATCCGCAGGTCCGGGCAGCGCGGCCGGTTCGCCGCTTGCGCCGGTGCCGACGAGTCCCCGCCGCATCGCGAAGAACACGCCGCCGATTTCGAAATTGCCGTCGGTGATGTTCTTCGCGTAGGCGATGCGCGCGTACGGCGCAACGCCTGCGATGCGGCCGCCGAAGTCCGCGTTGACCTTGCGCAGGAAGGCCGCCGAGAGCGAGCGGTATCCGCCGGCTTCCGCATACCATGCGCCGTCGATTTGCGCGTAGGCGCTGGCGCCCGCGACGCGGCCGGCCATGGCGCCGAAGAGGGCCGGCATGGCCGGCGCGCTCGGCGCGAGGTCGGGCGACATGTACGGGTACTGCCACGCGGGGACGGTGTTGTACACGTCGCTCAGCCCCGGATTGTTGTTGAGCGAAATTCCCCAGATGCCCGTGTGCCCGCCGATCTGCGCCGGGCGCGCGTAGCGCAGTTCGGCGTTGTCCCACGCCACCTTGCCGCCGTTGTCGGAATAGGTGGCCTGGGCGAAGACGCCGAGATGATCGGCGAGGCGCCCGGCAAGAAACACCGAAGCCTGCTCCAGCTCGACGTTGTCGTTTCGATTGAAATCCTTCGCCGGCGGATCGGTCTGCGCCTTGCGCGTATGCGTGAACGCTTCGACCAGCATCGCCGACAAGGGGATCTTCGCATCATCGCCCGCCGCGGTCGTGTAGCCGAGCAGTTTGAACTGCCGCCCGAACGGCGTGAGCTGGGGACCGAAGCCGCCGATGTGGCAGTTCACGCAGGGCTGATGCGTCTGCCGCGCGAACGCGGGTACCGAATGCGCGACGGAAAAATGCAGCAGCGAACAGACGAAGGCGGCGAGGCAGAACAAGCGCTTCGAGAGGCGCCGGATATGAGCTGCTGGGGTGCTTGCGCTGACCATGTCGATCTCGATCTCGAAGGAAGGCGGGTGGTGTTCGTCGCGGAGAGGATTCGCGAGGGGAACCCCGGCGGGGCATCGAAGCCGATGCGCCGGCGAACGGCCCGGCACTGCGGACTTCATCGAACAACGTCGTCCTCTGCATGTCGTTGAATGCCCGCGTTGGACGGCGCGGTTCAATCGCGCGCGCGGATAAACCCTGCTCGCTCGCCGAGGCATACACATGGGATGGGGCGGCGATTCATCGATCGCGCACACGCAAGCCGTCGTTCGATCGCGCGCAGCGGTATCGAACGCACGCACGACGTCGGCGAACGCGGCAGGCCTTCGCGCGCGAGGACGTCGGTGGAAACCGTCCGCGGAAATCGAGCATGCCGACGCATCGACCGCCGACGGCGATGAGGAGGAAGGCGACCCTGCGCAAGGGCGGCATGCGGTAACATTCGCCGTTGAATTTGAAAGGGACGCTTGCTTCCGCGCATGTTTCCGTTTGTCTTTGTCGCGCTGGTCGTTGCGGCGCTTGCGATCCTGTTCGTCGTTCGCCAGCGCGCATCGCACGGACGCAGTGCGGGTGCGCGCCGCAGATCGAGGCCGCAACAGGCGCGCCGCGTCGCCGCGGATAAAGTGCCTGCGCCGCGTAACGCAGCGCCGAAGCCGGCGCAGAATCGAACGGCCGCCGGCGAGCCGCGCGCGACGACGCCGGCAAAGCCCGCGCCGCGCCATTCGACCGCGTCGACGCTGTCCGCCGGTCGATCCGCGCAGACGACGCCGACGCGCTCGATGCGGGTGCCCTCGGCCGCGGCCGCGGCGATCGTGCGCACGTTGCGCGGAGAAAGCGCGGCGGGCGGGGAACGCGCGGACATGGCGGGCGCGTCGGCGAGACAGGCGTCCGTACCGATGCGCGGCGAGCTGTCGCCGCAAACGATTCCGGTGCGCGGCCGGGCCGGCGCTTCGATGCCGATGGGGCGTGCCGCGCCGTCGGCGAAGCCGACGCAATCGGCAGCGACCGCGCCGCCGCCATCGATCGCAGCGCCGGCGATGGAGGCCGTCGCGGTGCGCGCGCCGCTCGAGGAGCCGGAAGCTTTCGCCGCGGCCGCGCCGTTGCACGACGAGGCAGCGGGCGCCGAAGTGTCCGCGTCGATGCCCGATGCGCCGGCGCTGGAATCCGAATCGTCCGCGCAGGTTCAGGCGGCTGCGGCCGCCGCGGGGTTCGAACCGTCGGCATCGCCGACGCAGGAGCCCGCGCATGCGCAGGCGATCGCGTTTTCGTCGGCGTACATCGAGCCGCCGCAATCGCCGGCACGCCTTGTTCCCGCTTCCTTGCAGCGCGCATCCAACGACGACGTCCCCGCTCTGTCCGCAGTGCCGATGTCGGCGCCGGTGCCGACGGCGGTCAACGCGCAACACCCGCGTGCCGCCGCGCTCGACGCCGAGCCGGCGCGACCCAAGGTCCGCGTCGATCTGCCGCCGCTCGATCTGCTCTCGATCGCATCCGAAGTCGTCGACGTCGCTTCGCCGGAATTGCTCGATGAAACGTCACGCCTGATCGAACAGCGCCTGCGCGAGTTCAAGGTGCCGGTGACCGTGCTCGGCGCGTCGGCCGGGCCGGTGATCACGCGCTTCGAGGTCGAACCCGCGGTCGGCGTGCGCGGCAACCAGATCGTCGCGCTGATGAAGGATCTCGCCCGCGGCCTCGGCCGCACCTCGATCCGCGTCGTCGAGACGATTCCCGGCAAGACCTGCATGGGCCTGGAGCTGCCGAACGAAAAACGGCAGATGATCGGCCTCGCCGACATTCTGCGCTCGGCCGCCTACCGGCGGCCGGATTCGCCGCTGACCCTGGCGATGGGCAAGGACATCACGGGCGAGCCCGTCGTCACCGATCTTGCGCGCGCGCCGCACATGCTCGTCGCGGGCACGACCGGGTCGGGCAAATCGGTCGCGGTCAACGCGATGATCCTGTCGATGCTGTACAAGGCCACGCCGGAAGAGGTGCGCCTGATCCTGATCGATCCGAAGATGCTCGAGCTGTCGGTGTACGAAGGCATTCCGCATCTGCTCGCGCCGGTCGTCACCGACATGAAGCTCGCCGCGAACGCGCTCAACTGGTGCGTGGTCGAGATGGAGGACCGCTACCGGCTCATGTCCGA
>CBJLOV010000072.1:0-19806 GCA_966424745.1 uncultured bacterium
GATTCATCGCTCCCGAAGTGGTAATTCAACACGGCGGGCGAGATAAATCGCGCCCCTACCTGGTCTCCACAGTATTTCTGCTTTCCATACGCCGTGGCCATTCCCGCCAACAACACGGCCCCGCTGTTCGGTGAAGGCGCATCGAGCACCTTGCGCCTGGTGGTCTATCTCGTCATGGCGATCGCGCTGATGGTCGCCGACCGGCGCGGTGACTGGCTCGAGCACGTCCGCGCCGCGGCCGGCGTCGTCACCGAACCGATCTACCGGCTCGCCGCGGCGCCGTCGGAGCTCGCGCGCGATGCGCGCGTGGCGCTCGCCGACCGGCGCGCGCTGACCGAGCAGAACGCCGAATTGAGCCGTCAACTGCTGCTCGCGCAGACGCGCCTGCGCCGCGTCGAAGCGGTGCAGGAACAGAACCAGCGTCTGCAGGAACTGCTCTCCGTGCAGAAAAGTCTCGGCCTCTCGGTGCAGCTCGCCAAGGTGGTCGACGTCGACTTCGGTCCATACCGGCGGCAGACGATCATGCTCGATCTGGGCAGCGACAACGGCATCAAGGTCGGCCAGCCGGTGATCGACGCGCGCGGCCTGGTCGGCCAGATCGTCGAGGTGCGGCCGCGCAGCTGCACGGTGCTGCTGATCTCCGACAAATCGCACGCCGTGCCGGTGCGCATCGAGCGCACGGGCCTGCGCACGATCGCGCGCGGCAACGGCGCGCTCGACACCCTGGAGCTGCCGAACATTCCGGCCAGCGCCGACGTGAAGGTGGGCGACAAGCTCGTCACCTCGGGGCTGGGCGGGCGCTTCCCCGCGGATTTTCCGGTCGGGGTGATCCGCTCGATCGGCAACGACGCGACCGGCATGTTCGCCGCGGCCAAGGCCACGCCGGACGCCGCGCTCGACCGCAGCGCCGAAGTGCTCGTGCTGCACGAGCTCGCCAATCCGGTCGGGCCGCCCGCGCCGGCCGAGGAGTTCGGTCCGCCCGCGTCGCTCGCGGGCAGCGACGAACCCGTATCGCAGCCGTCGACGCCGTCGACTCCGGCCGAAGAAGCGGCGAAGCAGGGGGAACCTTGATGCGCGTGCGTGGCCTCAACTGGCTGTTCTGGGGCGGCATCGTCGCCAGCTTCATGCTCCAGCTGGCGCCGCTGCCGGCGCTGTTGCTGCCGTTCAAACCGTACTGGCTCGCCCTCGTGCTGATCTACTGGATGATCGAGCTGCCCGAGCGCGTACCGCTTGGGCTGTGCTTCGCGCTCGGTCTCGTCGCCGACCTCATCGGCGGCGAGGTGCTCGGCGAGCAGGCCCTGCGCCTGTGCATCCTTTGCTTCATCGTGCTGCGCTTCCGCTCGCGCCTGCGCTTCTTCCCGATGTGGCAGCAGACGCTCGCGGTGTTCGCCCTGCTGCTCAACGACCGCATCGTCTATCTGATGGTCCACGCGGTCGCCGGCGATCCGCCGCCCGATCTCGATTTCTGGATCGCGCCGGTGACCGGCATGCTCGCCTGGCCATGGCTGTTCCTGCTGTTCGACGACCTGCGCGCGCGCCTGCGCGCAAGCGACGCCTGAGATGAACCTGCCCGGACCGCGCATGCAGATCAAGAACGCCCGCGCCGAGGCGGAGACGTTCAGCACGCGCGCGATCATCGGCTTTCTCGTCATCGTGCTGTGCCTTGCCGCGCTTGTTTCGCGCTTCGTTTTCCTGCAGATGTTCCGCGGCGCGGAGTTTGCCCAGACCTCGGACAAGCAGCGCATCTCGGTGCGCAGCGTCGCGCCGAGCCGCGGTCTGATCTACGATCGCAACGGCATGCTGCTCGCCGACAACATCGCGGCGTTCCGCCTCGAGGTCATGCCGGAGGCGATCGAAGGCGGTCCCAAACATCTCGACAAGCTGCTCGCGAGTCTGGGTGACGTGATCGCGATCAGCGACGACGACATCGAACGCTTCAAGAGCGCGCGCACGAAGAAAAAGGCGTTCGAGGGCGTGCCGCTGCGGCTCAAGCTCAGCGAGGACGAAATCGCACGCTTCTCGGTCAACCGCTGGCGTTTCCAGGGCGTCGAGATCGTGCCCTACCTGACCCGCGTCTATCCGCTCGGCACGCTGTTCGCGCATACGATCGGCTATGTCAGCCGCATCGACATGAACGAACTGGTCAAGCTCGATCCGAACGAATACGCCGGCACGACGCACATCGGCAAGACCGGCATCGAGCGCTGGTACGAAAGCGAGCTGCACGGCGCGCCGGGCAGCGAGACGGTCGAGGTCAACGCCGACGGGCGCGTGGTGCGCACGCTCGACCGCGTAGCGCCGACGCCCGGCAAGAACCTCTACCTGTCGATCGATGCGCGCCTGCAGCGTGCGGCCGAAGAAGCGCTCGGCGCGCGGCTCGGCGCCGCGGTCGTGATCGATCCGCGCAACGGCGAAGTGCTGGCGATGGTCAGCGAGCCCGCGTTCGACAGCAACCTGTTCGTCAACGGCATCAGCCGTACCGACTATGCGACGCTGACCCAGGATCCGCGCAAGCCGTTGCTCAACCGCGCGATCGCCGGCGGTTTCATTCCCGGTTCGACGATCAAGCCCTACGTCGCCGCCGCGGGGCTGGAACTGGGCGTACGCACGCCGTCGGACACGGTCGTGTCGACCGGCGAGTATCACATTCCCGGGCAGGCGCGCGGTTATCGCGACGATTTCGCCGCCGGCCGCGTCGATCTGAAGCTCGCCCTGGCATGGTCGGTCAACACGTATTTCTATTCCCTCGCCTACGAAATGGGCATCGACCGCCTCAGCGGCTTCCTCGCCAAGTTCGGCTTCGGCGCGAAAACCGGCATCGATATCGCCGGCGAAGCGGTCGGCGTGCTGCCCTCGGCCGAGTGGCTGCGCGCGACGCGAAACCAGGCGTGGTACGCCGGTTACACCGTCAACGCCGGCTTCGGCCAGGGGTTCTGGGTGGTCACCCCGGTGCAATTGGCGCATGCGCTGTCGATCGTCGCGGCGAAAGGCGCGAACCGGCCGCCGCACGTGCTGCGCGCGACGCAGTCGGGCGTCGGTGCGTCGGTGGAGATGGCGCCGTTGCCGATGCCGGGTCCGAACGTGGGCACGCATGCGAACACGTGGAAAGCGATCGAGGAAGGCATGTGGCTCGCGGTGAACGGGCCGCCGCCGAGCACGGTGAGCGGCCTGGGCAAGGAATTTCCGTACGCGATCGCCGGCAAGACCGGCACCGCCGAGCGCTTCTCGCGCTTCGACGAGACCTGGACCTTCATCGCGACTTCTTCCGCCGATCGCCATCAGGTGCTGTTCGAAAGTTTCACGCCGGCCGAAGATCCGCGCGTCGCGGTCGTCGTTGCGCTCGAGGCGGGCAAGAGCGGCGCCTCCGACGCTGCGCCGATCGCGCGCAAGATCCTCGATGCCTGGCTCAAGTACGCGGACGACGCCCCCGGACCGCGCGTCGCCGAGGCCGCGCGATGATGTTCGCTTTCGATCACCTCGGCCTGCGTCTGCGCCTGTTCGCGCGCCGCTGGCTGCGCCCGCCGGAGCTCGACTGGCCGCTGGCCCTGGCTCTGCTGCTGCTCGCCTGCGTCGGCCTGGTCAATCTCTACAGCGCGGGCGGCCCGGACACGAAGGTCGCGTTCAACCAGGGCGCACGCTTCGTCCTCGGCGCTGGTCTCATGGTGCTGCTCGCGCGCGTCTCGCCGCAGAGCCTGCGCAAGTGGACGCCCTGGCTCTACGCCGGCAGCGTGTTCCTTCTCCTCGTCGTTGCGGTCATGGGCGAGGGCCGCGGCGCCCATCGCTGGCTCGATCTGAAAGTATTCCGTTTCCAGCCGTCCGAGCTGTCGAAGCTGACGATGCCGATGATGGCGGCATGGGTATTGAGCCGGCGCGAACTGCCGCCGCGCTTCGCATCGCTGGCGATCGTCGGCGCGCTGATCGCGGTTCCCGCGGTGCTGATCGCCAAGCAGCCCGACCTCGGCACCGCGCTGCTCGTCGTCGCCAGCGGCATGTTCGCGATCTTCCTCGCCGGCATGGCGTGGTGGCGCATCGGCGTCGTGCTCGCCGCCGCGGCCGCGGCGGCGCCGTTCGCCTGGCATTTCATGCACGACTATCAGAAGAAGCGCCTGTTCACCTTCCTCGATCCGGCCGCCGACCGCCTCGGCGACGGCTGGCACATCCTGCAGAGCCAGATCGCGGTCGGTTCCGGTGGCGTCTGGGGCAAGGGCTGGCAGCACGGCACGCAGTCGCAGCTCGAATTCCTGCCCGAGCACACGACGGACTTCGCCTTCGCGGTGTTTTCGGAAGAATGGGGCCTCGTCGGCGTCGCCGCGGTGATCGTTCTCTACATCTTCATCGTCGGCCGCGGCCTGATGATCGCGGCGAACGCGCGCGACACGTATTCGCGCCTGCTTGCCGGCTCGATCAGCATGTCGTTCTTCGTTTACGTCATGGTCAACGGCGGCATGGTTTCGGGCATCCTCCCCGTGGTCGGCGTGCCGATGCCGCTGATCAGCTACGGCGGCACTTCGGTCGTGTCGCTGCTCGCCGGATTCGGCATGCTGATGTCGATACACAATCATCGGCGCGCGCCGCATTGAACGGATGTGCCGCGCAAATTAGGCTTACGTCATGAGCAAGGTGAATCTGAGCGCCGAAGCGCGGCAATGGATCCTCAACCGCACTCTCGCCGGCGCGGGCAGCGATCAGGTGATCGCCGAATTGGTTGCCGCCGGCTGGCAGCGCAGGGCGGCGAGCGACGCACTCGCCGTGGTCGTCGCCGAGAATGCACGCGCGCGCGTCGCGGTCGCCGCGAACGACCGTCCGAGCGAGGGCATGCCCGAGCCCGATGTGGAGAAGATGCCGCTGTCGCTTGACGCGGGCGATCGCGAAGTAAGGGTACTTTTGGTCATGAAGAAGCCGCGCGTCGTCGTGTTCGGCGATCTGCTCAGCGCGGAGGAGTGCGAGGGTTTGATTGCAGCCGCGCAGCCGCGCATGGCGCGGTCCGAAACGGTGAACCGGCAGACCGGCGAATACCAGGTCGACTCCGCGCGCACCAGCCGCGGCATGTTCTTCCAGCGCGGCGAGACCGAGCTGCACCTGCGCGTCGAAGCGCGCATCGCCAGGCTGCTCAACTGGCCGGCGGAAAACGGCGAAGGCCTGCAGGTGCTGAACTACCAGCCCGGTGCCGAGTACGAGCCGCACTACGACTACTTCGATCCGGGCGATCCCGGCACGCCGGCCCTGACCCGCCGCGGCGGTCAGCGCGTGGCGAGCCTGATCATGTACCTCAACACGCCGCTGAACGGCGGAGCGACGACCTTTCCGGACGTCGGCCTGGCGGTCATGCCGCAGCGGGGCAACGCGGTATTTTTCAGCTACCCGCAGCCACACCCGTCGACGCAGACCTTGCACGCCGGCGCGCCGGTCGCGGCCGGCGAGAAATGGATTGCGACCAAGTGGTTGCGTCAGCGAGTTTTCGCTTAACGGCGGCTCGGTCTGCAGGCGACGCTGACGGCACGGCATGTTAACCTCGCCGCATCTTTTTCCGCTGCCGTCCGATCGATGATCCATCGCCTTCTCTGCTGGTGCGCCTGCCTGCTGTTCGCCTCTTTCGCAGCGCAGGCGCGGGCAGCCTACGATCCGCCGACACAAGCGCAGGTGGCGGCCGCGCAGAAGCAGTTCGCCGCCGATCTCGCACGCGATACCGACTTGACCGCGGCCGACGTGCTCGCGACGCTGTCCAAGGCGCGCTATCAGCAGTCGATCATCGATGCGATCTCGCGGCCGGCCGAATCGAAGACCTGGCGCGAATACCGGCCGATCTTCCTGACCCAGATGCGCATCGACGGCGGCGCCGCGTTTTATCGGCAGAACGCGGCGCTGCTCAAGCGCGTGGAGGAGGAGACCGGCGTGCCCGCGACGCTCGTCACCGCGATCATCGGCGTGGAAACCGCCTACGGCCGCATTCCCGGGCGCTACAAGGTGCTCGATGCGCTGACCACGCTCGCGTTCTACTATCCGCCGCGCGCCGATTTCTTCCGCGGCGAACTGCGCCAATTGTTCCTGCTGCACGGATCGACCTTCCCCACGCCGATCGAAAACCTGACGGGCTCCTATGCCGGCGCGATGGGCTGGGGCCAGTTCATGCCGTCGAGCATCGCCAAGTTCGCCCGCGACGAGGACGGCGACGGCGTGATCGATCTGTGGAACTCGCTGCCCGACATCATCGCCAGCGTGGCCAATTACTTCGTGGGCAACGGCTGGCAGAAGGGCGGCCCGGTCGCGGTGCGCGCCAAGATCAGCGCGAACTCACGCGCGGTGACGCCGGAAAACCTCAAGCCGGCGTATTCGCTGCAGCAACTGGCCGAGTGGGGCTATACGCCGGCGGGCAAGGTCGACGCCGGCAGCGACGCGCTGGCGACGCTGGTGAAGCTCGAAGGCGAGGACGGCCCGGAGGTCTGGATCGCGTTCCAGAATTTCTACGCGATCTCGCGCTACAACCGCAGCCCGCTCTATAGCCTCGCCGTGTACCAGCTCAGCCAGGAAATCGCCGCCCAGGTCGGCGACAAATCCGCAGCGAAATGAAGCGCAGCGAGGCCGCCGTGCTGCTGCGCGCGGGAGCCGCCACGGTGTTGCTTCTGCTCGCCGGCTGCGGCGGCCACAAGGCGGTAAAGCGCACCTCGTCGTCGCGGCCCGACGACACCTCGCGCCCGCAGTCGAGCCGCTATTCGCAGGACAGCGATTCCGGGCCCGGCGGGGCACTGCCCGACGTCAGCAAGATCCCGGAACCCGTGCCGAAGTCCGAGCCGCGTTCGGTGTACGGCAACAAGTCGCCTTACGAGGTGCTCGGCAAAACCTACACCGTCCTGCCGAACGCCTCGGGCTACGTCGAGCGCGGCATCGCCTCGTGGTACGGCAACAAGTTCCACGGCTACACCACGTCGAACTTCGAGAAGTACGACATGTACGCGTTTTCCGCCGCGCACAAGACCCTGCCGCTGCCGAGCTTCGCGCGCGTGACCAATCTCGACAACGGGGCCAGCGTGATCGTGCGCATCAACGACCGCGGGCCGTTTGCCGAGAACCGCGTCATCGACCTGTCCTACGTCGCCGCGATCAAGCTCGGCATCTGGCAGAAGGGCACCGGCCTCGTCGAAGTGCGCGCGATCGACCCGGATCATCCCGAGCGCGATCGCGCTGCGCGCGCGTCGGCGCCGGCCGCCCCGGTCCCGGCACAGGCCCCGGCCCCGGCCCCGCAGGCGCGCGCGGAAACGCGCACCGCCGCCGCGCCGCCGCCAGAAAAAATCCACAAGCCGGCGCTATACCTGCAGGTCGGCGCTTACTCGGACCAGGCCAACGCCGAACGTGCGGCATCGACCGTACGCAACGCGCAACTCGGTGCGGTGCGCGTCGTCGAGGGCACGTCCAACGGCAGAATGGTGAGGCGGGTGCGCATCGGGCCCCTGCGCGACGCCGACGAGGCCGATGCGCTGACGCCGAAAGTGCGGGCGCTGGGTCTCGGCGAGCCGCGTGTGGCGATCGACGATTGAGCCGGATTTTGAATGAGACGGTCGTCGCATTCGGCCGCGGCGTGTAAAATTCGGCGGTCCGAGGCCGGTTTTGCCCGCGTCTTGCCCCGCATTTGCGAGGGCCCGCCAAGATGGAATATTTCGAGAAATGAAGAATCTGCAATTTGTACAAAAAGCTGCATTGTGTATTTTGGTTTCTGCCGCCGTAGTGGCGGCGGCGCCGGGCGAGGCGCGGACCAAGCACCGGCAGCAGCAGGCCCAGCAACAGAAGGAACAGAAGGAACAGGAGGCCAAGCAGGCCGAGCAGAAGACCGAGACTGCCGCCGGCGAATCCATGCCGGTGCCGCAGGCGACACCGATGCCGGCGGCGAACGCGCTCAACGTGCCGGTGCCGCCGCAGCCGCAGCTCAACGCGAAGAGCTGGGTGCTGATGGACTACACGAGCGGGCAGATCCTCGCCGGCGACAACATCGACGCGCGCGTCGATCCCGCCTCGATCACCAAAGTGATGACGTCCTACGTCGTCGCCGCGCAGATCGCCGCGGGCAAGGTCAAGATGGAGGACGAGGTCTACATCAGCGAGAATGCCTGGCGCGGCGGCGGCGCGGGCACCGACGGTTCGACCAGCTTTCTCAAGCTCAACTCCAAGGTGCCGCTGAAGGACCTGCTGTACGGCATGATCATCCAGTCCGGCAACGACGCGGCGATCGCGCTGGCCGAGCACGTCGCCGGTTCCGAGCAGACCTTCGCCGCGCTGATGAACCAGTACGCGCAGCAGCTCGGCATGACCGGCACGCACTACGTCAATCCCTCGGGCCTGCCCGCAGCGGACGAGTACACGACGGCGCACGACATCGCGCTCCTGTCGCGCGCGCTGATCCACAATTATCCCGAGGAATACAAGATCTACGCGATCAAGGAATTCGAGTGGAACGGCATCACCCAGCACAACCGCAATTCGCTGCTCTGGCGCGATTCCTCGGTCGACGGCATCAAGACCGGCCACACCAAGGACGCCGGCTTCTGCCTGGCCACCTCGGCCAAGCGCGGCGACCAGCGTCTGATCGCCGTGGTCATGGGCACCGGCAGCGAGAAGGAGCGCGCCGACGCGAACCAGACCGTGCTCAACTACGGCTTCCGCTTTTTCGAAACGCATAAGCTGTTCGACGCGAACAAGCCGCTCGACACGCCGCAGTTGTGGCGCGGGGCGAACGCCGGCGCGGCGCTTGGACTGAGCGAAGATTTGCTGATCACCATTCCCCGCGGCCGCTACAACGAACTCAAGCCGACGATGGAGCGTCCGAGCCGCCTGATCGCGCCGTACGCCAAGGGCCAGCAGGTCGGCGCCGTGCGCGTGAAGCTCGACGACAAGGTGCTCGTCGAGCGTCCGCTCGTCGTGCTCGAAGAGCAGCCCGAAGGCAGCTGGTGGCGCCGTTTCGTCGACGGCATCGTGCTGTACTTCAAGAGCGCGCCGACGACGGAAACCTCGGCGGTCGGCACGACGACGGTCGGCAATCCCACACCGGTGAAATGATGAAGAAATTCGATCAGCACGAACTGGACAAGATTCACGCCGAGAACCCGGGCCAGGGGTTCCAGTTCCCGGGCGCATTCGAGATCACCGCGGTCGGCAAGGCCCATGACGGCCTCGAGCAGCGCGTGCCGGAAATCATCGTCGGCCTCGGCATGGCCGTGCTCAACGGTTCCGAGCGCATCCGCCCGTCGAGCAACGGCAACTTCGTCTCGGTCAGCGTCACTTTCACTTGTCCTTCGCGCGAGATGTACGAGGCCGCGCACGCGGCGTTGCGCGGGGATCCGGCAGTCAAATGGACGCTTTGAAGCGCGGGCTCGGGGAAAATCGGCGGTCTTCGATCCTATCCAACGGCTTGATTGTCGGTTTCCGGTAACCATCTAAAGCTTTTCGGCGAAATACAGGCGTCGTTGTGTCTGCTTCTTGCGAGTTTCGAGTTCCGAGCCCCGAATCCCGGCCGTTGCTGGTCAGGCGTTTCCCGGGCTTGGCTCCCTACGAACCGATGTGGCGCGCGATGCAGGCGTTCACCGACGCGCGCGGCGCGGAAACGCCGGACGAGCTCTGGGTCGTCGAGCATCCGCCCGTGTTCACGCTCGGCCAGGCCGGCAAATGGGAGCACGTGCTGATGCCGGGCGAGATCCCGGTCGTGCCGGTCGATCGCGGCGGGCAGGTGACCTATCACGGCCCCGGCCAGATCGTGGCCTATCCCCTGATCGACCTGCGCCGGCTCAAGCTCGGCATCCGCGAGCTGGTCTGCCGCATCGAGCAGGCGATCATCGACACGTTGGCCGTGTGGAACATCGAAGCCGTGCGCAAGGAAGGCGCACCGGGCGTCTACGTCGCCGGCGCCAAGATCGCCGCGCTCGGCCTGCGCGTGCGCCGCGGCTGCACGTTCCATGGCCTCGCCTTCAACGTGAACATGGACCTGGAACCGTTTCACCGCATCAACCCCTGCGGCTACCAGGGCCTCGCCGTCACCCAATTGATGGACCTCGGCGGACCTTCGTCGCTGGCCGACGTCGAAGCCGAGCTCGTCGCCCACCTGGCTCGGCAACTGGGCTTGGCCGTTCAGATCGCGCCGCCGCCCGTGACGACCGGCGCTGGCGCCTTACCCTCCATGGATGTTAGCGTGCAGGCATGAATTCCCTCGACAAGACCATTCCCATTGCCCTGGTGAACGACGCGGTCGTCGCCGGAGCCGCCCCTTCGGCGGCGATCCGCACCGGCGAAAAGCTGCTCGGCGAGAACAAGATCGCGCGCAACCGCGCCGGCTTCGACGCCGCCGCGCCGATGCTGCGCAAGCCCGACTGGATCCGCGTGCGCATTCCGCCCGGCAATGCGGTGGCGAAGCTCAAATCCAAACTGCGCGCGAACCGCCTCGTCACGGTTTGCGAAGAAGCCTCCTGCCCGAACATCCACGAATGCTTCGGCAAGGGCACGGCGACGTTCATGATCCTTGGCGAAGTCTGCACGCGGCGCTGCTCGTTCTGCGACGTCGCCCACGGCCGGCCCAAGCCGCCGGACGCCGAGGAGCCGCGCCACCTCGCCGAAACGATCCGCGACATGGGCCTGCGCTACGTCGTCGTCACCTCGGTCGACCGCGACGACCTGCGCGACGGCGGTGCCGGCCATTTCGCCGACTGTATCCGCGAGGTCCGGGCGCTCAATCCAGCGACCAAGCTCGAGATCCTGACCCCCGATTTCCGCGGCAAGGGCCGCATGGAGCGCGCGCTCGAAGTGTTCAAGGACGCGCCGCCCGACGTGTTCAACCACAATCTCGAAACGGTGCGCGAGCTCTATCCGAACGTGCGTCCCGGGGCCGACTACGACTGGTCGTTAAGCCTGCTTAAACGCTTCAAGGCGCAGCATCCGGATGTGCCGACGAAGTCGGGCATCATGCTCGGTCTCGGCGAAACCGAAGAGCAGGTGCACGGCGCGTTGAACGATCTGCGGGCGCACGATGTCGATATGGTGACGATCGGTCAATACCTGCAGCCGACGCCGCATCATCATCCCGTGTTGCGCTACTGGACGCCGGCCGAATTCGACGCTCTGGCCGACTACGGGCACAAGCTCGGTTTCGAGCATGTCGCGTCGGGCCCGCTGGTACGGTCGTCGTACCATGCCGACCAGATGGCGCACGCGGCGGGATTCGTCGAAGTCGCATGAACTTAAGGATTGAAAAGTGCGGCCATGGATGGCCGTTTCTTGATCTTCGCGTTCAGGGACGTACGCAAAAAACAGAGAGTGCGGCCAGGGATGACCGCTCTATGATCCCCGCGGTCAGGGACGAGCGCATAGGTACTGGAGAGTGACAATGCTGGTGCGTAATCGTAAGGTCTTGTGGATCGCGCCGACCCTGCTGGCGGTGGCCCTCGCCGCGACGCTGGCGTTCGCCAAACCTCAGGGCGACGCGGCAACCGCGATCGCGCTCAAACCGACTCAGGAACAGGCCGATGCGGCCCTGATGGCCACGCGCATCCTGACGCGTATGCACTACAAGCCGGAAGCCTTCGACACGAAGATGTCGCAGCAGGTGTTCGACCGCTACCTGGATTCCCTCGACGCAGACCGTCTGTTCTTCACCCAGGCCGACATCGACCGCTTCGCGCCGGCGCGCGACAAGCTCGGCGACGCGATCCGCAACAAGGATCTTTCCGTTGCGTTCGCGATCTTCAATCTCTACGTCGAACGCGTCGGCGAGCGCACCGCCTTTGCGCGCGCCGAGCTGAAGAAGGGCTTCGATTTCTCCAAGGACGAAAGCTACCAGTACCAGCGCGAGAAGGCGCCTTGGGCGAAGACCGACGCCGAGGTCAACGACCTGTGGCGCAAGCGCGTGAAGAACGACTGGTTGCGCTTGAAGCTCGCCGGCAAGGACGACGCGAAGATCCGCGAGACGCTCGACAAGCGTTACGCGAACTACGTCGACCGCATGCGCCAGCTCACCGGCGAAGACGCGTTCCAGGTCTTCCTCAACGCCTATGCGATGGCGATCGAACCGCATACCAATTACCTGGGTCCGCGCCAGGCCGAGAATTTCGAAATCCAGATGAAGCTCTCGCTCGAAGGCATCGGCGCGGTGCTGCAGCGCGAAGACGACTACACCGCGATCCGCGAAGTCGTGCCGGGCGGCCCGGCCGCCCTGTCGGGCAAGGTCAAGGTCGGCGACCGCATCGTCGGCGTCGGCCAGGGCGAGCACGGTGCGATCACCGATGTGATCGGCTGGCGCCTCGACGACGTGGTCGAGAAGATCCGCGGCGCCAAGGACACCGTCGTGCGCCTGGAAATCCTGCCGGCCGACGCGGGCCCGGACGGCAAGCACGAAACGATCGCGCTGGTGCGCAAGAAGGTCGCGGTCGAGGAGCAGGCGGCGAAGAGCTCGGTCATCGAAACCAAGGACGGCGAGGTCACCCACAAGGTCGGCGTGATCTCCCTGCCGACCTTCTATCAGGACTTCGATGCGCGCCGCCGCGGCGACGCGAACTACAAGAGCGCCACGCGCGACGTGGCCAAGCTGATCGCCGATCTGAAGAAGCAGAAGGTCGAAGGCGTGCTGATCGATCTGCGCAACAACGGCGGCGGCTCGCTCAACGAGGCGACCGACCTGACCGGCCTGTTCATCGACAAGGGCCCGGTCGTGCAGGTGCGCAGCTCGAACGGCCGCGTCGAAACCGAGGAAGACCGCGACGGCGGCATGGTCTGGAGCGGCCCGCTCGCGGTGCTCGTCAACCGCAATTCCGCCTCGGCCTCGGAAATCTTCGCTGCGGCGATTCAGGACTACGGCCGCGGCCTGATACTCGGCGAGCCGACGTTCGGCAAGGGCACGGTGCAGAACCTGCTCGATCTCGACCAGATGCACGGCAACGAGAAGCCGACCTACGGCGAACTCAAGATGACGATCGCGCAGTTCTTCCGCATCAACGGCGGCTCGACGCAGCTGCGCGGCGTCACGCCCGATATTCAATTTCCGGTCACCGGCGACTTCACCCAGAACGGCGAACAGTCTTACGACAATGCGTTGCCGTGGACGTCGATTGCGCCGGCCGACTACACGCCGACCGGGGATCTGAAAGGGCTGGCGCCGTTGCTGATCGCGCGTCACGACAAGCGCGCCGGCGCCGACAAGGAATGGCTTGCCTACCAGGCCGACGTCGCCGATGTGCGCAAGCTGCGCGAGGACAAGACCATTTCGCTCAACGAAACCGTGCGCCGCCAGGAACGCGACGAACAGGAAGCCAAGCGTCGCGAGCGGCATCCGGAGCAGTTCTCCGAGACGGGCAAGGATCAGGCTTCGGCGACGAAGGCCGATGCGGCAGCGAGCGCGGAGGGCAAGGCGACGGTCGCGCAGTCGAATGCGTCCAAGCCCGCGCCGAACAAGCGCGGTTCGGCCGACAATCCGAATCAGGACGATGGCCTGCAGGCCGACGAGCGCAGCCTCAAGTCCGATCTCGACGAGGAAAAGCGGCGCAAGGCGCTCAAGGATGTCGTGCTCAACGAAGCCGCGCACATCGTCGCCGACGAGGTCGATCTGTTGCGCTCGGATACCAAGCTCGCCGCACAAGTACTGCCGCACGCAGCGACGGTGAAAGACGCGGTCAACTGAGCGAGCGGATGCCGTGACCGCGCGTCTCGCGCGGTCATTCCTTTCTTCCTCTCTTGCGCGGCCGCGTCAGGCCGCCGACAGCACGGCGACGGCCACCGCGATCAGCGCGATTCCAAACCAGCCTGTCGGCCGCAGTCGGTGCCCGAACAGGATTCGGCCGAATACGGCCGTTCCGGTTATCCCGATCGCCCCCCACATCGCATAGGCGATCGACAAGTCCATGCTTTTGACCGCCTGGCCCAGCAGTGCAAAGGCGATCCAGACCAGGACGATCGCGCCGAGCCCCCACCCCAGTCGACGGAATCCCTGCGATTTCGCAACCATCATATTGGCGGCGATATCGATCAGGGCGGAGCCGGCCACGAACAGAATCGGCACGAGGGTCATGATCCATGTTCCTCGCCGAGGGCCACGCAGACGATGCCGGCGATGGCGATCGCCAGGCCGACGAGATCCCGGATCGAAAGCACGTCCCGGAAAACGACAACGCCGATCAGGGTCAACAGGGCAACGCCGACCCCCTCCCACACGGCGTAGGCGATGCCGACGCGGATATGGCGAACGGACAGGGCCAGAAAGTAGTACGACATGCTCAACGCGGCAGCCATCGCCAGGTAGCCCGCATAGCCTCCGTCGCGCGCCGATTCGGCCATGAACGAGGTGCCCAGCACCTCCGTCGCTATCGCAATGAAAAGGCAAATCCAAGCCCGGACCGTGCTGTTGCGAGCAGGTGCGTTCATGTGCAGAACCTCTGCCTGAGCGGCGCGAACGGCGATGAAAGCGCCTGCATGCTGCTGGCAATCGCGATCCTGCGCAAGAGCCTCATGGGCGCGGCTCGCGCACCGGTGCGGGAAGACGAAGGGCTCGGACCGATCGGCTGCGATGCGGCTCGCCTGCGCCTGCCGCACCGGCGCCGGATCACGCCGACGCGGAGTCGGCGCCGGCCGTCTGCTCGGCGAACATCTGCTTGATCGCCTTGGCCGCTTCGCGGCCGTCGAGCACGGCGCGCACGACGAGGTCGGCGCCGCGCCACATGTCGCCGCCGGCGAAGACCTTGGGATTCGTGGTCTGCAGCGGCAACCGGCCCGCGCCGCCGAGCGCGACCTTGCCGTTCGGCTCGAACTCGATGCCGTTGGCGATGGCCCAGTCCGGCGGCTCGGGCAGGAAGCCGAAGGCGAGAATCACGACGTCGGCCGGCAGCACTTCCTCGCTGCCCGGGATGACTTCCGAACGCGCGCGGCCGCTGCCGTCGTCGACCAGGCGCGTTTCGCCGACGCGCACGCCGGTCACGCCGTTCGCGTCACCGAGGATTTCCAGAGGTTGGCGCTGGAACAGAAAATCGACGCCTTCGTCGCGGCTGTACTTCACCTCGCGGCGCGAGCCGGGCATGTTCGCTTCGTCGCGGCGATAGACGAGGGTGACGCTTTCCGCGTCGTGGCGCACGCTGGTGCGCACGCAGTCCATCGACGTGTCGCCGCCGCCGAGGACGACGACGCGCTTGCCGAGCAAATCGGGAAGGACGGCATCACCGTAAGCCAGCGGGCCAGGGATGGCCCGCCCGTGCAGTCCGTTTGCGGACTGCGACGGAGCCGAGTCCGGACTTGCTCCGGATTCGGCGAGTCGAACTGGGTCAGGATGACCCATGTTCGACCCAACCAGCAGGCGACGCATGTTCGCGATCAGGAACGGCAGGGCGGCATACACGCCGGGCAATTCCTGCCCGGCCAGCTTGCCGTCGACGAACTTGTACGCGCCGGTGGCGAGGAAGACCGCGTCGTAGTCCTTCACCAGCGTGGAGAAATCCACATCCTTGCCGACTTCGGTATTGAGACGGAACTTCACGCCCATGCCCTCGAGCACCTCGCGGCGCGTATCGACGATCTTCTTGTCGAGCTTGAACGGCGGGATGCCGAACGTGAGCAGGCCGCCGATTTCTTCGTAGCGGTCGAAAACCTCGGCTGCGATGCCGGAGCGCGCAAGCACGTCGGCCGCGGCGAGCCCGCCGGGACCCGCGCCGACGACGGCGACGCGTTTGCCCGTGGGCTCGACGTCGTCGAGCTTCGGCCGCCAGCCGCGCTTGAACGCTTCGTCGGTGATCGAGCGCTCGATCGCACCGATCGTGACCGCGCCGAAGCCGGTTTCGAGCGTGCAGGCCTGTTCGCAGAGCCGGTCCTGCGGGCAGATGCGGCCGCAGATCTCGGGCAGCGGATTGGTTTCGTGCATCAGCGCGGCGGCGTCCTCGACGCGGCCTTCGCGAGCCAGTTCCAGCCAGCGCGGAATGTGATTGTTGAGCGGACAGCCCCAGGAGCAGTACGGATTGCCGCAGTCGATGCAGCGCGACGCCTGTTCGGTGACCTGCTCGCCGGTGAAAGTCGTATGGATTTCGCCGTAGCCGAGAATGCGCACGGGCACATTGAGCTCGCGCGGCAGCTCGCGGGGAAAACGCAAAAATGGAAAATTATCTTTTTTCACAATTCACCAAAGAGCAAAGGCCTTTTGACGCGGATTTGCGCGGATAAAAGCAGATCGGTCGTTCGACTGCCGATCGTTTTTTTGCCTTATCTGCGTTTATCCGCGCAAATCCGCGTCCAAAAATGCTTTTCATGACTTACGCCGCGCGACGCAGTTCGTCGGCGAGGGAGTCGAGGCTTGCGGCCTTCGGCTTGACCAGCCAGAACTTGTGCACGAGCTCGCGGAACTCCTCGACGACGCGGCGGCCCCAGGCGCTGTCGGTCGCTTCGACGTAGCGCAGCAGCAGGCTGCGCAGGTGCTGCCAGTAGTTCTCCATGCCCTCGTGCGAAATGCGCGTGATGTCGACGAGCTCGTGGTTGTAGCGGTCGACGAAGTCGCGCGCCTCGTCGAGGACGAAGGCATAGCCGCCGGTCATGCCCGCGCCGAAATTGACGCCGCAGCGGCCGAGCACGACGACGGTGCCGCCGGTCATGTATTCGCAGCAATGGTCGCCGACACCCTCGATCACGGCGAGCGCGCCCGAGTTGCGTACGGCGAAGCGCTCGCCCGCGCGGCCCGCGGCGTAGAACTCGCCGCCGGTCGCGCCGTACAGACAGGTATTGCCGACGATCGACGATTCGTGGCTCGGGAAACCCGCGCCCTGCGGCGGACGCACGACGATGCGGCCGCCGGCCATGCCCTTGCCGACGCCGTCGTTCGCCTCGCCGTCGAGTACGATGTGCACGCCGCCCGCGTTCCATGCGCCGAGGCTTTGGCCTGCGGCACCCTCGAGACGCAGCGTGATCGGGTTGGCCGCCATGCCCTGGTCGCCATATCTGCGGGCGACATCGCCGGAGAGACGCGCACCGATCGAACGGTCCGTGTTCACGACCGCGTAGCGGAACTCGCCCCCGGCGGCTTTTTCGATCGCGGCCTTGGTGTCGGCGGCGATGCGCTTGGCCAGGTCGCTCTGCGGAATCGGCGCGGCCGCACAGGCCGGCGCATCGGTGGAAAGGCCGGTGCCGAGCAGGGGCGACAGATCGACCTTGCGCTGCTTGGTCGTTGCGCCCTCGCGCTGTTTGAGCAGATCGGCGCGGCCGATGATCTCGTCGAGCCTGCGCACGCCGAGCCTCGCCAGATGCGTTCGCACGTCTTCGGCGACGAAGCGGAAGAAATTTTCGACCTGCTCGGGCGGTCCGTGGAAATGCTTCTTGCGCAGCTCGTCATTCTGCGTGGCCACGCCGGTCGCGCAGGAATTCAGATGGCAGATGCGCAGGTACTTGCAGCCGAGCGCGACCATCGGCGCGGTGCCGAAGCCGAACGACTCGGCACCGAGCATCGCCGCCTTGATCACGTCGAGACCGGTCTTCAAGCCGCCGTCGGTCTGCACGATCACGCGCTGGCGCAGGCCGTTGCGCACGAGCGTCTGCTGCGTTTCCGACAGGCCGAGTTCCCACGGCGAGCCGGCATAGCGGATCGAAGTCAGCGGACTGGCGCCGGTGCCGCCGTCATGGCCGGAGATCGTGATCAGATCGGCGTTGGCCTTGGCCACGCCTGCGGCGATCGTGCCCACGCCCGCATTGGAGACGAGCTTGACCGAAACGAGCGCCGACGGGTTGACCTCTTTCAGGTCGTAGATCAGTTGCGCCAAGTCCTCGATCGAGTAGATGTCGTGATGCGGCGGCGGCGAGATCAGGCCGATGCCGGGACGCGCATAGCGCAGGCGCGCGATCAGGCCGTTGACCTTGTGCCCCGGCAGCTGACCGCCCTCGCCGGGCTTGGCGCCCTGGGCGACTTTGATCTGCAGCACCTCGGCATTGACCAGATAGGCCGGGGTCACGCCGAAGCGGGCCGAAGCGACCTGCTTGATCTTCGACATCTTCTCGGTGCCGTAGCGCACCGGGTCCTCGCCGCCTTCGCCCGAGTTGCTGCGCGCGCCGAGGCGGTTCATCGCGATCGCGAGCGACTCGTGCGCTTCGGGCGACAGTGCGCCGAGCGACATGCCGGCCGAATCGAAACGCTTGAGGATCTTTTCGGCCGGCTCGACTTCCTCGAGCGGGACCGGCACACCGACGCCCTGCGCGTCGAGCAGGTCGCGGATCGCCGCCGGCACGCGGCTGTCGACCGCGTCGGCGTAGCGGCGGTACAGCTTCGCATCGCCCGTGCGCACCGCGAGCTGCAGCGAGCCCACGACCTCGGGGTTGTACATGTGGAACTCGCCGCCCGGCAGCGCCTTCATCAGGCCGCCCGGCGGCAGCGCGTAGTTCGGATCGCGCGCGGCGATCGACTGCGCCTTGTATTCCGCCTGGATGTCGCTGAAGCCGGCGCCGCCGATGCGCGACGGCGTGCCGGGGAAGCACAGGTCGACGACTTCCGCATCGAGGCCGACGATCTCGAACAACTGCGCGCCGCGATAGCCCGCGATCGTGGCGATGCCCATCTTCGAGATGATCTTGAGCAGGCCCTTCTGAATACCGCGGCGGTAGCTGCGGCCGATTTCGCTCGGCGGCTCGCCCTGGCGTCCCTTGAGTTCGCCGCGCTTGTTCATGTCGTACAGCGTCTGGTACGACAGGTAGGGATAGACCGCGGTCGCGCCGAAACCGATCAGGCAGGCGAAGTGGTGTGCATCGCGCGCATTGCCGGTTTCGACGAGGATGTTGCAGTCGCAACGCAGCCGTTTCCGGGTCAGGCGCGCATGCACCGCGCCGGTTGCCAGCAGGGCATGGATCGGCAGCAGACCCGGCACCGGGTAACGGTCGGACAGCAGGATCAGCATCGTGCCGCTGCGTACGGCATCTTCGGCGCGGTCGCAGAGGCCCTCGATCGCGGCCTTGAGGCCGATCTTCTCGTCGTAGTACAGGTCGAGCTTGATGTTTGCCGGCGCCACGTGCGGCAGCGCGAGGATCTGGCGCAGCTTGCGCTGCGAGAGGATCGGCGAGTTGAGCAGGACCTGCTTGGCGTTGTCGGGCGAGAGGTCGAAGACATTGCGTTCGAGGCCGATCTGCGTGGTCAACGACATGACCAGGCGTTCGCGCAGCGGATCGATCGGCGGGTTGGTCACCTGGGCGAACGATTGGCGGAAGTACTCGTACAGCGGACGGGACTTCTGCGAGAGCACGGCGATCGGCGTGTCGTCGCCCATCGAGCCGGTGGCCTCGGCCTCGTCCTCGGCCAGCGTCTTCAGGATCACGTCGCGCTCTTCGCGGGTGAGCGCGAACTGCTTCTGATAGCGCGCAAGCACCTCGGGCGAGAACGGCTCGGCGGCGAGCGCCGGGTCGATCAGATGCGATTCGAGGTAGGTCAGCTCCTGGCGCAGCCATTTCTTGTACGGCGCGCGCGCGCGGTTGACCGCGTCGATCGCAGCGCTGTCGAGCAGCTTGTGCTCGACCAGGTCGACCGCGATCATTTCGCCCGGCCCCAAGCGGCCCTTGGCGACGATGCGCTCGGCCGGCACGTCCCACAGGCCGGCTTCCGAGGCGACGATAACGTGGTTGTCGTCGGACCGCGCCCAGCGTGCCGGCCGCAGGCCGTTGCGGTCGAGCGCGCAGGCGGCATGGCGTGCGTCGCAGAGCACGATGCCGGCCGGGCCGTCCCACGGCTCGGTATGCAGCGCGTAGTATTCGTAGAACGCTTCGAGATCCTCGTCGAGGTGGCCGAGAGGGGAAGAAAACGGGGAGGGCAACACGCCACACGCAAAGAACAAACCCAAA
>CBJLOV010000073.1:0-19801 GCA_966424745.1 uncultured bacterium
GTCGTATCCTTGCCGGCGAAGAACTGGATATCGTCGATCAGCAGCGCGTCGACTGCGCGGAAACGACGTTTGAAGTCGTCCATGCTCTTGGTGCGCAGCGCCTGGATCATTTCGCTGACGAACTGCTCCGAGCGCAGATACATGACCTTGGTCGCCGGATTGAGTGCGCGCATCAGATTGCCGGCAGCGTGCATCAAGTGTGTCTTGCCGAGTCCGGTGCCGCCGTAGAGCAGCAGCGGGTTGTAGGCCCGGCCCGGATTGTTCGCCACCTGCATGGCTGCGGCCTTGCCCAATTGGTTCGACTTGCCTTCGACGAACGACTCGAAGGTATAGTGCGGATCGACGTTCGATTCGAACGGATCGGTCTCGCCGTTCTTGCCTCCGCGCGTGTGAGCGCCGTTCGGCGCGATCTTGCGCGGTGCGGCAGCGGGTGCCTTGCTGACCGTACCGACCTCGAAACGCAGAGGCACCGGCCCGCCGTTGAGGTGCTGAAGCACCGCGGCGATGCGCAGCTGGAACCGTTCACGCACGATGTCGAGCGTGTAGGCATTGGGGGCGAGCAGGCGCAGGCCGTTCTCGTCTTCGGTGGCTTGCAGAGGGGCAAGCCAGGTGTGCAGGTCTTCAACGCTGAATTCGCCCTCTAGGCGTTCCAGGCAGCGGCGCCACAAATCGGTCATTACGGAGTTTCCACGGATGGCGCACGGGCGGACTTCGCCCGAACGGCTGAGGAGTCTACGCTCGCGCGAACATGGCCGCCAAGCCTGCTCTGCTTGACGTTGGCCGCGCCTAATCGTTACTATTCCGCTCCTTTGTCCTCCGTTTTGGCTACGTCATGGCTACCAAGCGCACCTTCCAGCCCGGCAATCTCAAACACGCCCGCACCCACGGCTTTCGCGCACGCATGAAGACGCGCGGTGGCCGCGCCGTCCTCAACGCACGCCGCGCCAAGGGCCGCAAGCGCCTGATCCCATAGTCGGATTGGTTTGGGATCGCGTTCACGCGAACCTGTTGTCGATGCGATGAGTCCCTCATCGCCGAGCTTCGCCCATCCGCGTACCGCACGCCTGCTGCGGCCGGACGACTTCGGCGCGCTGCGCCGCTGCGGCAAGCGCGTATCTTCGCGGCACTTCCAGTGCGAATACCGGCCAAACGAGGCGCAGACCGCGCGCCTCGGCATGGCCGTGTCGCGCCGCGTCTCCAAACTGGCCGTCGTGCGCAACCGCATTCGCCGGCAGATCCGCGAAAGCTTTCGTCTTCGCCGGCCCGGCCTGCCGGCCTGCGACATTCTCATCATCGCGCGTACATCGACGGCCGACCTCGCCAATGCCGTCCTGCGCGAAGAACTCGAGCATCTCTGGCGCAAGCTGATCGCCCAGGCGGCGAGCGAAGCGGCCCGCGCCGCGCAAGGTCCGTCGGCTCCGGGATTGTTGAACGCCGCCGAGCCTCCCGGCACAATGCGCGACCGCGTCCGATCCGCTTGAATCCCCGCGCTCGCGCCCTCACCGCCTGATCGCGCGCCTTTCTTTCCTCTGAAGTTTGCCCATGTCCAGCACCCGCTCGTTCCTGCTGCTCGCCCTCCTCGCTGTCGGCTTTTTCCTTTATCAGGCATGGGAGCAGGATTACGGTCCGAAACCGGCGGCCGTGCCGCAGACGGTCGCAACCGGCAATGCCGCGGCGCCTGCAGCGGGCACCGGCGGCAACGACGTGCCGTCCGCCGCGTCCGCCGCCAACGCGAATCCGTCCGCACCGTCTGCCGCCGCCGCCGCCAATCCCGCGGCTCAGACGATCGAAGTGCAGACCGACGTACTGCACGTGAGGATCAGCACCGCCGGCGGCAGCGTCGTGCGCGCGGATCTGCTCGCTTATCCGATCGACCCGAAAGACAAGACCAAGCCCGTGCGTCTGCTCGACGACGACGGTGCGCACTACTTCGTCGCCCAGACCGGCCTCGTCAGCAACGGCGCCGCGGCACCCAACCACAAGGCCTTGTTCAGCGTCGAGAAGACGAACTACGAGTTGGCCGCGGGCAGCGACAAGATCGAAGTGCCGTTGACCTGGACCGACGCGTCGGGCATCAGCGTGCGCAAGGTCTTCATCTTCACCCGCGGCAGCTATCTGATCGAGACGCGCGAAGAAGTGGCCAATGCGAGCGCATCGCCCTGGGTCGGCAACGAATACCGCCAATTGCAGCGCACCGCCCCGCCGGCGCAGAGCGGTGGCCTGTTTGGTGTCTACAATCCGGAAGCCTATGCCTTCGTCGGCGCGGCCTGGTATGCGCAGGGCAAGTTCAACAAGCTCGCCTTCGCCAAATACGGCGAATCTCCGCTCAACAACACCGAAGTCGCCGGCGGTTGGATCGCCCTGCTGCAGCACTACTTCTTCACCGCCTTCATTCCGACGGCGAACGAAGCCGACCAGTACAGCACGGCCACGGTGACGGGCGAGGGCGCGCCGCGCTACATGATCCGCGCGATGTCGCCGGCGCTCACCGTCGCCCCGAACGCGACCGGCACGTTTGCGACCCGACTCTACGTCGGACCCAAGCTGCAGAGCGACTTGGCCAACGTCGCGCCGGGCCTGGAGCTCACCGCCGACTACGGCATCCTCACTTTCATCGCCCAGCCGATGCACTGGGTCCTTGTCCAACTGCACAAGCTCACGAGCAACTGGGGCGTAGCGATCATCCTGTTGGTACTGCTGATCAAGCTGGCGTTGTACAAACCGAGCGAAGCGCAGTACCGCTCGATGGCGAAGATGAAACAATTCCAGCCGCGCCTGGAAGCGCTCAAGGAGCGCTACGGCGACGACAAGCAGAAGCTCAACGCGGCGATGATGGAGCTGTACAAGAAGGAAAAGATCAACCCGCTCGGCGGCTGCCTGCCGATCCTGATTCAGATGCCGATCTTCTTCGCCCTGCTCTGGGTGCTGCAGGAGAGCGTCGAGCTGCGCCAGGCGCCGTTCTTCGGCTGGATCCAGAATCTGTCGGCGCCCGATCCGCTGTTCATCCTGCCGATTCTCAACGGCGTCGCCATGCTGGCGACGCAGTGGCTCTCGCCGACGTCGCCGAACATGGATCCGATGCAGCAACGCATGATGAAGTTCATGCCGCTGATCTTCTCCGTAATGTTCGCTTTCGCGCCGGCCGGCCTGACCTTGTACTGGACCGTCAACGGCTGGCTGTCTCTGCTGCAGCAGTGGATCATCACCAAGCGCGTCGGCGACACGGCGGCGAGCAAGGCCTGAAATGACGCGCGGCCGGGTCCGCGAAGGGGTTTCCACCGACACGATAGCGGCGGTTGCCACCGCCGCGGGCGCGGGCGGCATCGGCGTCGTCCGCATCTCCGGTCCGCGCAGCGCAGAGATAGCGCAGGCGCTGACCGGAAAGAAACCGGCGCCGCGCAGAGTACACTTTTCCACTTTTCTCGACGTTCAGGGCGGCGTGCTCGACCGCGGGATCGTCCTCTACTTTGCCGCGCCGAATTCCTATACCGGCGAAGATGTGCTCGAACTGCAGGCGCACGGCAGCCCCGTCGTACTCGACCTGATCCTGCGCCGCGTACTCGCGCTCGGTGCGCGGCCGGCCAGGCCGGGCGAATTTTCCGAGCGCGCCTACCTCAACGGCAAGCTCGATCTGGCCCAGGCCGAAGCCGTTGCCGACCTGATCGCGAGCGGATCCGAATCGGCGGCGCGCGCGGCGATGCGCAGCCTCGAAGGCGATTTTTCGCGCGCCGTGCAGGAGCTGTTCGAAGCGCTCGTGCGCCTGCGCGCCTGGCTCGAAGCGGCGCTTGATTTTCCCGAGGAGGACTTCACCGCCGAAGAGCAGGATTTCCTCAGCGCGCCGCAGCTGCGCGAACAGCTCGCCGCGTTGCGAGCCGGGACGGCGCAACTGCTGCAGGACGCACGCCGAGGCGTCGTGCTCCGCGACGGCCTTCATGTGGTGATCGTCGGCCGGCCCAATGCGGGCAAATCGAGCCTGCTCAACGCGCTCGCGCAAAGCGAACGCGCGATCGTCACTCCGATCGCAGGCACGACGCGCGACGTATTGCGCGAGAGCGTGAACCTGGACGGCATCGGCCTCACCCTGGTCGACACGGCGGGCCTGCGCGAATCGCACGACGTGGTCGAGGCCGAAGGCATCCGCCGCGCGCGCGCCGAACTTGCGCGCGCCGACGTGGCGATTCTCGTCACCGAGGCCGAATACGCCGAAGCCGACCGCGAACTGCTGGGCGAGTGCGCCGCGACGGCGGCGCGCGTGATCGTGCACAACAAGATCGATTTGTCCGGTGGATTGCCCGAGCGCACCGCGAATGCCGAGCGCGAAGTGCGGATCGCGCTCTCCGCACAGACCGGAGCCGGGCTGGATTTGCTGCGCAAGGAACTCGCCCGCCTCGCCGGCCGCGACGAAGGCTCGCACGGTGCGTTCAGTGCGCGCCGCCGCCACGTCGATGCGCTCGAGCGCGTCGACGCGCACCTCGGGCATGCCGCGACCCATTTGCACGTCGCCCGGGCGGGCGAACTCGCCGCCGAGGAACTGCGGCAGGCGCAGCACGCACTGGGCGAAATTACCGGCGAGTATTCGAGCGACGATCTGCTCGGCGCGATCTTCTCGACATTCTGCATCGGCAAATAAACGGAACGAAAGCGGGCATGCAATGACGAAGTATATTTTTCTTCTTTTTATTCTTTTGCACATTCCTCCGGCCTGCGCTCAAGCGGCGGCCGACCCGAGCCCGAGTTTGCAGGTCCTTGCCGATCGGCTCGACGAAGACGAAAGGCGCCTCGCCGACTGGCCGCAACTCTCGCGCTACCGCGATGACAATGCGAAGCTCGGTCCGCCCGCCGCGGGCGAAGCGCGGGTGGTGTTCTTCGGCGATTCGATCACCGACAACTGGGGACGCGGCGCGGGCGAGTTCTTTCCGCGCAAGCCCTACGTCAATCGCGGCATCAGCGGCCAGACCACGCCGCAGATGCTGGTGCGCTTCTCGCAGGACGTCGTGGCGCTCAAGCCGCGTGCCGTCGTCGTTCTCGCCGGCACCAACGACATTGCAGGCAACACCGGACCGGCCACGCCGCAAATGATCGAAGACAACTTTTCGGCGATGGCAGCGATCGCGCGCCAGAACGGCATCAAGGTCGTATTCGCCTCGATCCTGCCGGCGGCGGCGTATCCGTGGCGGCCGAACGTGCGGCCCGTCGGCGCGATCCGCGATTTGAACGCATGGCTGAAGGCATACTGCGCACGCGAGCGGCTGGTCTATCTCGACTACTACAGCGCGATGGTCGGCAGCGACGGCGGCATGCAGGCGGAACTGAGCAGCGACGGCGTGCATCCGAACGCCGCCGGCTACGCGCGGATGGCGCCGCTCGCACAGAAGGCGATCGAGCAGGCGCTCGAACATTGAAAGGTTCATCGAGGACTAAGACATGATCGAACTGTTCTATTGGCCGACTCCGAACGGCCGCAAGATTCCGCTGTTTCTCGAAGAAGCGGGTCTCGAGTACGAAGTCACCCGGGTGGATATCGGCAAGGGCGACCAGTTCAAGCCCGAGTTCCTTGCGATATCGCCGAACAACCGCATGCCGGCGATCATCGATCACGCGCCGGCCGACGGCGGCGCGCCGATCAGCGTGTTCGAGTCGGGCGCGATCCTGCAGTACCTTGCCGAGAAGACGAAGCGCTTTCTGCCTACCGACACGCGCGCCCGCGTCGAATGCATGGAGTGGCTGTTTTGGCAGATGGCCGGCCTTGGCCCGATGACCGGACAGTACGGGCACTTCCACGTCTATGCCCCGGAACAGATTCCCTACGCGAAGGAGCGCTACGCGCGCGAAGTCGGACGCCTGCTCGGCGTGCTCGATCGCAGGCTCGCCGGCCGAGAGTATATTTGTGGAAAAGAATACACGATCGCGGACATGGCCTGCTGGCCGTGGATCGACGCCTACGACAAGGCGCCGTTCGACCTCACCCCCTATGTCGAGGTGCGGCGCTGGCGCGCGGCCGTTGCGGCACGCCCGGCGACTGCGCGCGCCGAAACGCAGCGCGACTTCCGCAAAACCGCCGCGCCGATGACCGACGAAGAACGCAAGATTCTGTTCGGGCGGGGAAAGTAAAGAACAACGGCATTTCGGCCACGGATTGCACGGATAGAGCGAGAGCGAATCGACACGTCTCTTTATCCGTGTGATCCGCGTAATCCGCGGCAAAAAAATCTTTCGGGGAGGTGGCCATGCGAGGTTGGGCTTTGGGATTGGCGATGGCGGTCACGATGGGCAATGCACAAGCAGGACTACTGACGATCGAGCGCATCTTTGACGGCGCCAGCTTGTCGGGAACGGCGCCGATCAAGCTGAAGACCTCGCCCGACGGCACGCGTGTGAGCTTCCTGCGCGCCAAGGCGGACGATCAGAACACCTTCGATCTCTGGGAATACAACGTCAATTCGAACCAGACGCGCATGCTCGTGGATTCGAGCGTCATCGAGCCCAAGGCCGCCGAACTATCCGACGCGGAGAAGGCCCGGCGCGAACGCGCGCGCATCGCCGGGCGCCGCGGCATCGTCGATTACCAGTGGTCGCCCGACGGGAAAAAGTTGCTTTTTCCACTTGGTGGAAAATTATATTTGTACGATCTCTCCGCGCGGGCGAACCAGGCGCTGCACGTGCTCGACGCGCACGGCGAAGCGATCGATCCGAAGATATCGCCGCTTGGCCGGTACGTCGCCTACGTGCATCAGCAGAATCTGTGGGTGATCGACCTGCGCGACGACAAGGTACGCCAGCTCACCCAGGACGGCGCAGGCCCCGTGCACAACGGCGAAGCCGAGTTCGTGGCACAGGAGGAGATGAGCCGTTTCACCGGCTACTGGTGGGCACCCGACGACAGCGCGATCGCGTTCGAACGCTACGACGAAACCAGGGTGCCGATCGTCAAGCGCACCGAGGTCTATGCGGATCGCACCGACACGATCGAGCAGCGCTACCCGGGGTCCGGCAAGAACAACGTCGAGGTAAAGCTCGGCCTGATCGCGCCCGACGGCGGCGAAGCCCGCTTCATCGACCTCGGCGGCGATCCGGACATCTACCTGACCCGCGTCGACTGGCTGCCCGACGGCAAGCGCCTGAGCTACCAACTGATGCAGCGCAGCCAGCAGCGGCTCGATCTTAATCTGGTCGATGCGAAAACCTTGCAGCAGCGTACCCTGCTGACCGAAGAATCCAAGACCTGGATCAACCTCAACGACGACCTGCGTTTCCTCAAATCGCGGGACGCGTTCGTCTGGGCGAGCGAGCGCAGCGGCAACAAGCATCTGTATCTCTACACGCTGGACGGCAAGCTGAAGAATGCGGTCAGCGCAGGCGACTGGAATATCGACGGCGTGCTCGGCATCGACGAAAAGCTCGGCCTCGTCTACGCCGACTCGAACCGCGATTTCGTGCCGGACCGGCAGGTCTATGCGCTCAAGCTGGACGGCTCGACCGCGGACGCGCCGCGCCGCGTCAGCAGGGGCGACGGCCAGCATCACGCCGAATTCACCAAGAACGCCGAGTACTACATCGACACGTTCGCGGACCCGTCCACGCCGCCGCAGGTCAGCCTGCGCCGCGCGATCGACGGCAGCCTCGTCGCCTGGATCGAACGCAACGAACTCGACGAGAAGCATCCCTACTGGCCGTACCGCAACGCCCACGTCGTGCCCGAATTCGGCACGCTCAAGTCCGCCGACGGACAGGATCTGTATTACCGGGTGTACAAGCCGCGCGGCTTCGATCCGAAGCGGCGCTATCCGGTGTTCGATTTCTATTACGGCGGTCCGCATTCGCAAATGGTCGCGCGCGGCTGGATCGACTACTTCTGCGAATACATGGCCCAGCACGGCTATGTCGTGTTCACGCTCGACAACCGCGGCATGGCCCGGCGCAATCGTGCCTTCGGCGATGCGATCTACCGCCAGCTCGGCAAGGTCGAAGTGGAGGATCAGGTCGCCGGCATCCGTTGGTTGAAGTCGCAGCCCTACGTCGATCCGGCCCGCATCGGCGTGTTCGGCTGGAGCTACGGCGGCTTCATGACGACGATGATGCTGGCCAAGGCGTCGAACGAAATCGCCGCCGGCGTCGCGGTCGCCCCGGTCACCGACTGGACGCTGTACGACACCTTTTATACGGAGCGCTATCTCGACTCGCCGCAGCACAACGCCGAGGGCTACAAGCTCTCCGCGCCGCTGCACTGGCTCGACGGCATGACGTCGCCGTTACTCCTCGTGCATGGCATGGCCGACGACAACGTGCTGTTCGCCAACTCGACGCAGTTGATGGCAGCGCTGCAGGAGCGGGGCATCCGATTCGAGCTGATGACCTATCCGGGCGGCAAGCACGGGCTGTCGACGCCGGCAATGAAGAAGCACGTCTACCACCTGATCGCGGACTACTTCGACGCGAAGGTGAAGCACGCTCCGGTTGCAGCGGTCGGCCAGAGCGAAAAATCAAAATCGAAAGACTGAACCACGAAGCCACGAAGGACGCGAAGGAGAGCCACGAAGAAAAGCGAATCGATCAGAGGCTCTTCTTCGTGTCCTTCGTGGTGTTCTTTTATTTTTGCCAAAGATCAGAGCAGCGGCCACGGCGCGGCGAACAACAGCCAGAGCGCGAACAGGATCGCCGGATACTTGATGATGCGGTACAGGCGCGGATGGCGTTTGCGGAACGTCACGCCGCGCTTTTCGCCGCCGCGCAGGCGCGCGTAGACGCGATTGACGAAGCCGGTCTTCTCCGTCGTCGTGTCGTTCGGCGACGCGGTGATCGCGCCCATGAAGGCGCCGACGCGGCGGTTGATCGCGCGCATCCACGGCGTGCGCAGCGGCCGCTCGACGTCGGCGAACAGGATCACGCGGGTCACGTCGGTCTTGTTCTCGGCCCAGTGCACATAGGTCTCGTCGAACACGATGTCGCCGCCGTCGCTCCAGGCGTATTCCTCGCCGTCGACGAAGATGCGGCAATCGCGCGAGTTCGGCGTGATCAGGCCGAGGTGATAGCGCAGCGAGCCCGCGAACGGATCGCGGTGCGGCGTCAGCCGGCTGCCCGGCGGCAGCAGGGCGAACATCGCCGCCTTGATCTGCGGAATCGAACGCAGCAGCGCTACGGTTTGCGGGCACAGCGCCTGCGCGGTGGCGAGCGGCTCGCCGTACCACTTCAGGTAAAAACGCTTCCAGCCCTGCTTGAAGAAGCTGTCGAAGCTCAGGTCGTTGCGCTGTTCGGCGGCGCGGATATGCCCCTCGTCGAACAATTGCGCGGCTTCGGTGCGGATCGTCTGCCAGTGCTCGCGCAGCGGATCGAGATGAGGGAAACCCGCGCGGTCGAGGATCGGCCGCGCCGACACACTCGAAAATGCGTACATCAGCAAGTTGTAGGGGGCGAACACGGCCGAGTGGTCGGCGAGCTGGCGATCGAAGCGCAGGCGCACGCGCCCGCGCAGATGCACGAGCAGTACGCAAAGCACAAAGGCGCCGAACACGGCGAAGAAAGTCAGACGTAAGGTCAACAGCATCACGGTCCAGCCGAAGCCGCGGCCAGGGTCGCCGCACAGGCCGCTATTCTACTGCGCCGCGCGAACGACCGGCCTCGAAGGCCCGGCGTGAATATTTTTTGCCGGCATGTCGATTCGGCGCATTCCCGCTCGTCGCTACAGCAAGAGACCGGCATCGGGAACGGTCCAGCAACCAGAGGAGAACCAGAATGTCCGTCCATCCGTACCTGTTTTTCGAAGGCCGCGCCGAAGAAGCGATCGAGTTCTACAAGACGACGCTCGGCGCCGTCGTCAACACGCTCGTGCGCATCGGCGATTCGCCCCAATCGGGTATGCAGCTTCCGCCCGGCAACGAGAACAAGCTGCTGCACGCGGATTTCCGCATCGGCGACAGCCTGGTCGCGGCATCGGACGGCTTCTGCTCGGGCCAGCCCAAGTTCGAAGGCGTACGCCTGGTTTTGACTTGCGAGAACAAGGCCGAAGCCGAGAAGAAGTTCGCCGCGTTGGCCGCGGGCGGACAGGTGCAGCACCCCATGACCGCGACGTTCTTCTCGCCCGCCTTCGGCATGCTGGCCGACCCGTTCGGCGTGCCGTGGATGGTGTATTCCGTCGAGAACAAGTGACTCGTCCTGAGCGAAGGAGAACTCCCATGCGATTCGCCGTGTTGGTCCGCGCGACCAAAGAATCCGAAGCGGGCGTGATGCCCGACGAAAAATTGCTGGCCGATATGGGCCGCTACAACGAGGAACTGGTCAAGGCCGGCATCATGCTTGCCGGCGAAGGCCTGCAGCCGAGCTCGAAAGGCGCGCGCGTGCGCTTCAACGGCGCCAAGCGCAGCGTGGTCGACGGGCCGTTCGCCGAGACCAAAGAGCTGATCGCCGGCTTCTGGATCTGGCAGGTGAAGTCGCTCGAAGAGGCGATCGAATGGGTCAAGCGCTGCCCGAATCCGTTCGCCGAAGGCGAGAGCGAAATCGAAATCCGCCGGATCTTCGAGGCCGAGGACTTCGGTACCGAATTCACCCCCGAACTGCGTGAGCAGGAAGAGCGCCTGCGCGCCGAGATCTCGCAACGCAAGCCGAATTGACTCCAACCCCAGGAGAACGTCATGAAATATTTCAGCATCTACATTCCCGACCCGAAGACCAACGGCACCGGCCCGCTGACCGGCCGGCAGAAAGAGGAAATGGACCGCTTCGTCGCCGCGGCGATCGATCGCGGCGAATTCCTCGGCGGCGGCGGTTTTCTTTCGCTCAAGGACCGCGGGGCGGTCGTGCGCCGCAGCAATGGCGAGAGCCGCTTGATCGACGGCCCCTACGCCGAGTCGAAGGAGCTGATCGGCGGCTTCGCCATGCTCCAGTACGACTCGCGCGAGGCCGCGATCGAAGGCGCGAAACGCTTCATGGACGTGGCCGGCGACGGCGAATGCGTCACCTACCAGATCGTCAGCGGGCCCGACGATCCGGAAGCCCACTGCTGAGGCGCAGCATTGCAAAGTAACGTTCGGCCCTTGCTTCGAGGCGCCGGTTGATGTTTTGATCCGTCGCCATGACGGCGACGGACAACCTCACCCGCGCGCAGCGCACGATCGATGCGGTCTGGCGCATGGAATCGGCAAAGCTCATTGCCGTGCTGGCACGCATGCTGGGCGATGTCGGTCTGGCCGAGGAAATGGCGCAGGACGCGCTCGTCACCGCGCTCGAACAATGGCCCGAGAAAGGCATACCGGACAATCCGGGAGCATGGCTCATGGCCACGGCCAAACACGGGGCGATCGACCGTTTGTGCCACGGCAAGCTTGCCGCGGAGAAGCACGCGGAAATCGGGCGCGAGCTCGACGAGCAGCAGGAGGCGCGCGCCGACGACATGCTCGCCGCCCTCGACGACGATGTCGGCGACGACATGCTGCGGTTGATGTTCACCGCCTGCCACCCGGTGCTCTCGTCCGAGGCGCGCGTGGCGCTGACCCTGCGCCTGCTCGGGGGGCTGACCACCGACGAAATCGCTCGCGCCTTCCTCGTGCCCGAGCCGACGATCGCGCAGCGCATCGTGCGCGCCAAACGTACGCTCAGCGAAGCGAACATCCCGTTCGAGCTGCCGCGCGGCGAAGATCGCGCGGCGCGCCTGGCTTCGGTGCTCGACGTCATCTATCTCGTCTTCAATGAAGGCTACGCGGCGACCGCCGGCGAGGACTGGATGCGCCCGGCCTTGTGCGAAGAAGCGCTGCGCCTGGGCCGCATCCTCGCCGAACTCGCGCCGCACGAGGCCGAGGTGCACGGACTCGTCGCGCTGATGGAGATTCAGGCCTCGCGTCTGCATGCGCGCATCGACAAGGACGGCGCGCCGATCCTGCTGCTGGACCAGAATCGCGCGCATTGGGACTGGCTGCTGATCCAGCGCGGCCTGGCCGCGCTCGAGCGCGCCGAGAAGCTCGGTGGCGATCGCGGCAGCTACCAACTGCAGGCGGCGATCGCGGCCTGCCATGCGCGCGCGCGCCGCGCCGACGACACCGACTGGGTACGCATCGCCGCCCTCTATGCCGAACTGGCGCAGGTATCGCCGTCGCCGGTCATCGAGTTGAACGGCGCCGTGGCGATCGGCATGGCCTTCGGTCCGCAGGCCGGGCTCGACCTCGTCGATCACCTCGGCGGCGAGCAGGCGCTGCGCAATTACCATCTGCTGCCGAGCGTGCGCGGCGACCTGCTGTTCAAGCTCGGCCGTTTCGATGAAGCGCGCGTCGAGTTCGAGCGCGCCGCATCGATGACGCGCAACACGCGCGAGCAGAAACTCCTGCTCGAACGCGCCGAACAGTGCGGCGGGTCGTCGGCGCACACACTGCAATGATTCCGAAATACGGTTCAGTACGGAGATTCCGATGTCCTACATGCTGTTGATCATGGAGCGCGCCGACCGTCGCAACGGCCGCCCGCAGGCGCAGGTGACGAGCGAGTACGAACAAATGATCGCGTTCACCAAGGAGCTCGACCGCCGCGGCCTGTTCAAGGGCGCCGAATCGTTGCGCTCGGTCGCGGGCGGCGCGCGCGTGGAAAGACGCGGCGGCAAGACCAGCGTCTTCGACGGCCCGTTCGCCGAAGCGAAGGAAATCGTCGGCGGTTTCATTCTCGTCGACTGTGCGACGAAAGAAGAGGCGCTGGCGCTCGCGCAGGAATGCCCGGCCAGCGAATGGAGCGCGGTCGAGGTGCGCGAAGTGGGACCTTGCTATCTGAGCTGACCACCTCGCCTCATTGCGGCGCGAGGCGATCGGGTCGCGGCGCATCCCGCACCGATCGCCGCAGGATGCCTTGATCGGCATCCTGCGGCCTGCCCGTTTCCGGTTGCGCTACTTGCGCGCGCCCTGCGTCGGAATGAACCGCTCGCGCACGGCCTTCGCCAGCTGGTCCGGCGGCAGCAGGCCCTGGTCGAGGAGGAAATTGTTGTAGGCGCGGCGGTCGAACTGCTTGCCGAGCTCCAGCTCGGTTTCCATGCGCAGCTCCATGATCCGGCTGTAGCCGTAAAAGTAGCTGCCGGCCTGGCCGGGCATGTTGAACGTGTAGCGGTCGAGTTCCTGGCGCGCCATCGGCTCGGACAGGACGACGTCTTCGGTCAGGATCTGGCCGGCGCGTTCGCGGTCGATCTGGCCGAGGTTCAGCATCGGATCGAGCATCGCGCGCGCGGCGCGCAGCAGGCGCAGCTGCAGCGCGATGAGCTGGCCGTCGAGCGGTTCATACGGAACCATTTCGGCCTCGGCGTACAACGCCCAGCCCTCGACGTTGACGCTGTTGAACGCGAACAGCGTGCGCGCGAGCGAGATGCCGCGCTCGACCATCGCGGTGAACTGGAGCTCGTGGCCGGGGCGGCCCTCGTGTGCGGCCAGGGTCCAGCCGCCGGCCTCGTAGGTGAAGTCGTCGTAGGCCGCGCTCTTGCCGTCCTTGCCGCTGGACGCCGGATTGCCGAGCGGCAGCACGAATTGGCCCTGCTGGCCGGTGTTGCCGATCAACGGAGCCGGCAGGAAGTGCGGCGCCGGCTGCGCGGCGGATTCCGCCTCCGAGGCCAAACGCATGACCATCGGCCGCTGCGGCAGGTCGACCACCTTGTTCGCCGCGATCTGCTTCTCGAGCTCGGGCATGACCGTGCCGCGGTAATAACCTTCGATCGATCCCTTGTCGAGCTGCTTCTTCTTCAGCGCGCGGATCACCTCGCGATAGTCGGTCGCCTGGATGCCTTTCGCCTTGGCGACGAGCGGGGCGAGCTGCTGCATCGCATTGCGCGTCTCCATGAACTCGAGCTGCGCGCGCTGGATCAGTTGATCCGGCGCGATGTCGATGCCGACCTGCTTGAGCTTGAACGCGTACAGTTCCGGCGGCAGGCGCGTGTCGGCGCGCGCGACCGGCAGCATTTCCTTGCGCATCCAGTCGGCATAGTCGCGGAACTGCTGGTCCATCGCCGCGAGCGCGGCGTCGCCGCCTTCGATCTTGTACTTCGCGAACAACTTGCGGATGCCGGCCGCGTAGGTATCGGCATTGCGCAGCGCCTGCTCGACTTCGAGCTTGGTCGGTTTCAGCAGCGCGGGATTCTTCAATTTTTCTTCGTAGCGCTGGCGCGCCAAGGTCGCGATCGGCGTGCTGCCCGGCGCCGTGCCGACGTAGTGTTGCAGGCGGTCGAGCGCCTTCGCGCGCCGCGCCGGATCGGTCTGATCCTGCAGCAGCGCCTGTTCGCCCTGGAACACGAGCTGGCCGACGTCGGTGAACGGCAGCAGCAGGCGTTCATTGAGCTCGCTGCCTTCGATCTGCCGGTCGGCGGCGACGAGCATGATGTCGATATCCTGACGGACGTTCGGGTTTTCCTCGGTCTTCAGATCCTTCTGCAGCGTTTCCTTGGCGCCGCGCAGCGCGGCGCGCTGGCGTTCGCCGTTGTTCGGGCCAAGGTCGGCGACGCGATCGTCATAGCCCGGCAGGCCGAAGAACGAGGCGAATTCCGGCGCGAACTCGGCCTGCGCCTTGAGCAGCGGCTGGGCGAGTTCGTTGCTGCGCTTGACCCAATCCGGCGCGGGCCGCAATGCCGCGGCCGATTTCGCCGGCGGCGGCGCGTCCTTGGCGGAAACGATCAGGGTCGAAAACGAAGCGCAGGCGATTGCGCAGGCGCTGGCCAGCAGAAGACGACGCATCGGAACTCTCCTCGTGGGAAATGGGTTGAATCCAGTCCGGGCCTTTTATCAGCAAACCCGTCCGGAAACCTGTATCGAACGTCACGAAGCGGGCGCCGAGGGCCTGCTCCGAAAAGCGCATCGGTGCGGGCGGCCGCTCAGTGCAGCCAGCGGCCCAGGCGCTTGCGCCTGGGTTCGTTCTCGCTTTGCGAACGCTGCGCGGCGCTGGTGAGTTCCTCCGGTGCCGGCGGTGCGTCGAGCCAGTAGTGCGCGACCGCGTTGACCGCGCTGGGCAGCTGGGCGAGACAGTCGTCGTATTCCCGCTCGGACAAGGGCGCGAAGTCCGCGTCGGTTGCGAACACGCCCTCCTCGACCGCCAGTGCCATGATCGGACCAAGCAATTCGGTGAGCTGGGAATCGGCGCCGAGGCGCGATTCCCACAGGCGCGCGCGCAGATCGACGCCGCGCGAGAACCCCTCGCACCAGCCGAGCGCCGACAGCGCGGTGTCGCCGTCGTCGAGCTCGACCTCGCCGAGGATCGGTTCGTAGCTGTCGGCCTCGATCTCGAGCTCGACGCTTTCGGAAAGGCGTGCGAGCAGCTCGAGCACGCGCCGGCCCTCATTCTCGCTGGCAAACGGCTCGTGCAGGACTTCGGGCAGCCATTCGTCGGGTGCAACCTTCTCGGGGCCGATGCCGATCGCGGTCAACAGGCCGTGCACCCCGTCGAGCAACAGATGATCCTCGCCTGCGTGCGCGCGCAGGTACTGGTCGAGTTCTTCGAGCTCGTTGTCATCGAGTTCGGCCGGCCAGTCGGCTTGGTGCGGGAAATCGGTCATGTGCGGATTTTCTGGCAAATCGGGGCGTTGTGAAAGTGCGGAGTAAAAAAGAAAAGAACACCACGAAAGCACGAAGAAAATACGAAGAAAGGCAAGTTGATCAAAAAAGCGCTTCTTCGTGAATCTTCGTGCCTTGGTGGTTCATCTTTTCCCCGAATCCATCACATCACTCGAGTTCGAGCAGTACGGGAGTGTGATCGGACGGGCGCTCCCAGGTGCGCGGCACGCGGTCGATGCCCGCCGCGCGGCAGCGCGGGCGCAGGGCTTCGCTGGCGAGGATCAGGTCGATGCGCATGCCGAGATTGCGGCGGAAGCCGGCCTGGCGATAGTCCCACCACGAGTACTGCCCGGCCTCCTCGTTGAACAGGCGGAACGTGTCGGCAAGGCCGACGTCGGCGATTGCCCTGAGTGCGTTGCGCTCGGGCGTCGAACAAAGAATCTGTTCCTTCCATGCGACCGGATCGTAGATGTCGCGGTCGTCCGGCGTGATGTTGAAATCGCCGAGCACGACGAGATTCGGGTAGCGTTTGATCTCCTCGGCCAGGAATGCGCGCACCTTGGCGAGCCAGTCGAGCTTGTAGGCGTACTTTTCGCTGCCGACTTCCTGGCCGTTGACGACATAAAGATTGGCAATGCGCAGAACCTGCTCCGGACTTGATCCGGGATCGCCCACCGTCGCGATCAGGATGCGCCGCTGCGGATCGTCGAGTCCGGGAATGTCGGTGATCACATCGCGCGGTTCCTCGCGCGCGAGGATGGCGACCCCGTTATAGGTTTTCTGTCCGGAAAACACGACGCGATAGCCCAGCGCGCCGATCGCCTCCGCCGGGAACTTCGCATCTTCCGTCTTTGTTTCCTGCAGCGCGACGATGTCGGGCTGCGCGTCGTTCAGCCACGTCGTCAGATGCGGCAGGCGCACGTTGAGGGAATTGACGTTCCAGCTCGCGATTTTCATAGGCCGGCTTTCGATGCGAAGAGAGCGATTTGACGCGGATTAACGCGGATGCGCGCGGATAAAGCAAGCGGCCGCGTCCGCGCCAGCTCGGCTCCGTTCGCGCCGATCCGCGTCCGAAAACGCGTTCAAGCTTCGCCGGAGGCGAACGCCTTTTGCCACAGTTCCAGGCCGTGTTGCGCCGACACGCGCGCCGCGCCCAGCGCTTCGTTCGGCAGCGTGCCGAAATAAAACGGCCGCCGCGGCACCCGCGCGAACGGTTTTCCGCGCAGGCGCACGTATTCGTCGTGGAACTCCTTCCATGGATGCGCCGCCTTGGAGGCGTTGCTGGCGACACCGCCGTGGAATTGATGGAAGCTGCCTTCGCCCAGCAGCATCACGTAGTCGCCGTGCTCGCGCGCGAGGGCGCGCTGGAAGAAATCGAGCGCAACCAGACCGCCGCCGCGCGAAACGAAGCGTTCGTCGAAGCCGCCGAGCGCGAGGTAGTCCTCCTTGCCGATGGCGAAGCAGCCGGCCTCGAAGGCGCAACCGAACCAACCCATGCCGGGGTCGGCGAACGACCCGGCGATCGTGTACAGGCGATAGCCGTCGTCGCGCCAGCCGCTGCGCGCGAGAAGCCCGTCCTCGATGTGCTGGTTGTAGCCTTCGAGCACGGAGTCGTTTTGCTGTTTCGGCCCGAGATGAAACGACACGCTGGCGATGAACGGCGTGGAGAACTGCGCGAACGCGCGCTGTGCGAGCGAATAGATGCCCGGCGAGAGGATGTGCGCGCCGTCGATGATCACGAGAAGATGTTCGCCGCGGGCCTCGCGGCAGGCCGCATTGATCGCCGCGGCGGGCGAGACCGATTTCGTTTCGATGAACCGGTACTGGAATTCCGGTCCGAACGCGCGCACGTCGGCTTCGTTCAACGGCAGCGCCGAACCATGGTCGAGCGCGATCACCTCGAAATCGATCGCCTGCGCATCGCGCTGGTATGCCCGCGTCAACGAATACAGCGTATTCATCGCCTCACGGCGATTGTTGTAGAAATTGACGACGACCGAGAGCATGAAGGAAGGCAAGAGCTTATCGGACGCGGATTGACGCAGATAAACGCGGATAAAGCAAAGCAGCTTTTGATCTATCCGCGTCCATCCGCGTCGAAAATCTCTGCTTCAAGCCGCCAAACCGTAGCTGCGCAGAAGCGCATCAGGCTCCGGTTCGCGGCCGCGGAATTCCACGAACGACTCCAGCGCCGGCCGCGAGCCGCCCACGGCGAGCACGCTGCGACGGAAGGCGTCGCCCGCGCTGCGGTCGAATACGCCGGCTTCCTCGAAGCGCGAGAAGGCATCGGCCGAAAGCAGCTCGGCCCACAGGTAGCTGTAGTAGCCCGCCGCGTAGCCGCCGGCGAAGATGTGGCCGAACGCATGCGGCATGCGTTGCCACGCGGGCGGAATCACCACGGCGACTTCGTCGCGCACCTCGCGCAAAAGCTCCATCGCGCGCGCGCCGCGGGCCGGGTCGAACTCCAGGTGCAGGCGGAAGTCGAACAGGCCGAACTCGAGCTGGCGCACGAGAAACAGGCCGGCGTGATAGTGGCGCGCGGCGAGCATGCGCTGGAACAGTTCCTCGGGCAGCGCCTCCCCGGTCTTCCAGTGCCTGGCGAACAACGCGAGCGCTTCGCGCTGCCAGGCGAAGTTCTCCATGAACTGGCTCGGCAGTTCGACCGCGTCCCACTCCACGCCGTCGATGCCGGCGACGCTCGGCAGGTCGATCTCGGTCAGCATGTGGTGCAAGCCGTGGCCGGTCTCGTGGAACAGGGTGACCACGTCGTCGTGGGTCAGCAGCGAGGGCATGTCCTTGGTCGGCGGCGCGAAGTTGCAGGTCAGGTAGGCGATCGGCGGATGCGTGCGCTCGCCGTCCGCGTAGCGCGAGCGGCAGGTGTCCATCCAGGCGCCGCCGCGCTTGCCCGAGCGCGCATAGAGGTCGAAATAGGCGCCGGCGATGACCTTGCCGCCCGCGTCGAGCACCTCGTAATAGCGCACGTCGGGATGCCAGGTTTCGACGCCGTCGCGCGCCGAGAAGCGTACGCCGAACACGCGCTCGACGATCGCGAACAGGCCGGCGATCGCCGCCTCGGCCGGGAAGTACGGCTTCAACTCTTCCTCGCTGAGCGCGTATTTTTTCACGCGCAGTTTCTCCGCGGCGTAGGCGACGTCCCACGGCTGCAGGTCGGCGATGCCGAGTTCGCCGCGCGCGAAGCCGGCGAGTTCGGCGAGTTCGCGCTGCGCCACGGGTTTGGCGCGCGCGGCCAGGTCGCGCAGGAACGCGAGCACGCGCTCGGGCGTGCCGGCCATCTTGGTCGCAAGCGAATCCTCGGCTGCGTTGTCGAAGCCGATCAGCCGCGCGCCTTCGTGGCGCAGCGCCATGATCCGCTCGATGCGCTGCGAGTTGTCGAACTTGCCCGCGCTCGGCCCCTGGTCGGAAGCGCGCGTCTGGTAGGCGGCATAGACGCGTTCGCGCAGGCTGCGATCGTCGGCGTAGGTCAGCACCGCGGTGACGCTGGGCTGCTTGAGGGTGACGAGCCAGCCTTCCTGCTCCGCTTCTTCGGCATATTGTTTGAGCAGGGCGCGCTCGGCCTCGGGCAGGCCGGCCAGCTGGGCTTCGTCGATCTGCTCGGACCAGGCTTCCGTCGCATCGAGCACGGCGTTTTCGAATTCGTTCGACAGCTTGGAGAGCTGGTTGGCGATTTCCTTGAAGCGCGAGCGCTGCGGCTCTTCGAGAGCGACGCCGGACATGCGGAAATCGCGCAGCGCGTGCTCGACCAGGGTGCGCGCGGGGCGCGGCAGGTTCGCGAAGTCGGTGCGGTCGGCGACGGCTTTCACCGCCGCGTAGAGTTCGCGGTTCTGGCCGAGTTCGGTGGAGAATTCGGTGATTTTTTCCAGCGCGGCCGAGTATGCCTCGCGCAGCGCCGGCGAGTCGGCCACGGCGTGGAGGTGCGACACCGGCGACCAGGCGCGTTCGAGGCGCACTTCCAGCGCTTCCTGCGGCAGCATCGTATTGGCGAAATCGCGCGCCGAGGCGCCGGCGGTCAGCGCCTCGATCTGCTGTTTGTATTCGGTCAGCACCGCATCGATGGCGGGCTCGACATGTTCGGGTTTGATCGCGGCGAACGCGGGCAGAGCGGAGTCGGTGAGCAGGGGGTTGATTTCAGACATGGAGGTAAAATCGGACATGCAGCGATCTGGGAGAACTTTCGGGCAGCGGGGGTGGGTCACGACCGGGGAGAAAAGAAAAGGAGGGGAACAGCTACGGATGGGGGGAGGGAAAAACAAAAACAAAAAGGGGCAGGGGAACTTGTGTTGTTTTCC
>CBJLOV010000074.1:0-19743 GCA_966424745.1 uncultured bacterium
CCGCGCCGAGCACGGAGCCATTGCGCAGCAGATCGAGCGTATGGTCTTGATCGTCTACGCGCACGTCGAACAGATAACCGTGCTGCCGGTGCAGCCGCGCCAGCGCGGCGAGCAACCACGTCTCCAGCGAATCGTCGTTGACCGCGATCGCGATCGGGCGCGCGGAGGCCGCGGCGCCCGCCTGCGGCTGGAAATCGGCGAGCGCCTCGGCCTCGAGCGCCTGCATCGGCCGCACGCGGCGCAACAGTTGCTCGCCGGCGGGCGTCGGCCGGCACGGCGCCTGGCGCACGACGAGCACCTGCCCGAGGCGATCCTCCAACGCCTTGATCCGTTGCGACACGGCCGAAGGCGTGACCGAGAGGCGGCGTGCGGCCGCATCGAAGCTGCCTTCCTCGAGCACGGCCGAGAATGCGGCGAGTTGCGGATGAATCAGATCCACGGCGGGTCGTCCCGGATTAGATTTACTTCATAGTCTATAGAAAAATTAGTTCGCCTTAATTCTCCAAGCGCGGCAGGCTGCGCCTCCCGCTGTTTCGGATTTCGCCATGTTCCTTGCCGCCGCCTTCGCCGGCTTTGTCGCCGGCGCCGGCCTCATCATTGCCATCGGCGCGCAGAATGCTTTCGTCCTGCGCCAGGGCCTGCTGCGCCGATACGTCGGCCTGGTCGTCGCGGTCTGCATGCTCGGCGACATCGCGCTGATCGTCTGCGGCGTCGCCGGCATCGGCGCCCTGGTGCGCGAATGGCCCGCGCTGCTGCAGGCCCTGCGCCTCGGCGGCGCGGCCTTTCTCGGTGCCTACGGCCTGATGGCGGCGCATCGCGCATGGCGCGGTTCCGGCGCGCTGATGCCGACGGCCGGAGGCGAGGCGGGCTGGCGCCGCACACTGCTCGCCTGCCTCGCCTTTACCTTCCTCAACCCGCACGTCTATCTCGATACGATGCTGCTGCTCGGCAGCCTGTCCACGCGCTATGCAGGCACGGCACGCTGGGCTTTCGCCGCCGGCGCCTGCAGCGCGAGCGTGACGTGGTTCGCGACGCTCGGCTACGGCGCGCGCCTGCTGCTGCCCGTATTCCGCAGTCCGCCTGCGTGGCGCGTGCTCGATGCACTGATGGCCATGTTCATGCTGATGCTGTGCCTGCTCCTGCTGCTGCGCCCGCTCCAGTGAGGACGCCGCAGCGGGCCTGAGCCGGGCGCCATGAATCGCGCCTTGGTCGAGCGGGAGTTCCCTGCGACCTCAGCCCCAGCGCAGCGCGATCGGCTCGGCGAGGCCCGGCAACGGCAGCGACGCTGCCTCGGCCTCGACGGCCTCACGCTCCGCGGATGAGAGGCGGCGCCAAGCCTCGATCACGACCACGGCCGCCGATCGGCGCCAGACGCCGACGATCTCTCCATCGACGAGGAGCGCACCCGGCCATACGCGGCTCGTCCACAGCGCGGCGCGCCGCTTCGTTTCGGGCACGAGGAGTTCGCGGTCTTTTCCCCAGAGCAAATAGTACGTGTCTCCGCTGGGAAGAAGCCGCGCCGGCGCCGGGCGAACGGCGCGGGTGCGGAACGCGGCTTCGTCTTCGGCGAGGATCCAGGCGTCGCCGACCGGCGTGCGCACCGGCATCAACTCGGCGGCAAGCACTTTCCACGTCGCGCTCGCCGTGGCCGGCGCGACTCCGGCCCAGTCCGCGAACGACGCGACCGTCGCCGGACCGAAGATGTGGAGATATCGGCGCGCAAGTTCGAGACGCGCCCGCGACGGCTCCATGCCGGGCGCCGGCACGGTCCAGACCAGGGGCTGCCTGGCCCCGTCCCAATGGATGAGAACGCGTCCGGTCGGAGCCGCGTAGCGAAGGCTGTTGTGCGCCATGCCGAGCGCGCGGCCGGCTTGGCTGAACGGCAGTCGTCGGCCGTCCAGCAGTGCGTCGAGTCGAGAGGCGATGTCGTGCGCCTTCGCGCGGCGAAGCGCGCTCTCGGGCAGTCGGCCGAGCGAGAAGACGGGAAGATCCTTCGCCGCCACGACGTAGTTGTTGAACCGCGGCCCCCACAACTGGACCAGGGACGAGTGCTCCCACACGCTCGGCGAGACGCCAGCAACGCGCGCATGGATCGACAACAAAGCCGCGCGCGGCATGGAGTCCTGCAATCCGGCCCAGGCCGCCCTGCGAAGCGAATTCGCGCCCATGCGCAAGCGTTCGTCGAGCGAACCGGCTCGGCGGCGGAAATCGAGGATCTGCGCTCGCGCAAGGTCAAGCCGGGGACTCAGCATGCAAGGCTCTCGCAATCATTCGCTCTCGAACGACGCAGCGCGCCTCGGCAGTGGATTCCGGCGAAGCGCATTTCAGGCAACGACATCGATCGAAAACCGGACGATCGCAACGCCGACGAGGATCGCCGCCATCAACGCGATGCGCAGACGGTAGCCGGCCGGCGCGACCGCCAGCAGCACACGCCCGCACATCCACCCGATCGCGGCCAGAATCAGCGCCGCCGCGGCGGGCAGAAGCCGCAGGGACATATCCCCGCCCGCCTCCGCGAGCGCGGGCTGCGGATGAAGCCATGCCAGGCCCAGCGCGCCTCCGGCGAGCAGCAGGCAGTTGCTGACGATCATCGTTACCGTCGCGCCCGCACTGGGCTCGGCGGCGCGCGCATCGAGGCGCGCATACGTCGATCGAACGGCGGCAACGGAGATCGTCCAAACGCGACGCGCGCCCGCCGCCGACGCATCGATGCGCGAGCGCACCCACTGCAGATTGGTCCCTCCCGCGAACGCCCCCATGGCCAGTGCGAACGACGGAAAAGGCACCCATACGAAGCCCACGATCAGGAGTCCGGCCTCGCGATAACCGCAGACCGCCAGAATCGCCGTGAAACTCAGATACGCAAGCAATGCGACGACGAAACCGCGCGCCGGCCCGAATATCGCCGCGCCGCGCCGCGGATGGAGCAGCCAGGCCCAGGCATACGCGCACGCCGCCGCGAGCAACGGCAATGCGATCTTCAATGAAAGGGTCGGCAGCCCCAGGAACGGCTCGAGCAACGCCGCCGTGCCCAGCGCGACCGCCGCGAAAAAGCCGGCGACAAACGCGCGCGTCGGGAGCTTGGCGGTCGACGAGATCAAGTGCAGTTCGCTCACGCAGCCGAAGAGAATCCGCGCGGTTATAGCACAGCCCGCCGAGCCCTTCGACGGCTTGCCCGAAGCGCGCCGCGATCTGTGAAACGGAGTCCGGTTCGGCGTCGCCGAGACGTGAACCTGCGCGCGTTCGTCCGTCCCGGCCGATGCTATCTTGCGCCCTCGTTCGTCGCCTTCATCGGATCCCAGCCGATGTTCACTCGGAGAGACGCATGACGACGCCTTCCCTCGGCGCATCCGCAATCGCCACGCCGCTGTTGCTCACCGTCGATCCGCTCTGCACGACCGCATCCACGCCGGGCAATGTCGGGCTGTGCCTCTCCGACGTCGGGTCCGGCGGACGAGGTCGCAGGCGCGGCTTCGCCGGCCGGAGAAACGAACCCGGCTCCGTTGCCGATGAGGTGCCGCGATGACAGACACCGGCTCTCGCGTAACGATTCACATGGCGGCCAGTCTCGACGGCTTCATCGCCCGCAAGGACGGACGCGTCGATTGGATGCAAACCGCGGACGAATTCGCCGACGGAGACGGCATGGATCCGGAATTCGTCGCGGCCTTCCTCAAGACGATCGACTGCTATGTCATGGGTTCGCGAACCTACGAGACCGCATTGAACTTCGAAGCCCGGGGCTTCGGCTGGTCCTACGGAGACAAACCCGTTTTCGTCCTTTCCAGCCGCAGCCTGCGCAAAACCCGGGATACGGTCGAATTCCACGCGGGCGATCTCGCCCGGTTCGTCAACGCGCGCCTGCGGCCCGCGTTCCGCTCGATCTGGTTCGTCGGCGGCGGCGCCACCTGCGGCGAATGCTTGCGCCTCGGTCTCGCCGACGAAGTTCGCTATTCGATCCTGCCGATCTTGATCGGCGACGGAATACGCTTCTTCGACAGGCTGGACCGGGATGCGGCCCTTCATCTGCTGGAAGTCAAAGCCTACAAGAACGGCGTCGTGGCGCTTCGCTATGCGGTGCGGGGCGATGACGGAAAGCGGCGCAACGACGTTGCCCGGAACGGATTGGGCAGCGGGCCAGGTTCTTCCGATCGATGAACCCGCGCTCTTTTTAAACGCCGGAGCCCGGCAGAAAATTCGAAAAGCCGCGACGGTAAAACAAGGACGCCGGCGCGGACGGCCGTCGGGTCCGAAAATCAACCCGACCGCCTTCCACCGAGAGGCGAACCCGAGTCCGCATTTCCTTTCGCGGACGCGCCGGCAAACTCATCGGCTCCCGGTCCTCGCCTGCCTCGATTGCATCAGTGCGACGATGTGGAGCATCGTGAACAGCGGCACCATGAAGGCCGGTATCAGCAAAAGCGGCAGCTGCGTCATCGGCGCCATCGAAGGCAGGCGGTCCGTGACGAGAGTCATCGCGCTGACCGCGGCCGCGGTGAACGCCACGACGAAATCGAGAATGCCCAATGCATTCCAAAGTCTGAATTTCGGGCTCGCTGCAGCCGCGGGATCTTTGATCAACGCGACCACCCACCAGGGGGCCGCAATGCCGATCGCCACGTCGCCGAGACCCGCGGGCCAGGCAAACAGCCCCGGCAGCACGTGATTGGCGTATAGCGCGATGAAGCCGAAGCCCGCATAACGCCAAGCCTGCGCGGCCGTGATCAGGCGTAGGTCGAGCGCGAGGAGGAAGCCGCGGAACGCGGACGATGTCCGCCAGGCGACGGCGAACAGGATCAACGGCGCTACCGCGCCGGCGAATATCGGCAGCGGCGGCTGCCCCGGCGCTCCGGCGAAGACGTCGGCGGCACCGAGCACGACGACGGCGCCCAGCCACACGGCCAATGCCGCCTTGACGGCCTGCCCGGCCGGCGAGCCGGAATCGCGCGACAACGTTGCGCTTTGCGAAATCGAATTGGACATGGTCGGTCTCCATTGACTTGCATTTTGCAAGTGTGTGCGCAGGACGCTACCATTATCACTTGCACTATGCAAGTGACGAGAGATGAAAGCACCCCACCGAACAACGAGCCCCATGCCGCCACGGCGGTCCGACTGCGTGATCGCGAACACGCTCGACCGCGTGGGCGACAAATGGTCGCTGCTTCTCGTACGGGACATGCTCGCCGGCAAATCGACCTACGGCCAGTTTCTCGAATCCCCGGAAGGCATCCCGACGAACATACTCGCCGACCGCCTCAAGCGCCTCGAACACCTCGGCATCATCACCCGCTCCGTCTATCAGGAGCGCCCGGTGCGCCATGCCTACGCATTGACCGCCGCCGGCAAGCAACTCGGCCGCGTGCTGCGCGCGATGGCCGATTGGGGACTGGCGAACATTCCCGGCACGAAAAAAGAAATCGTGCCGGGTTCGTTCGGCAAGTGAGTATCCGCTCCGGCGTTTTCCGCGTCGCGACGGGGATCTTGTCCAGGTGCTGCGGTAAGAGTGCGGTAGCATTGCGGAAGAGCGGCCGGCGGCTGCCTGCTCAACCGTTCAAACCACTTCGCCCATGATGCCGCAGACATTTCGCTATGGCGACTCCGACAGCCAAGTCGGAGATCTGTATCTTCCCACCGCCGATGCCCAGGTGCCCGTCGTTTGCCTTCTGCACGGCGGCTTTTGGCGGCTGCCGTACGGGCGAGACGAGATGGCGCCGGTCGCCTCGGATCTTGCGTCGCGCGGCTATGCGGTGTGGAACATCGAATATCGCCGAGTCGGCGACCAGGGTGGTGGCTGGCCGGGGACACTGGAAGATGCGGCGGCAGCGATCGATCACCTCGGCCTTCTCGCAGGCCGCGAAACCCTTCTGGATCTCCGCCGGGTCGCGGTCGTCGGACATTCGGCCGGAGGCCACCTTGCCTTGTGCGCGGGCGCGCGCAAAGGCCGGACGGCTCATCGGTTCTCCCCGACCCAAGTCGTTCCCTCGGCAATCGGCGCCTTGGCCGCCGTTACCGACCTGCACGAAGCGTTCGCACTGGATTCCGGAAGCGGCGCGGTGAGCGCACTTCTCGACGGCGCTCCGGGTCAACGTCCTGCACGATACGAAGAAGCGTCTCCGCGACAGTTGCTCCCCCTCGGCGTCCGGCAGTTGATCCTTCATGGCTCGGAAGATGACGCTCTGCCGGTCGAGCTCTCGCGTGCCTATGTGCAGGCCGCTCGCGCCGAGGGCGATACCGTCGACTATGTGGAGCTGTCCGGCGTCGGTCACATGGAGTATCTGGACCCGGCCAGCGTGGCTCACGCCGCGCTTTGCGACTGGCTTTGCACGGCGCTTCGGAAAAGGGACGTGATCCCCGTTTAGGGATTCCTCTTCAAGGATGGCTGCTGAATCCGGGGAATCCTTTCGGCGGTTCGATCCAGGCGTAGGCCTCGGAAATCTGGAGTGCCGGCGGCGATACGACGCAGCGCCCTCCGCTGGCGACATGAATTGTGCCTGCCTAGTCGGCGGCCCGTACGGGCTCTCCCCGGCAGCGCGCCGAATCAGCTTCGAACACGTGGAGCGACGGCTCGACGGTGCCGGTCGCCGTCATTACCGCTCCCGGATAGAACGCGGTGCTGTCCACGACCTGCTTCCCGCAGGCAAGGAAACGGAGCGCGGGACGCAGCCCGCCCGCAACGCCGCGGGCAGGCCGGACCAGATCGATATGATGCTAAGCCTTGGTGCCGGTCCCCCGGCAACCATGCCGTCGACTAGGCAAGCCTCAATCGATGCGCCGTTCTGCCCGATGCCGCCGCAAGAACACGCCCGCGCCCAACAAACCGCTGAGCAGCAGCAGCGCCCAACGATCGAGCATCGGTGCGGCCACCGGCGGCGTGTTGACCGCCACGGCCACGACGACGCTTGCGCTGGCCTGATTGTTCGCATCGCCCGTGTAGGTCGCGCTGAGCGTGTGCGTGCCCGGCGCCAGCGTGCCGATGGAGAACGTCGCCACGCTCGCGGCTGCGCTCGATGCGGTCAACGGCACGGCACCGAGTACCGTCGCGCCGTCGTAGAACGTCACCGTGCCGCTCGGCGGATCGCCGTACACCGTCGCGGTCAGCGTGATCGTCTGGTTCGCCGCCGCCGGATTCGGCGACACCGACAGCGTCATCGTCGTCGTGTCCTTGCCGACGACCTGGTTCAACACCGTGCTGGAAGAGGCGTTCGTGTTGGCGTTGCCGCGGTAGTTCGCCTGGATCGCGTGCGTCGCCACGCTCAACGCGCTCGTGCCGCAGATGGCCACGCCGTGGACGAGGGCAACGGCTGCGCACAGTGTCGTCGTGCCGTCGACGAAATCGACCGTGTCGGTGGGCGCCAAGCTGCCCGCGGCAGACGTCACCGTCGCGGTGAACGTCACGCTGTGACTGAACAGGCTCGGGTTGGCCGAGCTTTGCAGCGTCACGCTGCTGGTTGCCTTGCCGATCGTTATCGTCTGCTGTGCGCTTGCCGCCGCGTAGTTCGCATTGCCGGCCTGGTCGGCATCGACGATGCAGGTGCCGGCACCGGTGAAGGTCACGAGGTTGCCCGCGATCGTGCACGCCGCGGAACTCGAAGCGGCATCGATCGAGAACGTCACCGGATTGCCGGAGGCGCCGCCCGTCGCGGTCACGGGGTAGGTGCCGGCCACGATCGGGCTCGTCGGCGGTGTCGAGGTGAACGTGATCGTCTGGCTGCCGATGCCGATGCCGAAATTCAGCGCGGCGCTGCCTGCGCTGTAGTTGCCGGCCGCGTCGGCCGCCTGATTCGCCTGAATCGTGCAGGGCCCCTTGCTCGCGCCGCTCACGGTGCCCGTCGCGCCGCCGGCCGCACTCGCCGTCGTCACGATCGTGCACACCGAAGAAGTGGTCGAACTCAACATGACCGGCATGCCCGAGTTCGGCGCCGCGCTCGTCACCGATACCGTCCCGCTGCCGCCTACCGCAATCGTCGGTGCCGCCGCGAAGGTCAGTGATTGCGCGGCCGGGCCGACTGCGAGGGAGAAAATTTTGCTCGCGCTCGAGCCGTTGGCGTCGGTCACCGTGACCGTGTAGTTCGCAGCGGCGCTCGCCGCGCCCGGGGTGCCGCCGATCGCACCGGCGGCGCTACTCAAGGCAAGGCCGGAGGGCAGCGCAGGCGCAATACCGTACGTCAGCGCCCCCGTCCCGCCGCCGCCGATCACCGGAGTGAAGCTGGCTGCGGCGGTGCCGTAGGTCAACGATCGGGAAGCGATCGCGAGCGTCGCCGTCACGGCGGGGTTCACGCCCAACGTGAACGAGGCCTTGGCCGTTGCCCCATGCGCATCCGCCACGGTCACCGTATAGCTGGTTGCGGCGCTGATCGCCGTCGGGCTGCCGCCGATCGCGCCGCCGGCGGAACTCATGGTCAGACCTGCGGGCAAAGCCGGAGCGACGCTGTAGCTCAGCGGGGTCGTGCCGCCGCTTCCGATTACCGGCGTGAACGCGGTAGACGGTTGCGCCTGGGTCAGCGTGGTGGACGGAATCGCCGTCGATGCCGTCACCGGGCCGTTGACGGCCAAGGAGAACGAGGCGGTCGCGGTCGCGCCATTGGCGTCGGTCACCGTGACGGTGTAACTGATCGTCGACGTGGTCACGGTCGGAAGACCGGAAAGGATCCCCGTGGCGGGATTCAGCGACAGGGCCGGCGGCAGCGTCGGTGAAACGGCGTAACGCAACGGAGCCGTGCCGCCGGCCCCAATGACCGGCGCCACCGGAGACACGGTCGTCTCGACCGTGAGCCCGATCGATGGAATCGTCGTCGTCGCCGTCAGCGGTCCGTTGACCGTGAGCTGGAAGGTATTCGATGCCGTCGCCCCGTTCGTGTCGCTCACCGTCACCGTGTACGTGGTCGCCGGACTGGCGGCCGACGGCGTGCCGCTGACCGCCCCGCTGTTCGAATCGAAATTCAATCCTGAGGGCAGCGCGGGCGAGATGGCATAGGTCAACGTCCCGGTCCCGCCGCTGCCCGTGACGGGCGTGAACGCACTGGCAGCATGGCTCGCCGTCAAGGTCGCCGAAGCGACGGCCTGGGTGGCCGTCACCGCGGGATTGACGGTCAGGATAAAGGTATTCGATGCCGTCGCTCCGATCTGGTCCGTCACCGTCACCGTGTAGGTGGTGGCTGGACTTGCTGCCGACGGCGTACCGCCGACCGCACCGCTGCTCGAATTGAAATTCAAACCGGATGGCAGTGAGGGCGAGATGCCATAGCTCAGCGCCCCGGTACCGCCGCCCCCCGTGACGGGAGTGAACGAACCGGCCGAATGATTCGCCGTCAAGGTAATCGAAGCGATGGCCTGAGTCGCCGTCACCGCGGGATTGACGGTCAAGGCGAAGGTGTTCGATGCCGTCGCCCCGTTCGCGTCGCTCACCGTCACCGTGTACGTGGTGGCCGGGCTGGCTGCCGACGGCGTGCCGCTGACGACACCGCTGTTCGAACCGAAATTCAAGCCGGAGGGCAGCGAGGGCGAGATGCCATAGGTCAGCGTTCCGGTTCCGCCGCCGCCCGCGACGGGCATGAATGCCCCGGCAGCATGGCTCGCCGTCAAGGCCGTCGAAGCGACGGCCTGGGTCGCCGTCACCGGGGGATTGACGATCAAATTGAAGGTGTTCGATGCCGTCGCTCCGTTCGCGTCGCTCACCGTGACCGTGTAGGTGGTTGCCGGACTGGCTGCCGACGGCGTACCACTGACCGCACCGCTGTTCGAATCGAAATTCAAGCCGGAGGGCAGCGAGGGCGAAATGCCGTAGGTCAGCGTCCCGGTGCCGCCGCCGCCCGTGACGGGCGTGAACGGACTGATGAAATTGGCCGCGGTCAAGGTCGCCGAAGCAATAGCCTGGGTGGCGGTCACCGCAGGATTGACGGTCAAGGTGAAGGTGTTCGATGCGGTCAGACTGTTGGCGTCGGTCACCGTCACCGTGTACGTCCTTGGCGGGCTCGCTATCGCGGGCGTACCGCCGATCGCACCGGTGATGTTGTTGTAGGTCAGGCCGGCCGGCAACGGGGGCGAGATGCTGTACGACAGCGGTCCCGTCCCGCCGCTGCCTGTGACGGGGATGAACCCGGACGGCGTGCGGTTTTGCGTCAGGGACTCCGACACGATGTTCTGCGTGGCTGTCGGAGGCGCGGTATAGGTGTATTTATCGGCGGCGCTGGCCGGGCTGGTCGCGCGCGGTGTGGTGACGATGACATCGACCATGCCGGCCGCATGCGCCGGTGCCGTTGCCGTGATCGACGTATTGCTGTTGACGGTAAAGCTCGTCGCCGCCGTGCCGCCGAACGACACGGCCGTGGCGCCGTAGAAATTCGTGCCGGTGATCGTCACCGTGTTGCCGCCCGCGGTCAGTCCGTGCGTCGGATTGATCGCGGTCGCGGTCGGCGGCGGGTTCTGCAGGAAGGCACCGAAGCTGAGCGGGTAAGCCCCGACCGGGATCGTCTTCGACACGGTGTTGGTCGCCGTGGCGATCACCGAAACCGAGTTCGAGCTGCTGTTGGGAACATAGAGCGTGCCGCCGTCGAGCGTGACCCTGGCGCCCGCGGGCGAGCTGCCGACCGGGATCGTCGCCGTCACCGTGTTCGTCGCGGTCGAGATGACCGAGACCGTGGCGTTGCCGTCATTCGTCACATAGACGGTCTTGCCGTCCGGCGATACGGTGATGGCATTGGGCCGGTTGAAGCCGGGGCTGGCGATCGTCGTCGTGACGGTCTTCGTTCTGGCGTTGACCACCGAGACCGTGGCGTCGTTGAAGTTCGCCACATAGAGCGTCGAGCCGTCCGGCGTCAACGCCAGATCGATCGGTCCGCGGCCGACCGCCAGGTCCGCCACGACCGTGCTGCTGGGGATGTCGATGAAAGAGACCGTGCCGAAGCCGTACTCCGCGACGGCCAGGCCGTTCTGCGCCGGCAACATGACCAGGCCGCTCGGTGCGGCTGTGACGGGAATCGTACCGGTCACGGTGTTCGTCGCTGTGGAGACCGCCACGACCTGGCTGCTGTTTTGGCCGCTGACATAGACGGTCTTGCTGTCTTGCGAAACGGCGGCCGAGATGAGGATGGCCGAACCGCTGATGGGGACGGTCGCGACGACGGTATTCGTCGCCGTTGCGATCACCGACATCGTGCCGCCCTGGTGCACGACATAGACATGGCCGCCATCCGGAGCGACCACGGCACTGCGCGGCTGGGCGCCGACCGGGATCGTCGTCGTGACCGTGTTCGTTCCGGTGTCGATCACCGAGACCATATTGCTGTTCAAGTTCGGCACATAGGCGGTCTGTGCCGAAACCGTTGCGCACCCTCCCGCGCATGCGAGCGCGAAAAGCCAGCGCCACTGAAGCCGGTTGAGCAAATTGATCGCCGCGATGCCGGCAACCGGAACGGATTGAGCGCGCACAACACCCCCTGCCGTGTTGAATTCGGACGCGGCGTCATACGGTAAACCGTCGGCGATGATACCTTCCCGTCGAGATGCAATCGGCTTGCGCTTGCCGCCGAGAAACGCAACGAGGTCGAAGTGCCTTTTCGTGCGCCGCTCGTGCGTCGGCTCCGGCCGACCGCATGCGCGCCGTCTCCAGGCCAACTCTCGTCCGAACTTGCGAAGTGCCCCAACCCACGCCCTCGTCGCCGCAAAGCGGATGTCCGGATCCGCGACCATTGCCCTGTTCAATGTCTTTCCTCGCAAGATTCACCCTTCGGTCTATACAAGCGAAAATCCGCATGTCCGCCTATCACGCCGGCGGAAAAATATCGCGGTCCGTGAAAAGTGTTGAACGGTCGCTCCACCCGAGAGCAGGCCCGACCCGCGTTGTTTGCGCATGAATCGAAGGTGGCTGGTTACTCGACGCCCTCCCGAAATCTCAACGGGACCCGGTTCAGGAAAGTCGACTCCGCCCCGGTTCTTCGGTCGGCTCCGCAGAGAAGCTAGCCTGCACTCCCGCGGCCGCCAAGCGGCTTCGGGACGACGCGGAGCGTGGCGAGAAAGAGATCCTTTTCCTGCGGATTCGCAATGGCATTCATCGCGTCGAGAGCGGCCGCATACTCGCGCTCGTGAGCCGCCGCATCGCCCCGGCAGTGCGCCGCATTCGCCGCGACGGCATGCATCATCGCCCGTTCACTGGGTTCGCTGGCGCGGCTCGAGAAAAACCGGCCGGCCGAGTGCGCAAAGCGCTCGGCGAGCGCGGCGTTGCCCAACAGCGCGTGGACCTGCCCCAGCAGAAGATGGGCGAGCGCGGCGTTTCGTTCGGTCCCGATCGTGCTCCACAGGTAGGCGGAAGCATGCGCGGCGTGAAGCATTTCTTCGTCTTCTTCCGGCGTGCGCAAGCGTTGTTCGGAAAGGGTCCACGCCCGATTGTTGGCGGCGGAGCCCAGACGGCGACGCCATTTCGGTTCCTCTTCCGGCGGAAGGTTCGTAGACATGGTCACCTCGGCTGGGACGAATGCTGCAAGGAATGGACACTGCCGCTATGCGCACACGGGCTTCCGCCCTTCGAAAACCATCGATCCGAATCTATTTGTAAATCTGCACTTCACTTCCGATCGCATAAATCATCGGCGTGCCGTCCGCCGTTCGAACGCGGATCTTGTTGGCCTTGGGAGCCAAGGTCGAAAGCGACCAGGTTTTTCCGCCATCGTGCGTTTCGAATCCTCCGGCGGCGGTGCCGACCCAACCCGTGTCCGTCGACACGAATCCGATGCCCAGTTCTTCGGCATCCTTGTTCACGACGAGCGGAAGCTCGGCCCAATGTTCGCCGCCGTCGACGGTCTTCACGATTCGCTGCTGGGCATTGGCAGGATCGTCGTTTTGCACCGTCGCATAACCGACGCGGTTGTCGACGAACGAGGCCTTCCACATCAGCTCGTTCAAGCGGGTCGACCGATAGACGCTGCGCCATGTCCTGCCGCCGTCCGTGGTCTTCAGGATCAACCCGTGGGACTGCGAAACATCGCCGCTGGTCGCCGCGAAGACGAACCCCGTGTTCGGATCGAGAAACTTCACGTCGAGGATCATGCCGGCCCGGTCCGAGAGATCGATCAGCGTCCACGACTCGCCGCCGTTCTCCGACCTGAGCAACTTGGCCGGCCCGTTCGCCCGGCCCGCGGCATGGATGTAGTAGCGCGCGCTCAGATCGCCTTCGTGTATCGACTTGGATTTCAGGATGTCGATCGAGCACACCCCGGGCATGGCGGCGTTGCCGATCTTCGCCGGGCTCCACGTCGCACCGCCGTCCTGGGTTTCATACAGCGGCGTTGTATCCGTGATGCCCGCCAATCCGGCGCCGAGATTGCCGAGGAAACCGTGCTTCGCATCGATGAAGCCCAAGGACCGGATGAACGTGCCCGGCTTGCTCCAGACCCGATCCCACGACGCCCCGCCGTCTTGCGTACGGTACAGATCGCCCTTGCCCGTGCCATAGAAACCCAGGCGCGTATCGACGAAAACGATGTCGTCGCGCTTCTTGGGATACGGCGTCGTCGACAGCGTATGCCATTGCGGCGACACCGACTGCGGATCCGTCGCGAGTGCGGCAAGGACCTGGATAGCGATAGCAGCGAAGATCATGGGGTTTCCGTTCTCAAAAAATTCTGGACTCTTCTCGTTCAATGCCGCGTGCAACCCGTTCTCGACGCTGGCCTGCCGACCGAACGGAACGCGCAAAACATTCCGAGGCAGGCGGACGCCCCCAATCCACAGGAGAAACACCGGATGGAAAGCCGAACGGAGATGCCCTCGCTACGCCCGGAACGTTGCGCGAGACGAGGAATCATCATCCAAGTGACGCAGGAGATCCGCGCTATCGTATCTGTCGCCCGACCAAGCGCATGTGCATGTAGTCATCCGTGCTGTTGAATTCGGGTCATGGGCGGTTCGGCACGCTTGCCCGTCTTCACGTTGCCAATGCGGTTGTTTCAGTTCTCGGGAGGCTGGGGATGGTCTGAATAAGCGGTCCATTCCCGCGGATCGAGTTCGGCGCAGGCTCTGCGCTGGTCGAGGGGCGGCTTGAAAAGCCTCCCGGCGCGAAGGACCGTCCGATCGTGCTTCGACAGGCTCGGCACGAACGTGGATTGTTCAGAGTTTCCTCGAGAGGAAAATCGACCCTGCCCGCGGTTTCGCCCTGCGCTATTTTTCGTAGAAGTAATAGCAGCCGATCAACGTGGATTTGCCGGCCTTGTCCTCGGTCGCGATCATCACGGTCCGCTTCGGCCCCAGCTCCAACTCGCAGCCGAATATCTCGTCGCCCGGATGGCCCGGGTCGCATTTCAGCGGCTTGCCCAGCGCCTTCTCGACCGCTTTCTTGGCCGCGTCGAATCGGCTGTTCACCACGACGGAAAACCCCACCGCCATGCCGGTCGATTCGGGGTATACCCTTGCCACGGGCAGGCCGAGCAGGGTCTTGGGCGCTTTCGGCACCAGGGAGCCTCCGCTGTCCTCCCGGTACGTGTAGCTGGCACGAAGACCTTCGGTGAATTTCGCGCCGCGCGCCGGGTCGTCCTTCCAGTCCAGCCAAGAATCCCGGCACGTCGCCAAGCTCTCGAGGCTCGGTTCGGCGGCGGCTCGGGACTTTGCGGCCGGAAGGAGCACCAGCGAGAAAACAACGACGGCGAGGAGGCGGCTTGCGACAGCGGGTTTCATGGTGGACGCTCTCCCGGTAACGGGGTGGGATAGGGTTCCTACCAAGACGTAAAAGACGGTATCGAAGGGGTCAGACCGATCCGGCTTCCGGCCGCACCGTCGAATTGCAACCCGGCCGCACCGTCGACCTCGAAAGGTCGGCCGCTCCTGCGAACCCCCGCAACCGTCGAAACCCGCCGCCGAGTACGAAAGTCGACCCTGACCCTGGTTTGCTCAGTCGAGGCGCAACCAGTTCAGGAACAGACCGTGCGCGCGGTCTTCGGTCCGATGGCCCTCGCGCCCGTCGAACACCTTGCCCCATACGAGGGGAGTGTGGTCATGGCGCAGGCTGCCTACCCCGACATGTTCACCCTGCTGGATCGGAAAGCGGGTCACCAGCACCATGGTGCCCTCGTCCTTCGCCACCATCAGCGCAGGCTTGCAGAGGGTCTTGGCGGTCGCCCAATCCGAGCTGATGTGAATCTGCACGGCCTGCGGCGGGACGTTGCTGCGATTGTCCAACTGCCAGTCGGCGATTTTCCCCAGCAGCGAACTCAGATGCGGATCGTTCCAGTTGACAACACCGACCGAAACGTCCGAGCGCGATTTGCTATGGCTCATACTCCCCCCTCGTTGGACGGAACACGAACGCACGTGGGCACGGTCGTGGACAGTCGAGTGGCGGTATGCAACATAGTCGTACTGCCGCGGTCAGCATGCAAGTGCGGCTTTCCGTTAGCCGGGTTCAGCATTTCGGCGCGGCTGAAACGCCCTTCGACCAAAGCCACCCAGGGTTGCCCCGCTCCGGCGGGATCGGACACCTGCGCGCTGCACCCGCGGACACATGGGCGAAGTGATGCAACCGACAAGTGTTTGCAAGCGACGGCTCACGGGCGCAACTTATGCCTTGATCCAGATCGGTGACGGAGCGGGATCATCGCGCATCCATGGCCAAGGTCGGGCCGCGGCGACTTCGAGCACGGCTGTACTTCCCGCCCCGCGGCAACATCGCGGGACGGGCATCTTGCGGCCTGTCGACGAGTGCGGCGAGATGGCGACCCGGTTTTCTCAGTCGATGGCCAGCCAGGTCAGGAACAGACCGTGCTCGCGGTCTTCGGCCCGACGCCCCTCGCGTTCTCTGATCACCTTGCCCCATACGACATGGGCGCCATGACCGCGCAGGTTCTCCACCCCGACACGTTCACCCTGCTGGATAGGAAAGCGGGTCACGAGCACCATGGTGCCCTCGTCCCTCGCCACCAGCAATGCGGGCTTGCTGATGGTGTTGGCCGTTACCCAACCCGAGCTGATGTGAATCTGCACTTTCTTCGCCGGCTGGTTGCTGCGATTGTCCAACTGCCAGCCGGCGGTCTTCTCCAGCAGCGAACTCAGATACGGATCGTCCCAGTCGATCTCGCCGACCGCAACGCCCGAATGTGACTTGCCGTGGCCCATGTTCCCTCCTCGTTGGACGGAACACGAACGCACGCGTGCACGATCGTAGACAGTCCGGTAGCGCTATGCGACATAGTCGTACCGCAGCAGTGGGCATGCAAGCACGGTTTTCGGGATCGACCTCTCAGAACTCCACACAGCGCGGACACGTCCCGTTTCCTTCACGACCGATGAAACCCGGCGCCGCACGCCGGATCTCGACGCGATCGCGATCCGGGAAAATGGGCCCCGACTCCGGCCCCGGCTCTGAAAGGGATTCGTTTTTCAGGACCGGGCGCGGTGCGAGCAAGGAAAACGAATCGCCGTTTTCTCTTCGCCCGCCCGGTAAGCTGCGCCCCGGATGGCGGGTCTTCTGTTCGTGCCCCTTTGCGTCGTGGTGATGCCGATGTCCCGATCGATCCGGCTGGCCTGCACGGTCCTGCTCTTCGCCCTCCTTTCGTACGGAGGCCGCCCCGCGGTCGCGGCTACGCAAGGCGCCATCGACTGGCTGCGCTCCGACACGGCGGCGTTCGAGCGGGCCAGGCAGCAGCATCGTTTCGTCATCCTCTACCTCGAAGCGGTGTGGTGCCATTGGTGTCACGTGATGGACGAGAAGACGTACGGCGATGCCGCGGTGCGCAGAGAGATCGCCGCCCACTATGTGCCGCTGCGCATCGATCAGGACTTGCGCCCCGATCTCGCCGACCGCTACCGCGACTACGGCTGGCCGGCCACGATCGTCTTCGCCGCGGACGGCAGCGAAATCGTCAAGCGCCAGGGATTCGTCGAACCCGAGCGCTTTCTGCGCCTGCTCAAGGCGATCGAAGCCGATCCGTCGCCGGAGACTGCCGCCGCCATCGACACCGCCGCTGCGAAACCCGTTCAGGGGGCGCTCGCGGAGCAGACGCGCGCCGAACTGGTAAAACGCCATCGCGCCACCTTCGATGCGCGGCTCGGCGGGCTCGACATCGAACAAAAATACCTCGATCGCGACAGCGTCGAGTACGCTCTCGTGCGCGCGCAGGCGGGCGACGCCGAGGAAAAGAACCAGGCGCTGAAGACGCTCGACGCGGCGCGCGCCTTGGTCGATCCGGTCTGGGGCGGCGTCTATCAATATTCGACGCACGAAGACTGGAAGCATCCGCACTACGAAAAACTCGCGACGGTGCAGGCGCAGTATCTGCGCATCCACGCCCTCGCCTACGCGCTGCTCGGACGCGACGCAGACCAAGCGACCGCGCGGCAGATCGAAAGCTATATCGACCGATTTCTGACCGCACCCGACGGTCCGTTCTACGTCAGCCAGGACGCCGATCTGCACCCCGGCGAACATTCGGACGGCTACTTCGCCCTCGACGATGCCGCGAGGCGCAAGCTCGGCATACCGCGCGTCGACACGCATATCTATGCCTTGCAGAACGGGCAGATCATCGAGGCCCTGGCGACGCGGGCGGAATTCGGCGGCGAGGCGGACGCGCTCATCAAGGCGCGACGCGCGGCGGAATGGATCGTCGCGCACCGTGCACTGGCCGGCGGCGGATTCCGCCATGACGAACGGGATGCGGCGGGACCGTATCTCGGCGACACGCTGGCCATGGGCCGCGCCTTTCTCGCGCTCTATCGCGCGACCGCCGAGCGGGCATGGCTGGCCCGCGCCGCCGCGGCGCTGGACTTCATCGACGCCCATTTCAAAACGGCGCACGGCTACGTCAGCGCGCAAGGCAACGGCCCGATCGCGGCCACCGCGCACGTGGAGGAAAACATTGCGCTTGTCCGCTTCGCCAACCTGCTTGCGCGCTATACCGGCAGCGAACGAGGCGCCGATGTAGCGAAGACCGCGATGGGATTTCTCGCGCAACCGTCCGTGGCGCTCGCCACGATCACCGAGCCGGGGATTCTCCTCGCCGACGACGAGCTCGGCCGCGATCCGCTGCATCTCACCGTCGTCGGCGTCAAGCAGGACGAGGCGGCAAGAACGTTGTTCTCCGCGCTGCAGCGCCTGCCGTCCTGGTACAAGCGCATCGAGTGGTGGGATCGCAGCGAGGGCGCCCTGCCGAATCCCGACGTGACCTATCCCGCGCCCAAACGCGCCGCGGCCTTCGTCTGCACCCAGAACCGCTGCTCGCTGCCGCTCTACCGACCCGAGGACATCACCGCTTTTCTCGCGCTGCCGGTGCAGGGCGGGAGCTGATCGCGGAGAGAAAAAAATTGCAAAAAAGCCCAGCGCACGTTTCGTTCACGACCGCCAGCACTCGCTGCCGGCGGCGAGATCCCAATGAGATCGCTTTCCCGGAAAAGGACTCCGACTCCCGCTCCGGTCAGTCAGGACTCCATCAACCTTCCGACATGGGCCAGCCTGAGGCGTTGCATTTTTTCGAACGATCGCTCGTCCCGGTAAAAACTCACGCCCGCATCGTAGGCGTTCGCCATTTCTTGCGGCCCAAACTCCCTGGCCTTGTCCGCAAGCGCGCTCATATCCCAGCCGTCATCGGGAACGTTGATTATCCACGGCTTGCCGACGAATTCTTTCTTCGGCGACGCCAAGGTCAAAGCCCCGGCCGTCAACCCCTCCAAGGCGACGATGTCGGACTTGCACTCATTGCCGTTGATGTCATGCATCGGTTTCAGGAAATACAGCGCACCCGACGACTTTATGAATTTCAGGTACTGGGTCAGCTCCAGCCCCGCCACATTTCTGATGTGGCTCCCCGCCAAGCCGCTGTTCATACCGAGGCAAGTGAAATTCACCTTTCCAAAGTTTCGCATCATGTCGAAACTGAATTTATGATCGGCATTCCCGCGCCAAAGGAAATGAATCCTTTCCTCGTTGATTTTTTTTTCGAAATAACTAGCGGTCAAAGCGGGAAAACTTTGAAACCCGGGGACCATGGTGTTGTGAACGACGTGGATCTTGCTTTCGAATCGCACATCGTAAGCACCACCCAAGGCGCCCTGGATCGCCCTGATGAAGGTCGCGCGCAGATGATCCGTGCTGACCGTTATCAGATCGGCGACGACAAGCTGGTCGACCAGGCTTTGCCGCACCGAAGTCAAAACGCCATAGTACGGATCGTTCTTCTCCACGAAGAAAAAATCATCGTCATAGTCGACCCAGATTTTTTTCCCGTTGGCTTTTGCCTGCGTCAGAAAATGGGTCGTTTGGGCATCGGCCGACCTTGCGGAAAATATGACATCGGCGTTCAAGACGTCGTCGCGGGACGCGGTGCTTACTCCCGAAAATTGCGACGCGCCGCGGGCCACGCCGTTGTTGTGGAAAACGCTGATTCCCGACAGCAGGCGCAGAGGCAGCAAGCCCCTGTAGAACGCCGAAGCGTTATTCGTGCAGCCGACATAGTATATTTTTATCATCCAACTGATTTCCCGGCCCGAACCCTCGATAAACAATTCCCCGCCGTTCGCGAAGCCCGCCCGACGCAAGGCGCGTATCGCATTCGGCGGCGTGGACAACACGACATACCGGAGCCCGGCCGCGACGCGACCGCCGCGGGCTTCCCCCTCTTCGATCCTACGCACCGCCTCGATATCGCCCGTCGGCCATAGCCCACAACCACCCCTCGGTTATATGTATGCGCATCATCAGCTCGATGGCGCGCATTCAACCCTGACCTCCAAGCACTGCTGCGGCGCCTCGACGACGAC
>CBJLOV010000075.1:0-19646 GCA_966424745.1 uncultured bacterium
GGGGTGTGTTTCTTTGGTTACTTTCTTTGCACAAGCAAAGAAAGTGACCCGCTCGCCCAAAAGGGCGAGTGGAAGCCTTTGCTCTTAAAAGCCCAAAAAGGAAAAAACTGGATTTCGGCTTTCGCGGAAATGACGAGCAGGCAAAAGCGCAGCAGGTCGAACTTCCGGGAGGTGTGCTCAGCGCGCCAGTAATGCGAAAATGTCCCCGTCCCAGCGAGGCGATCCATGCAGAACACCCCGACCCACCCCGCCAAGCCAGCCGCCGCGGCAGCGAAGACCGACGACGACAAATCGCTGCCGCTGCGCATCAACGGCCGGCCGTACGCGTTCGACGGCGACGACACGATGCCGCTGCTCTGGTATCTGCGCGACATCCTGCGTTTGACCGGCACCAAGTTCGGTTGCGGCATCGGCGCCTGCGGCGCCTGCACGGTCCTCGTCGACGGCAAGGCGCAGCGCGCCTGCGTAACGCCGATGAAGACGCTGGCAAAGCGCGAAGTGACGACGATCGAAGGTCTCGCCAACGGCGAACTGCATCCGCTGCAGCAGGCCTGGATCGAGGTCGACGTTCCACAGTGCGGCTATTGCCAGGCGGGGCAGATCATGGCCGCGGCCGACCTGCTCAAGCGCAATCCGAATCCGAACGACGAGGAAATCGGCAAGATTTCCAACCTTTGCCGCTGCGGCACCTATCCGCGCATCCGCAAGGCGATCAAGCGCGCGGCGGAAATCGGCAAGGAACGTGCGGCGCGCGAGGGCGGCAAGTCATGACGTTCGACAAGACCCTCGCCGATCCGTCGCGGCGCAGATTTCTCGTCGTCGGCGCCGCCGCCTCGGGCGCGCTGATCGTCGGCTGGCGTCGTGCGGAAGCGCAGCAATCGCTGCCCTACCTCGGTGCGCGCGTCGAGGCGCAGTCGCTCGGTGCGTTCGTGCGCATCGAGAAGAACGGCGACGTCGTCATCGGCGCGCGCGGCTGCGAGATCGGCCAGGGCGTGAAGACCTCGCTGCCGATGCTGATCGCCGAGGAGCTCGACGTCGACTGGAGCCGCGTGCGCGTCGAGCAGCTGCCCTACGGCTACATCGACACCGACAAGGGGCCTTCGGACAAGTACGGCGATCAGGGTGCCGGCGGCAGCACGAGCATCCCGACCGCATGGAAGGATCTGCGCCAGGCCGGCGCGACCGCGCGCTGGCTGCTGCTCGTCGCCGCATCGGCGAAATTGAACATCCCCGCCGGACAGCTGCGCACCGAGTCGGGCAGCGTGATCGCGCCCGACGGCAGCAAACTCGCCTACGCCGAGCTGATCGGCGCGGCTTCCGCCCTCGATCCGCCGACCGAGCCGCGTACGCTGAAGAAGCCCGAGGATTTCAAGATCGTCGGCAAACCGATGCCGACCGTCGACGCGCGCGAGATCGTCACCGGCCAGGCGCAGTACGGCATCGACGCATACCGCGCCGAAACGCTGATCGCCGTCGTCGCGCGCTCGCCCTGGGTCGACGGCGAGATCGTCAGCCTCGACGACGCCGAAGCGCGCAAGATTCCCGGCGTGAAAGACGTGGTGCGCATCGCCGGCCCCAAGCCCGGCGAGCCGTTCGACGGCGCGCTCGCCGAGGGCGTGGCCGTGCTCGCGACCAGCACCTGGGCCGCGATCAAGGGTCGCGAAAAGCTCAAGATCGAATGGAAGCCGGGTCCGTTCGCCGACGAGTCGACCGAAGCGCTGCACAGGCAGGCCGACGAACTGCTCAAGCCGGCGAACGCCGGCAATGCCGTGGTCGTGCGCCGCGACGGCGATCTGGACAAGGCGCGCAAGGCCGCGCGCAAGACGATCGAAGCGCGCTACACGGTGCCCTTCCTCGCGCACGCGACGATGGAGCCGCCGGCGGCGACGATCCACGTGGAGAAGGACAAGGTTCTGTTGATCGCTTCGCTGCAGCAGCCCGACGGCGCTTCCGAGGTGATCAGTGCGATCACCGGCGTGCCGCGCAGCAAGATCGAGATCCGCCTCACGCGCGCCGGCGGCGGCTTCGGCCGGCGCCTGAAGAACGACTACATCGCCGAAGCCGCCCTGATCGCCAAGCAGACCGACAAGCCGGTCAAGCTGATCTGGACGCGCGACGACGACCTGCGCCACGACTTCTACCGTCCGTTCAGCGTATTCCAGATGGCGGCGAGCTTCGACCGCAAGAACGAAATCACCGCCTGGTCGGCGCGCTGCGCCGCGACGCCGCGCAACCACCGCGAGGCGCGCATGAAGGACCGGCCGATCTGGGCGTCGACGCTGGCACCCGACGATTTCCCTGCAGGTTTGATCGCCAATTTCGACCTCTCCTTGCTGGCGATGAATTCCGGCCAGGCGCGCGGTTGGTGGCGGGCGCCGGCCCACAATGCGACCGCGTTCGCCGTGCAGAGCTTCGTCGACGAGGTCGCCGTCGCCCTGAAGCAGGATCCTTTGAAACTCCGCCTGAAGCTGCTCGGCGAACCGCGCGAACTGCCGTACAAGGGCCACGGCGGCCCGACCTTCGACACCGGCCGCATGGCCGCCGTGCTCAAGGCCGCCGCCGACAAGATCGGCTGGGGACGCAAGCCCGAACAGGATCGCGGCCTCGGCATCGCCGGCCATTTCACCTTCGGCGGCTATGCGGCGCATGCGCTCGAGGTTTCCGCGATCGACGGGAATGTGGTCGTGCACCGCGCGGTCTGCGCGATCGACGTCGGCCGCGTGGTCAACCCGCTCGGCGTCGAAGCGCAGGCGATCGGCGGCACGATCGACGGCCTGTCGACCGCGCTCAACCTCGCCATCACGCTCAAGGACGGCAAAGTACAACAATCCAATTTTGGCGATTATCCACTTTTGCGCATGGGCCAGGCGCCGATCGACGTCGAGGTCGTCATCGTCGATTCGGGCAAGGAACCGGCCGGCGCCGGCGAAATGGCGCTGCCGAGCGCCATGCCGGCCTTGACCAATGCGATTTTCGCCGCAACGCAGGTTCGCATCCGCGAGCTGCCGATCGGCGATCAGTTGCGCAAGATTCTGTAAGGCCCCCGCGCGAGGCCCATCGTCGGGACGGGCGGGGCAGCCGGCACGAAAATACGCCCTCCTCCGCGTGCGCGGAGGAGGGCAAAATCAGTCCTCGTATATCGCAACGCTTTCATTCGAGCGCGATCATTCGGCCACTTCGACGTAGCCGTTCTCGACATAGACCCGGACGCGCCCGCCCGGATCGTGGTTCATGCGCTCGTGGTAGTCCTCGCCGCGATAGTTGTAGACCACGTCGTAGCCGACCACCCGCTGCGTCGTATCGAAGTCCGTTCGCGTACGGCACTGCTGCTCGACGTTGTTCGTGTAGTAGCCGCCGCGCTCGACCACCTCGCTGTGCACGATCGGCTCGCCGCTGATGCTGCTTACTGTCGTCGGCGACACTTCGTCGCGCCGGTAGGTCGTGCCTGGATGGTATTCGGTCCGCGGCTCATTCCAGCACTCGCGCCGACTGACGGGCTCGTTCACCGTGTTCAGGACACGATCGACTCGTTCCACCCGTGCGTAGTCGAAGTAGGAATCGTCCCTGTTCTCGTAGCGCACGAAACGGTCGGACGCGCAAGCGGTGCCGAGCAACGCCAACCCCAAGGCCGCAACGACGGATTTGGTCACGCGTTTCATAACAACCTCCGTAGGGCTGAAGATGCCCTCGTTGAACCCTGAGGGCACGCTAGGCCGGCACGAGTGAATTCGCTCTGAATTTCGCCCGTGCGGCGATCCCGGTTCAGTCGGTATTCCGCATTGAGTATATTTCTATTTTTTTATACTAGCGGATCACGTCCGCGCACCAGTCGACCGCGCGCTCGGCGACGGCGCCGGCGCAGCGGCCCAGCAAGGGCGCCAGGTGGCTCGCGCCGCGCAGAAGGCGAAATTCGGCGCCGTACCTGTCCGCGAATGCGCGGCTCGCAGCCGGCGCTACGTCGGTATCGCATTCGCTCGCGAAGACCAGGCTCGGGGCGGCCAAGGCGCCGACGGAGACGACGCGTGCGGCTTCGCGCAGCACGGCACCGGATTCATCGCGCCATCGGCGGAATGCAAACCGGCACGCTGCGTCGTCGGCATCGGGCATCGCGCGCCGGGTCGACGAAAACGAACGCGCGCTGCCCCAAGGGACTACATCGGGATAGTCTTTGCCTGCCGCTCCCGGCTCGACGCCTGCCGGCGGCACGGGGTTGACGAGCACGAGCGCAGCCGGCGCGACGCGCCGTGCGGCGATCAGCGCCAGCAGGCCGCCCAGGCTCGCGCCGACGAGGGCCGTGCGCGGCAGATGGTTGCGCGCGCGATCAGTCTCCTCGCCGTGCATCCAGCTCTCGACCTGGTCCGCGTAGTCCTGCAGGCGAGTCTGTGCCAGCTCGCCGCCGGCGGGAAGCAGATCGCGCGCAACCACGGTCCAGCCGTGGGCTGCGAACATGCGCCGCCAGATCGCCCATTCCCACGCGCCTCCGCCCGCGCCGTGCACGAAGACGACGCGCTTTTTCACCCTCTCGTAACGACGAATTTGCATTGCGCATTCTCGTGCGATGAGGCCGGCATATTAAGCCGAGGTTGCGGTTGCGCGGGTATGGTCAACTCGTCGCCGTCTTCGGCGATATCGCAGACTCGGCTCGCGCCGAGTCTGCGGCGGCGCCCCAACGTCGCAATCAGCGATCCAATCCCGGACCGCGCCGTCGGAGGTGTTCGCGCCTTCGGCGTTCCGTGAAGACCGACGGTCTTCATTCTCGCCAACGAGAAGGAGCTTCTCCATGAAATTCCATTCCCCTACCCCGCTCGCGGTTTCCGCCGCCGTCGTGCTCGGTCTGGCCGGCGCGGCGGCGCTCGCCGCTCCGCCGCCGGATCCCGTCGATCCCATGCAGCCGTCCACGCCGGCGCAACAGCGTTTGGGACAAGTGGATTCTCCCGCCAGCATACAGGCACGCTTCGAAGCACTCGATCTGAACCACGACGGTTACGTCGACAAGACCGAAGCCTCGGCAAACAAAGCGCTGAGCGCGCAGTTCGACAAGCTCGACACCAATCACGACGGCAAGCTGTCCCCGGCCGAATTCAGCAAGGCCAAGGGCTTGACGCCGCCGCCGACCGGCTCGGACGGCAACATGCCATAACAACAATAATGCGGGTGAGTGAGTTTCGGGCGGGTTTTTGCCCGCCCATCTTTACCGCCGCCCTTCGTCGGTCGGCGATTCTTCCTCGATCGTCGCCTGCTTTGGCGAAGGCCGCCGATAGAACGCGTCGTCGCAGGCCTCTCTCGATCCTGCGCTTGGCGATCGCCAGCTCGGATGCGGCGGAGACGTCGGTTTCGACCTGCGAATCGTGCTGCACCTGAATATCCCGGGATCGCCGGTGCATGATGCCGCGGAGACGGGTACTGCGCATCGCCGCATTGCCTCGTTCTTCGGCGATCGGACGCGGAGCGAACGCGCTGCGGCGGCAGGCACAGCGCGTTGAGGCGACCGCGGCTTCACTGCCCCGCTCCCTTCCACATACGACAGCGCACCTGCCTCTTTTCTTCTTCCTCGGCGCGGCGCTGGGCGGCGGCCGGGTTGTAGAGGCCGATCCAGCTCAGGTATTTGCGCGTGACTTCCTCGCCGACGCTCTCGCGATGGGCGAGGTCATCGGCGTCGTGTGCGGTGCAGTCGAGTCCGCGCGCCATCAGCTCGCGACCGCGCTCGATCTGCTCCTCGTGCGGCGCGGGCTTGGCGAACGGCGACGGTGCCGGCGAGCGCACGCTGCCGTCGGCATTGAACAGGCTGAGCGTATCCGTCGCCGCCGCCTTGTTCGGCGCGACCGGCGCCGCTGTTCGTAGCGGCGGGCTCGATGGCCGGGACAGGGCCGGAACGGGTTTGCTCGGCAAGGCCGCTTGCCGCGGCGTCGGGGGCGGCGGCTCGGGCAGGGCCGGCTCGGCAGGAGGAGTGTCCAACAGACGCACCGCAATGCGGTCCGCATCGCGTGCGGGATGCCGCTGCATCAGAAAGTACAAGGCCATCGCGGCGCCCAAGTGCAGGACCACCGCGACGGCGATCGCGCCGACGCGCAGCGACCTCGGCACGGGAGATTTCGATGCCCCGGCGCGGGCCAGCGCGCGCAGGCGCACCTCCTCGCGAAAGCGATCGGCGCCGGGGTCGAGCGCATCAGCCATGTCGAACCGTCATCGGGAATCGGTCACGCGAATCAGGGCAGACTCAGCGTCGAGGTCGTAACGGTCTCGTTGTCCTGGCCGAAGCCCTTGAAGCTCGAACGCGAAGTGCGCGTTTTCGCGACGAGCCGCGCCCCGGCAACGGCGTAACGCGTGCTCGACGACTCCGCGCCCTGGAAACCGATCAGCATTTTGCGTCCGCTGAACTTGTAGGTTTCCTCGCTCGCGAGAGGCATGCCGTCGGCGTCGAGCCAGAGCTTGAGCTCGCCTTCGAAATGACTGAGATCTCCCTTCTCCCTGGCGGACAGATGCCCCGGTACGTCGAGCACGAACAACTGCGCGGGCTTGCCGTCCAACGAATCGGCGCGGCTCTCCTTGACCTTGGCGCCGTCGAGGCTGCGCAGCAGGCCCGGCGCGCAGCCGAGCAATTGCGCCGCGCGCGTCGGCGTGGCCGCGGCAAGCAGATCGGCGAGCGGAGTCGGCAGTTCCGGAGTGGCGGCATGCGCCTGGGCTTCGCGTTCGACCTGCTGCATCAATTCGGACGGAAAGCTCAGCTGCAAGCCCTGCGTACCGGACTCCAGGCCGAGCTTAACCTGCCCGGCCGAGGGCTTTTGCCCATTCGCATCGCGCACGGTCTGCTTGATCTCCAGCCCCGCATTGATCGCTTCGCTGCCTTGCAGCCGGGTCAGGGTGCTGCGCATCTCGGCCAGCGGCTCCGCGGCTGCCGTCGCCGCCCAGCACAACCCCAGAAGCATTCCAAACGTGACGGCTCGCATGCGCAGTCCCCTGTAATAAATGGCGTCGGACTATCGCATCGGCCGCCCTAACCATGGATTAACTGCGCAGCCCTTCACGTATCCACGACGGACCTGCCGCAACGTGCCTTGACCGGGCCCGATAAAAGGAGAACCCTAATCGCACTGCTTGAAACCACCGCTTATCCGAAACGGAAGGAGGAACGGTTATGGGCCACATCACCGAAGGCATCCGAAACATCGCGCTCGTCGGGCATTCCGCCGCGGGCAAGACCACCCTGTTCGAGGCCTTGCTGCACGCAGGCGGCGCGATCCAGACCCCCGGCACGATCGAGCGCGGCACCACGGTTTCCGATCACGACACCCTCGAACGACAGCGACAGCATTCGCTCAACGCCAGCATCGCCTCGATCGACCTCGGCGATTGCCACATCAACCTGATCGACACGCCCGGCTCGCAGGACTTCCGCGGACCGACGCTGACCGCGCTCGCCGCCGTCGAGACCTGCGCCGTCGTCGTCAACGCCCATGCCGGCATCGAGTACGGCACGCAGCGCCTGATGCACCACGCCAAACAGCGCGGCCTCGCGCGCATGCTCGTGGTCAACAAGATCGACGGCGCGAATCCGCGCGCGCTCGTCGAACAACTGCGCGAGACCTTCGGCCCGGAATGCCTGCCGGTCAACCTGCCGGCGCAGGGCGGCAAGACCGTGGTCGACTGCTTTTTCAAGCCCGAAGGAGTCGCCGACTTCGACGACGTCGCCGCCGCGCACCAGCGCATCATCGACCAGGTCGTCGAAATCAACGAGGCCGTCATGGGGCACTATCTCGACGAAGGCGAGACGGCCCTGAGCGGCGCCGAACTGCACGACGCGTTCGAGCAGTGCCTGCGCGAAGGCCACCTGGTGCCGATCTGCTTCGTCTCCGCACGCACCGGCGCGGGCGTGCGCGAGTTGCTGCAGATCGTCGAACGGCTGCTGCCGAATCCGATGGAGGGCAATCCGCCGCCGTTCGTCAAAGGCGTAGGCGCGAATGCGACGCCGATCGAAGCCAAACCCGATCCGGACGCGCACGTGATCGCCGACGTGTTCAAGATCATCAACGACCCGTTCGTCGGCAAGCTCTCGGTGTTCCGCGTCTATCAGGGCACGATCCGCAAGGACTCGCAGCTCTTCATCGACGACGGCAGGAAGCCGTTCAAGGTCGGCCATCTGTTCAAGCTCAAGGGCAAGGACTACCTCGAGATCGACCAGGCCATACCGGGCGACATCGCCGCGGTCGCCAAGGTCGAGGAGATTCATTTCGACGCGGTGCTGCACGATTCGCACGACGAAGACCAGATCCACCTCGCCCCCCTCGCATTTCCGCAGCCGATGTTCGGGCTGGCGGTCGATCCTGCGCACAAGGGCCAGGAGCAGAAGCTGGCGGCCTCGCTCAACAAGCTCGCCGAAGAGGACCCGTGCTTCCGCTACGAGCACAACAAGGAATTGAACGAATCGGTGATCCGCGGCCTCTCCGACCTGCATCTGCGCCTGATGCTCGAACGCCTGAAGGAGCGCTTCGGCGTCGAGGTGAAGACGCGCCCGCCGCGCATCGCCTATCGCGAGACCGTCGCCGCCCGGGCCGAGGGGCATCATCGGCACAAGAAGCAGACCGGCGGCGCGGGCCAGTTCGGCGAGGTCTATCTGCGCATCGAGCCGCTGCCGCGCGGCACGGGCTTCGAGTTCGTCGACGAAGTGAAGGGCGGCACGATCCCCGGCCAGTTCCTGCCGGCGGTGGAAAAAGGCGTGCGCCAGGTGCTCGAACACGGCGCGATCGCCGGCTACCAGATGCAGGACGTGCGCGTGATCGTCTACGACGGCAAGTACCACACGGTCGATTCGAAGGAAGTCGCCTTCGTCGCCGCAGGCAAGAAGGCGTTTCTCGACGCGGTCGCCAAGGCCAGCCCGCAGGTGCTCGAACCGATCGTCAACCTGGAAGTTTTCGTACCCGATGCGCACGTCGGCGACGTCACCGGCGGCCTCGCCGGCAAGCGCGCGCAGATCCACGGCACCGACTCCCTGCGCAGCGGCGAACTCGTGATCCGCGCCCAGGCGCCGCTCGCCGAGGTCGCAGACTACCAGACCGAGCTGAAATCGATGACCGGCGGCAAGGGCCGCTACGCCATCGAGTTCAGTCATTATGATGCCGTGCCGATACAAATACAGAAGAAACTCGTCGAAGCGTACAAACCGAAGCCGGACGAAGACTGAAGGATTCGCCATTCCCTTTCGCCACCGCTCATTTCGTTCCAACAGGGGGAACCGAATGCAGACCGCGATCAAAACCTTGCTCGAGCAGATGCGGATCACCGATGCGGCGATCTCGCAGCGCATGGAGCTGCTGAATTTTTGCGAGCGCGACGGCGAACTGCTGGCGACGTTCTCGCCGGTCGTCGCGGCCAATCTCGACACGCTCGTGGACGAGTTCTACCGTGTGCAGACCGAGATTCCCGAGATCGCGCTGCTGATCGGCGACCTGGATACGTTCACGCGCCTGCAAACCGCGCAGCGCAAATACGTGCTCGACCTCTTTTCCGGCGTCTACGACCTGGAGTACGTCAACAACCGCCTGCGCATCGGCCTCGTGCACAAGCGCATCGGCGTCGAGCCGAAGCTTTACTTGTCGGCGACGCACCTGCTGAAGAGTCTGCTCGTCGATCTGATCCGCGAAAGCATCGGCGAGCGCGCCGACGCCGACGCCATCGTGCTGGCGCTGGACAAGCTGCTGTATTTCGACGTGACCCTGGTCGTGGAAACCTACATCCGCAGCATGCTTTCGGAGATCGAAGCGGAGAGGCAGAAATCGGAGCAGTACGCGCGGCACCTGGAAGAGCGCGGCCGCCAGCTGGAAGACCTCTCCCGCGTCGATCCGTTGACCGGCCTGCTCAACCGGCGCTCGATGACCGGAGTGCTTGCGCGCGACCTCATCGCCGCGCAGCGCCAGTCGGAACCGCTGTCGGTGGTCTACGTCGACGTGAATCAATTCAAGCTGATCAACGACCGGGGCGGACACAAGCACGGCGACGAAGTGCTGAAGACGCTCGGCGACATCGCGCTGTCGACGGCGCGCCGCGGCGACTCCTGCTTCCGCATCGGCGGCGACGAGTTCTGCATCGTGCTGCCGCACTGCGACGAGGAGGCGGCCGTGACCGGCTTCTGCACGCGGTTCCAGCTCAAGCTGCTCGAGCGCCTGCCGGAAGTCAGCGTGAGCATCGGCGTGCACACCACCGGGCCCGAGAACTACCTCACCGCGACGGACCTGATCGAACGCGCCGACGCCGCGATGTTCTCGGCGAAGCGGGGCGGCGCCCGCCATCCTGTAGAACAGAGTGCGAACGCGGACGCCGGCCCGGTGGGCTTCGTTCAGCCGATGATCGTGCGCAGGGCCGCCGACAAATCGGAATAGCGGAAGCCGAAACCCTGTGCCTGCGCGCGAATCGGCAGCACGCGCTGGCCGGTCAGCAGCAGCTCGGCCATCTCGCCGAGCAGCAGACGCAGTGCGAAGGCGGGGACGGGCAAAAGAGCAGGACGATGCAGCGCGGCAGCGAGGGTACGCGTGAATTCCGCATTGGTCGCCGGCGTCGGCGCCGTCGCGTTGTATGCCCCGGTCGCGGCCTCGGTCTCGGCCAGCCAGCGAATCAGGCCGACGAGGTCCGGGCGCGCGATCCAACTCATCCATTGGCGGCCGTCGCCGAGGCGGCCGCCGAGGCCGAGCCGGAACGGCAGCAGCATTTTCCGCAAGGCGCCGCCGCCCGCATCGAGCACGATGCCGGTACGGACGATGCAAACGCGCACGCCGAGCGAGGCCGCCTTCTGCGCTTCGGCCTCCCAGTCGCGGCAGAGCGTCGCAGCGAAGTCCTCGCCCGGCGCCGCGTCTTCGCCGAGCTTCTCGTCGCCGCGCGGGCCGTACCAGCCCACGGCGGAGCCGGAGACGAGGATGCGCGGCCTGCGTTCGCGCGCCGCCATCCAGTCGACCAGGCTGCGCGTCGTGCCGAGGCGCGACTCGCGTATTTCGCGCTTGCGCGCCGCCGTCCAGCGGCCGTCGGCCAGATTTTCGCCGGCGAGATTGACGACGACATCGACGTCGCCGGCGTCGCCGAGCTTTTCGATCAAGGCGGTCTTCCCGGGCAGACGCGAGCGAGCGCGCACGGCGTCGCGCGTCAACACGACGACGTCGCGGCCATCGTCGACCAGGGAGCGGCACAACGCCTGGCCGATGAAGCCGCTGCCTCCGCTGATCAGATAGCGCATGGCACCTCCTCGTCGGCGGCATTCGCCGGAGCGCCGGCTCGCGATCGAACCGCGACGGACACGATCGGTTCCGCGGACCGAACCTCATCAGGCGGTTCGCCTTACCCCGGCATGCTACTCGCTTCAATGGACGCGGGCGATGGGCGACGGCTCATTCCGCGGCGCGCATGCGTTGGATGAACCCCGTTGCGCCTCCTTCGAAGCGCAATTTCATTTGCGCTCCGTCGTGTTCCGAAGCGACGACTTTCACCGGCCCTCACTCCTGCAGCACGAAATATTCGTCGTCGCCCACGTGCACGGCGCGGAAATCAAAGATGTCGTCCTTGCGGAGCGGCTCGGCGGGAAGGATCACCGCCGACATCTTCGGATCGACATGGAAGTCGCTCGAGACGACGTAGCCGCCGCGGCGCCTTTTCCTTTTCGGCCGATCACCTCGACGGCGGGCAGCGTGGTTTCCGCCCCGGCTCGAGCCAGAGCCGGCGCTTGCACGCCGCCGCCGGCAAGGCCGATCGCGAGCAGCAGGCCGGCCGAACCGATCCGTATTCCGCGAGCTGCCTGCTTCATGCAAAAATCCTCCCTCCCGACGTGCCGGATCCTGGAGCGCGAACGGCGAAGCCGGCAAGCGCCGGCGGATGGAATCCCTACGGCCCGGCCCGCCTGCCTGCCGCACACCGGGCCGGCAACGGCTGAAGACGAACGACATGACCGATACCACGACCGACGACGCCTCTTCCCGCCAGCCGACCGCTCCGATTCTCAGCGCGATCGAAGCGCGCATCCTCGGCTGCCTGATCGAGAAGGCCGCGATCACGCCCGACGTGTATCCGCTGACGGTGAACGCGGTCGTCCAGGCCTGCAATCAGAAAACCAGCCGCGAGCCGGTGATGCAGCTCGAAGCCGGCGAGATCGGACATGCTCTGCGCGAACTCGAGGGGCGAGGCCTGGTCAAACTCGATCCGTTCTCGCAGCGCGCCGCGCGCTACTCGCACTGCTTCGACGCGGTATACGGCGTGACGCCGCGCCAGCGCGCCCTGCTCTGCGTGATGCTGCTGCGCGGGGCGCAGACGCTCAGCGAGCTGCATACGCGCTGCGAACGCCTCGCGGATTTTCCCAGCGCGGACGACGTGCGCGACTCCGTGGAACGACTGATCTCGCACGAGCCCGCTCTCGTCGTGCGCATCCCGCGCAGCGGCGGCCAGCGCGAAGACCGCTACATGCATCTGCTCGGCGGTCCGGTCGATCTCGACGCCTTTGCTTCCGCCGCGGCGCCAGCGCACGAGTCGACCGCAGGAGCCGCTCAACCCGAACTGCTTGAACGGATAGCGAAACTCGAAGAAGAAGTCGCCGCGATCAAGGTCCAGCTTGCGAGCTTGATCGGGGCGTAGGACGTGGTGAGCGAACGCGAACCGCATCGTTCGCGACCGATGCGGTTCACTGCGTTCGCCGCATCCTACGGTAGCGCGAAGACCACGATGGTCGCGTTGCCGGTGCCGCCGAAGAAGCCGGAGACCACGCCCGAGGTCGTCGCGACGTATTGCTTGCCGTCGATCGCGTAGCTGAGCACGCCGCCGCCGATCGAGCCGCCGGTGTTGAATTTGTACAGGGTCTTGCCGTTCGCCGCATCGATCGCGAGGAAGTTGTTGTCGAAGTCGCCGGTGAACAGCACGCCGCCGCTCGTGGCGGTGACGCCGGCGACCAACGGCGTCGGCCACTTCTGCACCCAATGCTCCTTGCCCGTCGCCGCGTCGATCGCACGCAGCCAGCCGCGCGCCTGGTCGCGCGGATCGGGCGTGACCGAACCTCCGTAGTAGTGCGCGTTCTGCTGGAACCCCGGCGGATCGGGCAGTCGCGTGAATGTGCCGCACCAGTCGACCGTCGATACGTAGATCGTCTTCGCCGACGGGCTGTAGGCCGGGCCGTTCCACTCCATGCCGCCGAGCAAGCCCGGGCAGCCGTGGGCGCCTTCGACCGAAGGCTTCTCTTCCCAGCCGGTGCGCGTGGTGATCGGCAGTTCGTAGAGCTGCTCGTGCGTGTCGCGATCGAGCACGCGCAACAGGCCGTCCTTGCCGCTCACGGTGATCAGATCGCGCGGCTTGCCCTTCACCGTCGCGCTGAACAGCGGGCTGACCTGGGAAAGGTCGCGGTCGTTGACGTCGTTCGGCACGAACTGGTGATACCAGATCAGCTTGCCGGTTTTCACGTCGAGCGCGACCAGCGAATCGGTATACAGATTGTCGCCCGGCCGCGCCTGGCCGTAGAAATCCGGCGCGGGGTTGCCGACCGGCACATAGAGCACGCCTTTGGCCGCGTCCAGCGCCAGCGGCGTCCACAGGCTGCCGCCGCCGTGGTCGCGCGAGGCCGCGTCCTTCCACGAATCCGCGCCGGGCTCGCCGGCGTCGGGAATCAGGTTGAACTTCCAGACCGGCTCGCCCGTGGCGAGCTTGAACGCGCCGATCCAGTTCTTCGCGCCCCAGTCCGCACCGGCAGGACCGTAGATGATCGTGTCGCCGACGATCAGCGGCGGCATCGACAGATACTGGCTGTGCGCGGGATCGGCGATCTGCCGGCTCCAGACGAGCGAGCCGTCGGTCATGTTGAGCGCAATCAACCAGCCGTCCGGCGTACCGCGCACGAAGCGGCCGTCGGCGATCGCGCCGCCGCGGTTCGCCTTCGACAGCGGCGTCGCCTTGAGCTCCCAGGTGTGCGTCCACTTCTCGCGGCAGGTCGCCGCGTCGATCGCGATCGTCACGTTGTCGACCGTGAAGTACATGACGCCTTTGTAGACCAGCGGGCTGGCCTGGAACGAGCCGGTGGTATTCGACCGATAGATGCAGGCCGCGCGCAGACTGTGCGCGTTCGCCGCGGTGATCTGATTCAGTGCCACATAGCGCTGGCCGGCGTAGTCCTTGCTCGCGTACAGCCAACCCTGGGTGTCGCTCGCGGCGTGCAGCAGCTCCGCGCTCGTCGGCCCGGCGGGCAGCGGCGTCGGCGCTTTCGGTGCCGGGGCTGCCGTCGTGGCGGCCGCGAGAGGGCTGGCCAGGGTGGCGAGATAGGCGACGATATTCGCGCGCGTCGCCGCGTCCGCGATCTGCACCGGCATCGACGTGCCCGGAACCTTGGCAACCGAGTTGGTGATGAACGCGTCGATCGTCGCCGCGTCCCAGGTCAGATGCGAGTTCGTCATCGCCGGCGTATAGGTGTAGCCGGCCAAGCTGCCGGCCGCGCGCCCGACGACGCCCGCCAGCGACGGACCGAAGCCGTTCTTGCCGACCACCGCGGTATGGCAGGCCGCACATTGGTTTTCGAACGCGGCCTTGCCCGCCGCCGCGTCGCCTTCGGCCCGGACGGCCGCGCTGGCGAACAGCGCGCCCGCCGCCACGACGATTCCCACGAACTTCGATTGCATGATCTTCGCTCCCTCAAAGTGATGGCGGCGCACACCTCGCGCCGCCCGCGACGTCAAACCGCCACAAGCTAGCGAAGAGTCGTTACGAATTTCTGAAAGCGTGCCGTTAAACTGACGACTCGTCCGCTCTCGTTCCGCGTCGCGCGGAAACGCCGGCATTCCCGTTTCGCCCACCGTTCGACCCCTCGCCCCGAAGACTATGCCTCATCCGATCGATCCGAAGAAACCCACGATAGGCATCGTCGGCAGCGCCGGCGCGTTCGGACGTTGGTTCAAACGCTTCTTCGAGCAACGTATGGGCCTGACCGTGATCGGCCGCGATCCGAACGGAGACGATGCCCTATCGCCGCAAGAGCTGATCGAACGCGCCGACGTGCTGATCTTTTCCGCACCGATCCGCGCGACGCCGGCACTCATCGCCGACTACGCCAAACTCGCGGCCGGCCGGGAACGCGGCCGGCTCTGGCTCGATCTCACGTCGATCAAGGCCGCCCCGATCGCCGCAATGTTGGACTCGCAGGCCGAAGTCGCCGGCCTGCATCCGATGACCGCGCCGCCGAAAACGCCGACGCTCAAGGGCCGCGTGCTGGTCGTGTGCGAAGCGCGTGTGCGGGCCTGGCGCGCATGGCTCGACGATTTTCTCGCCGCGACCGAAGCCGACTGCGTGCACGCCGAGGCGGAACAGCACGATCGCATCATGGCTGTGGTCCAGGGCATGACCCACGCCACGCATATGGCCCAGGCGGCCACGCTGAGCGAACTGGCACCGGCACTCGGCGGGCTGGATGCGATCCATCCGTTCCGCACCGTGGGCTACGAACTCGATGGCGTCGTCACCCGGCGCATGCTGGCGAGCAATCCGGCGATCTACGAGGACATCCAGTTCGAAAATCCGCATATTTCCGGCATGCTCGAACGTCTCGCCGCGCACATCGATTTCTTGCGCGACCGCGTGCGCGACGGCGACGATGGCTCGCGCGCGGCCATGCGCGCCCACCTGCTGAGCGAACCGCGCGCGTTTTACGGCGACAAGCCGCTCGCCGACGGCAGCTATGGATTCGAACGCCTGGGCTATCTGCTTTCCGATCTCGCCTCGAAAGCCCACATCAGCGTGTTCCTGCCGCTGGACGAGCCCGGTTCGCTGCGTGCCCTGCTCTCGGTGTTCGAGACGCACAAGATCAATCTGGACTCGATCCACTCCTCGCGCACGCCCGAGGGCGAACTGCATTTTCGCATCGGCTACGATCCGGCCAGCGCGCCCGACAACGTGAAGGCGGCGATCGCGGCGATCGGCGAGCGCGGCATAGGCCGCGTACTGTCATAGCGGGAGCGTTGCAACGCGGACAAAAGCGGATCGCAAGCCGACGAGAGCGGATTCATCAAACCGGCTCGATCCGCTTCCGTCCTTCGGCATCCGCTCTCATCCGCGTCTACGCCTCTCCGATTTCGCGCAACCGCGACGATTCGCGGCTGCGCCGACGTTTGCCGGATCAGTGCCCGCTGCCCGCGGCGAGCTGGTCGAGGTCGATGCCCTGCTTCTTGAGGATCGCCGAAGAGCGCCAGGCGTAGAACGCCAGGTAGGCGAAGCAGGCGACGCCGACGATGTAGCTCGCATGGATGCCGATGGCTTCCGACACCAGGCCCTGGAACCAGCTGACGAAGCCGCCGCCGCAGATCATCATGATCAGGAAGCTCGACGCCTCGTTGGTGTTCTTGCCGAGGCCGGCGATCGCGAGCGCGAAGATGCACGGCCACATGACGCTGCAGAACAGGCCCGCCGAAATGAACGCGAAGGTCGACACCATGCCGCTCGTCGACATGCCGATCAGCAATGCGGCGATGCCGCCCACCGCGAAATTGAACAGCATGCGCGCGGGATTGCCGCCGGCGAGCAGCGCCGCGACGATCATCGCGACGATGACGAAGGCGTAGACGAAGAACTGGCGCACGTCGTGCTGCGCGATCGTGTTGACGATGAGGAACACGCCGAAGGCCAGATACGGCAGCAGGAAAGTCAGGACTTTCTTCGTCGGGGCGCCGACGTTGAACGCGCCCGCGGCGCCCGACCAGCGGCCGATCATCAGGCTCGCCCAATACAGCGACACGAACGGCGCGATGTGCGCGGTCTGCATGCCGAGGCCCAGTTCGAGATAAGCCGGCAGGTTGGCGACCGTCGACACTTCGACGCCGACGTAGAGGAAGATGCCGATCATGCCGAGCACGAGCTGCGGATACCGGAACGCGGCGAACTTCGAATCGCTGTGGATCAGCTTGGTGCTGTCGCCGGCTTCGTCGGCGGCGAGATGCTCCAGGTCGATGTGGTTGGGCACCGGCGAGAAATACAGGAACAAGGCGACGAGGATGAACACGGCGCCGAGCACCAGGTACGGCGTTTTCACGTTCTCGATGCTGGCATCGGTGCCGCCCGCGGCGACGCTGCCGAAAATCGCGATGCTCACGATCAGCGGGCCGATCGTGGTGCCGAGATTGTTGACCCCGCCGGCCATGGTCAGACGCTGCGCGCCGGTGCTCGGGTCGCCCATGACGATCGCGAGCGGATTCGCGGCGATCTGCTGCAGCGAGAAGCCGAGGCCGACGACGAACAGTCCGGAAATCATCAGGCCGAACGAAGCGAAGTTCGCCGCCGGATAGAACAGCAGGGTGCCGAGCGCCGAAATCACCAGGCCCAGGCAGATGCCGTTCTTGTAGCCGATGCGGTTGAGCACGTCGCCGCGGGTCAGCTTGGAAACCAGGAAGTAGATGATCGAGCCGACCGTGTAGGCGACGTAGAACGCCACCGAAACGAGCTGGCTTTGCGCCTGGCTGAGATCGAACGCCTTCTTGAAGACGGGAATGAGAATGTCGTTGCTCGCCGCCACGAATCCCCAGAAAAAGAAAACGGTGATCAGTGCACCGAACTGCGACCACCGGGTTTGCTGTGTCGTCATCGATTGTCCGCCGTGTTGATGGTTGTCCCCGGGCTTGCCGGGTTGCGCGCGGATTGCGGACTGCAAGACGTCTCCGGCGAGCACAGCGGCCCAACACCGCTGCGCCGTCGTGCATGGAAGCCGGCGGCGATTCTTGTGCCTCGATCGCCTGCCGCGGTCTGCCCCGTTACACGACTACAACCATCCTGCCGCCCACGAACCCCTCCCTACGTGAAGCCTGCGGACTCTAACATCCGCCGGCCGCGAGTGGAAACGTTTACCTCGCCGGCGCTGCGCGGTGCCGCGCCGGGGCGGCTCAGCGTTTTGGCTTGAGCAGGGTGCCGGTGCAGTTCTTCGAGCCGCATTTGCAGGCCCAGATGGCCTTCAGGCGCGGGGTATGGCGCTCGTCGAGCTTGATGCCGTAGTCGTAGGTCAGTTCCTCGCCGGCCTTGATCGCGCGCTTGGTCTCGATGACGACCTTGTCGCGGCGCTTGTCGCCGCCCTCGTCCTCGATCATCCAGGCTTCGCAGTTGGGCGCGCAGGAATGGTTGAACCAGCGCGCGTCGTTGCCGCCGTCGCCGCCGTCGATCAGGTATTTCTCGTTGAGCGTGAACAGGAAGGTGTGGCCGGAATCCGTATCGTACGCGTAGACCCGGTTGGCCTGGGCATGGGTCAGCAGGCGTCCCTTGTACTCGATGATGCGAACGCCCTTGGCGATGTCCTGCGTGGCAAACACGCCGTTGCCGTGGATAGGCGAGGAACGCCGGATGAAACGTCTGGCCATGCGATGACTCGTGTTGCTCTGTTGAGGCGGGAAGAACCGGAATGATAGCGCGATCACCGCCCCGCGCGGAGTGTTTCCGCAGCGTCAATTGCCGCGCTGCCGCCCTGCCCGTATCATCCGCGGCGTTCTTCCCCCGCAATCGTCGCCGTGCGCGAACAAGGAGTATCCATGCCAGGCAAGTCGAAGGTCACCTCGTTCTGCGCGATCGCGCTCGGCCTGCTGCTCGCGTTCGCCGCCGTGGGCGGCGCGGCTGCCCGCGGCAAGGGCGGCAAGCACGGCGGCGACACGAAGCCGGGCCGCTTCGACTATTACGTCGTCTCGCTGTCGTGGTCGCCGAGCTACTGCGCCGTGCATCCGGGCGAAGCCCAACAGTGCGGCAAGGGCTACGGCTTCGTCCTGCACGGCCTATGGCCGCAATACCGCAAGGGCGGCTGGCCCGAGAACTGTTCGACGAGCCGCACGCCCGATGAGGAAACGATCGCGAAGATGCTGCCGATCATGCCGAGCCGGCATCTGGTCGAACACGAATGGGAAACCCACGGCGCCTGCACCGGGCTCGATCCGCAAGGCTATTTCGCACTGGCCGAAGATGCTTTCTCGCGCGTGACGATTCCGCAGGCGCTGAAGACTCCGGCGACCTCGCCGTCGTTGTCTGCCACGGAGGTCGAACAGGCCTTCATGGACGTCAACCCCGGCCTCGAAGACAGCATGATCACCGTCGAATGCAAGGACGGCGGCACGCTTGAGGAAGTACGCATCTGCGTCGACAAGGACAATCTTTCGGTCAAGTCGTGCGGCGGCCGCGTGCGCAATACCTGCCGGGCAGGCAAGCTGACGATACCGGCGGTGCGCTGAGTTTCTTCGGGTTGGGCGCGACTCGTCGCGCTTGTTTGTCGTGGTCCGTTATTTCTGTATGTTTGGCGGGTCGCTCTGAATGGTCGCAGGGCCGGTCATCCGGCGCCTTTGATCTCGCCCGTCATTCCGCGAAGGCTGGGCTTTCAACAGCCGCAGGGCCGGTCATCCAGCTCTTGCTCTTGAAGCTTGTCATTCCCGCATGCGCTTGGCGGGTTGCTCTTAACGGCCGAAGGGCCGGTCATCCAGTGCCTTTGCTCTTAGCTCTTCTGTTTTTGTATTGTTCTAGAGCAAGAGCTTCCACTCGCCTTTCAGGCGAGCGGCTTACTTTCTTTGCTCGTGCAAAGAAAGATAAGCAAAGAAACACGCCCCAGAACATTGCGCCCGTTGGGCTCCTGCCCAACGGGTCCGCGTCAGCGGCCGGGTTCCGCTGATTGCACATCCTGTGCAACAGCGGAA
>CBJLOV010000076.1:0-19626 GCA_966424745.1 uncultured bacterium
ATCGTCAACCGCAACGCCGAACGCGCCGATGCGCTGGCCGATTCGGTGCGCGACCCCGTGCGCGTGCATACGCGCTACTGGAACGATCTCGCCGATCTCGGCAGCTTCGACCTCGTCGTCAATGCCACTTCAGCCGGCATCGGCGGCGACAAGCTCGATCTGCCGTTCAGCCTCGTCGCGCCGCGCGCGCTCTGCTACGACCTCTCTTATGGCGCCGCCGCGTTCGGCTTCGTCGCCTGGGCACGCGCCGCCGGGGCGGGCAAGGCACTCGACGGTCTCGGCATGCTCGTCGAGCAAGCCGCGGAGTCGTTCGCAATCTGGCACGGCACGCGCCCCGATACCGACCCGGTCTACGCGGAATTGCGCAGCGAGCTGCCGCTGCTCGCGACGGATTAGAAATGAAGCCGTCTCGAAAAAGCCGCCGGGTCCCCGCCGTCGCGGGACGGCCCGGCAAGACCGCTTGAACACCTGCCGGCCACGATGAATCCGAACGACCATTCCATCGGCGAGCCTCAGTCCTGCCGGGTTGGCTGCGGTGCTTGCTGCATCGCGCCGTCCATCTCGTCGCCGATTCCCGGCATGCCGAACGGCAAGCCCGCCGGCGTCCGCTGCATCCAGTTGGACGACCAGAACCGCTGCAGGATTTTCGGCAAGCCCGAGCGGCCTGCCGTTTGCCGCAATCTCAAACCCGAGCCGGCGATGTGCGGCAGCGGCGCCGACGAAGCGATGCGCACGATTGCGGAGTGGGAAGCGGCAAGCGCGCCTTTGTAGGGGCGCCGTGCATGGCGCGCCGCTCTTTGGTTTTACCGCACGGGCCGGGCGTGACCGTGCCGATCTGGTCCGCGAGGCACGCCTTTACGATGCCGCGAGATATTCGTCCTTCATGCGCACGTAGTGCTTCGCCGAGTAGTACAACTGCTCGATCTGCTGCTCGGTGAGCTTGCGCACGCAGCGTGCGGGATTGCCGAGCCACAGCTCACCCTCGCCGACGATCTTGCCGGGCGAAACGACCGCACCCGCACCGATCATCGCGTGCTTGCGCACGTGCGCCTTGTCGAGGACGGTGGCGTGCATGCCGATCAGGCAGGCGTCCTCGATCGTACACGCATGCAGGATGGCGCCGTGGCCGACGGTGACGTCGTCGCCGATGATCAACGGCGCGCCGCCGGGCGTATAAGGGCCATCGTGGGTGACATGCAGCACCGCGCCGTCCTGGACGTTCGTGCGCGCGCCGATGCGGATGACATTGACGTCGCCGCGCGCGACGGCGCAAGGCCACAGTGAAGCGTCGTCACCGAGCTCGACGTCGCCGATCAGTACGGCCGCCGGATCGATGTAGACCTTTTCGCCAAGACGCGGCAGGCGGCCGCGGTAGGAGCGCAATGACATGAAGCCCGATCCCAAGTCTGAAATGGCAGGGCGCGCATCGTAGCATCGTGGCCGCTTTGCCCCCGGCGCGCGGCCGGCGCCACCGCCCGTATGCGCGAGTACACTGTTTCCAGCGTTCGCTCCCATCGCGGGAGCGAACGGCGGCCTTCCCCGGCCGCCAACCTATCCGAGAGCAGCCCATGGACATGCCGGTCAGCACCATCGATCTTTGCGCCACCCTCGGTCGCCTGCGTGCGGCGCAACAGGCGAATACGCCGAGCTATCGGCAGAGGATGGACGACCTCAAGCGCCTGCGCAGCGCGTTCAAGACGCGCCTCGATGCGCTGATCGCCGCGATGAGCGCCGATTTCGGCAGGCGCGCGCGGCAGGACTGTATTCTCGGCGACGGTTTCACCGTCCTCGCCGATATCGATCATATCCGCAGCCATCTGCATGGCTGGATGCGCAGCAAACGCGATCTCGCCGACTGGCTGTTCTGGCCGGCGCGCACCGAGGTCCGCTACCAGCCGCTCGGCGTCGTCGGCGTGATCTCGCCGTGGAACTATCCGGTCAACCTCGCCCTGCTGCCGTTGTCGGCTGCGATCGCCGCGGGCAACCACGTGATGCTCAAACCGTCCGAGCACACCCCGCGCACGTCGGCGGAACTCAAGGCGCTGCTCGAAGAAGTCTTCCCGGCAGACCGCGTCGCCACGGTGCTCGGCGGCGCCGACGTCGCCGCGGCGTTCGCCGCCCTGCCGTTCGACCATCTGTTCTTCACCGGTTCGACCGCGGTCGGGCGCAAAGTCATGCTCGCCGCCGCGCAGAATCTGACGCCGGTGACGCTCGAACTCGGCGGCAAATCGCCTGCCATCCTCGCCCCGGGCTATTCGATCGCGACGGCGGTCGACCGCATCGCCGCGGGCAAGCTGCTCAACGCGGGCCAGACCTGCATCGCGCCCGACTACGTGCTGATGCAGAAGGAAAGCGTCGCTCCGTTCGTCGCCGAGATGCAGCGCGTCGTCGCGCAACGCTATCCCAATCTCGCGACCAACCCCGACTACACCAGCATCGTCAACGACGGCCAGTACAAACGCCTTGCGGGCTATCTCGACGAAGCGCGCGCGGCCGGCGCCAATATCGTCGAACTCGGCCAGGGGGACGCGGCCAATCGCATCCTCGCGCCGACCCTCGTGGTCGATCCGTCGCCGAATCTTGCCGTCATGCGGGACGAAATCTTCGGCCCGATCCTGCCGATCGTGACCGTCGATTCGGTCGACGCCGCGATCGACTTCGTCAACTCGCGCCCGCGCCCTCTCGCCCTTTACCACTTCGACAACGACGCCGCGCGCACCCAGCGCGTGCTCGACCGCACCGTCGCCGGCGGCGTGACGGTCAACGACACGGTGCTGCACATCGCCCAGGGCAAACTGCCGTTCGGCGGCGTCGGCCCCTCGGGTATGGGCCACTATCACGGACACGAAGGCTTTCTTACCTTCAGCAAGCAGAAGCCGGTGCTCTACCAGGCACGCTTCAGCAGCATGAAGGTGTTGCGGCCGCCGTACGGGCGGCTGGCGGACTTCGTGTTGAAGTTTTTGACGCGTTGACGTTCTTCGTGTCCGCCCGCTTTCGATTTACGCGACCGACAAAAGCAGCGAGATCGGGTTCGCGCTGACCGGCTATCCCGGCAGCGGTATGGTCAACGGCTGCGGCAAATCGCGCTCGTCGCAGTTCGCGCCCGGCCCGGCGCGGTCGACGACCAGGAAATCGCTGATCGCGCCGAGCGCGAGCAGCGGGTGATGCCAAACGCCGGCGGCATAATTGACGCCCTGGTCGCCGCGGGCGAGGAACACGTGCACGTCGCCGCTGTCGAACGCCTCGCCGCGCGGCGCGACGGCAACGAGATACGGTCGCCCGTTCAGCGGCATGAAGGCCTGGCTGCCGAGCGGATGGCGTTCGAGCAGGGTCAGCGTCAGCGGCAGCGAGCGCGGCTGCGCGCGGAAAATGCTGACGATCGCCCTGCCCCTGGCGTCGAGATCGATCTTGGCGAGATCGTGGTAGCGCTCGGTCGTGCCTTCGTTGATCGGGAAATGGCGCACAGCATCGCTCGCCTCGATCACGTCGCCGAACGGCGCAAAGGCCTCGCGCGTCAGCGGTTCGATCTTCGCGATCGTCGCGCTCACTTCGCCAGCCGCCCCCACAGGCGCAGGCGGGAAACGCCGCCGTCGGGGAAAATGTTGAAGCGAACATGGGTGATCGGCCCGAGTTGGGCGATCTCTTTCGCATAGCCGTGCTCGGCATCGGCGGACAGTTTTTGCTCGGGCAGCAAGATCGGCCAGAACATGCTTTGCGTGATCAGCGATTGATCGGTGCCGCCGTCGACGCGGGCGGCCTGGATCGAACAGCGATCGGGGTAGTTGCCCTTGAAGTGCGCGGTGTCGACGTCGACCTTCTCCACGATGCCTGCGGCGCCGAGTTCGATCAGACACCAGTCGTTGCCCGGCTCGCGCCGGCGACGCGTTTCCCAGCCGTCGCCCATGTCGACGCCACGACCGGGCAGAAGCAGATTGGCCACCGCGCCGAAGTGGGCATCGTTCCAGGCCACGGCGCGGCCGCCGTTCTCGAGCGCGGCGAGATCGTGCAACACGTTCGAGCCGGTCTCGTCGAAGGCGCCGACGATCCGACCGTAGACGCGCAGGCGTGCGACGCCGCCGTCGGGGTAGATATGCACGCGCAAATGCGAATACACGTCTGCGCCGATCGCTTCGAGGAGATGATGACTGTTGCCCTTGAGCGAAGTCGCCGCCAGCACGGGAATCCAGTCTGCGCGCTGCAGATCCTCGACGCGGTCGCTGGTCGACAGTGTGCCTTCGATCGAGATCGCCGGCGCATAGTTGCCGGTGAAATGGCTCGTGTCGACGTCGAAGCCGGCGATGCGCCCGCGGCGGCCGAGTTTGACGATGGCCCAATCGTGTCCCGAACTGCGCTTGCGCCGCGTCTCCCAGCCGTCCATCCATTTGCCGTTGGCGTCGTACTTGCCCGGAACGAAAACGGCGGGTGCCGGATCGAGCATGCGCTCCAACGGCGCGAAGAATTCGTCCGTCGCGCAGATCGCCTTCGCGCCGATGCGCGGGTTGGCGAGATTGACCGCGCGCCGTGCCCAGTCGGGCAATTCCGCGGGCGGTGCGGCGAAATGGGCGCCTTCGGGGAGAGCCATGTCCGTTTCCTTTTCGTTGTCGGCGTCGATTGTAGAAAATGTGCGGCGCCAACAAAATGCTCGATTTGGACAACCAAAGACAGGCCGCACATGGGTGCCACGATCTCCCTCGCCGATTTGAACCGGCTTTCCGCCGCGGAATTCACCGCAACGCTCGGCGGCATCTACGAGCATTCGCCATGGATCGCGGCCGCCGCCCACGCGCGCGCGCCGTTCGCCGACGTCGCGGAGCTCGAGACCGCCCTGCGCGAAGCCGCGGCGCGGGCGTCGCACGACCGCCAGCTCGCCCTGCTGCGCGCGCATCCCGAACTGGCCGGCAAGGAGGCAGCGAGCGGCGCCTTGACCGCGCACTCGAACGAGGAGCAAAAGGGGGCGGGCCTGATCAATCTGAGCGAGGCGGAGAAGACCGAGCTCGCGCAACTCAACCGGCGTTATCGCGACAAATTCGGTTTTCCGTTCATCATCGCGGTGCGCCACCATACCAAGTCGAGCATTCTTGCCGAGCTGCGCCGGCGCACGGCCGGCGATGACGCAACGCGCGAGTTCGCCACCTGCCTGGATCAGGTCCACGAGATAGCCCGCTTGCGTCTACGGGCTTTGCTGGCGGGATAGAGCCGGAATTCAAATTCGGGTGGACACGGATAAAAGCGAACAAAGAAAATGAACGCTGCCATCGTCAGCTGAAGACGCAAGTCGAAGCGTCCGCGACGTTCGGCCCTCCGGGTGTTTCGACTTCGCGGAATTTCGTTCCGCTACGCTCGACACGAACGGATTCCAGTTGCGATCGCTCCCGCCTCGCTGTTATCCGTGCCCACCCGCGTTGATGCGTGTCCAAATCACTTTTCCTCAAGTACGGACGTGAGCAAACTGCAGAACTCATTCCCGATCGCCGAAATCCTGCCGGAGCTGCGCGCACGGCTCGAGGCCCAGCCGCGTCTCGTACTCGAAGCCCCGCCCGGTGCCGGCAAGACCACGCAGGTGCCGCTGGCCCTGCTCGACGCACCGTGGCTGTCGGGGCGCAAGATCGTGATGCTCGAGCCGCGCCGCATCGCCGCGCGCGCGGCGGCCGAATTCATGGCCGCGCAGCTCGGCGAAGACGTCGGGGCGACGGTCGGCTACCGCATCCGCTTCGAGGCCAAGGTATCGGGCCGCACGCGCATCGAAGTCGTCACCGAAGGCATCCTGACGCGGATGATCCAGGGCGATCCGGAACTGCCCGACGTCGGCGCGATCCTGTTCGACGAATTCCACGAACGCCATCTCAACGGCGACTTCGGCGCCGCGCTCGCGCTCGAAATCCAGGGCTCGCTGCGCCCCGATCTGCGCCTGGTCATCATGTCGGCGACCCTCGACGGCGAGCGCATCGCACGCTGGTTCGACGCGCCGCGACTGACCTCGGCCGGACGCAGTTTCCCGGTGCGCATCGAATACCCCGCCGCAAAGCAGAACGAGGATTGGCCTTTTCATTTGCGCCGCGTCATCGAACAGGCGCTGGCTGAAACCGAAGGTGACGTGCTCGTGTTCCTGCCCGGCCGGCGCGAAATCGAGCGGGCGCAGCAGGCCCTGGTCGCCGTGGGCGTGCCGGGGGGAGCGGAAATCACGCTTGCGCCCCTGCACGGCGAGCTTTCGCTGGCCGAGCAGCACGCAGCCCTGGCGCCGGCGCGGGCCGGGACGCGGCGCATCGTGCTGGCGACGAACGTCGCCGAGTCGAGCGTAACCCTGCCCGGTATCCGCGCCGTCGTCGATACGGGGCTGGCGCGCGAGCCCTACTACGATCCGAACTCCGGCTTCACGCGTCTGGAGACGGTCAATATTTCGCAGGCTTCGGCCGACCAGCGCGCGGGACGCGCCGGCCGTGTGGCCGCAGGCGTCGCTTACCGGCTGTGGCCGCAGAGCCGGCGCCTGGAACCGTCGCGGCGCGCGGAAATCGGGCAGGTGGAATTGTCCGGACTCGCGCTGGAGCTGGCCGCCTGGGGGACGAGCGACCTGCGCTGGCTCGACCCACCGCCGCCGGGAGCGCTCGCCAGCGCGCGCGATCTGCTGTCGCTGCTCGGCGCAACGACGTCGCCGAATGCCGACGCCAGCCTGAGCGAAACCGGCCGCGCGATGCTCGCAAGCGGCGCCGCGCCGCGGCTCGCCGCGGCAGTTCTGCGCGCTCCGCCCGCGCTGCGCGCCCTGGCCTGCGATCTGCTCGCCCTGATCGAGGCGCGCAATCCCTTGCGCGGCGAAGGCGGGCGCAGCGACGATTTTCGCCAGCGGCATGTCGTGCTCGTCGAATTCCGCACTGGCGGGGGCCGCGCAGCGCGCGCACTCGGCGCCGATACCGGCCTGCTCGCGACGATCGCGCAGGCGGCCGACTCTTGGCGCCGCCGCTTCGGCGTTCGCGACGCCGCGCCCGCGAACGCCGCCGGCCTTACCCAGATCGGCGATGTGCTCGCGCATGCCTTTCCCGACCGCATCGCGCGCCAGGACTCCAACAACCCGCGCCGTTACGCCATGAGCAACGGCCGCGGTGCGAGCCTGCATCCGAATTCGCTTTTGTACGGCGAGCCCTGGCTCGTCGTCGTCGACCTGCGCATGGACGAGCGCGACAGCCTGATTCTCGCCGCGGCCCCGTTCGATCCCGACCTGCTCGAACGCGACTTCGCCGGGCGCCTCAGACGCGAGCGCATCGTGCGCTGGAACCGCGACACGCGCAGCGTCGAAGCGTTCGAGGAATATCGTTTCGCCCAACTCGTGCTCGAACGCCGCAGCGTGCCGGCCAAGGCCGGGGATGCCCTGCCTGCCCTGCTCGCCGCCGTGCGCGAAACGGGTCTCGACTCGCTGGCGTGGAGCGAACATGCGCGCGCCTTGCGCGCACGCATCGCCTTCCTGCGCGAGGCCTGTCCCGAACTCGAACTGCCCGACCTGTCCGATGCCGCCCTGCTCGCAACACTCGAAGACTGGCTGGCGCCGGCGCTGGCCGGCAAAACCAGGCTCGAATCGCTCAGCCCGCAGCAACTGGGCGAGGCGCTCGCCGCCAAGCTCGACTACGCGCAGCGCCGCGCCGTCGACGAACACGCCCCGGAAGCACTGAGGGTGCCGAGCGGCAACGAACGCGCGCTGAGCTACGAACCCGGCAAGCCGCCCGTACTCGCGGTCAAACTGCAGGAGCTGTTCGGCCTCGCCGACACGCCGCGCATCGCCAAGGGCCGGGTCGGCGTCACCTTGCACCTGCTTTCGCCGGCACAGCGCCCGATCCAGGTCACCCAGGATCTGAAAGGCTTCTGGGAGCGCACCTATCCCGAGGTGAAGAAGGAATTGAAGGGACGGTATCCCAAGCATCCCTGGCCCGACGATCCATGGACCGCGACGCCGACCGCGCGGGCCAAGCCTCGGGGGCGCTGACTCCCTTCCTCCCGCCGCTCTCGGCGAAAACGCAATCTTCAAGGCCAGGCCGGCCGTTTTTCCCGCGCTCGTCGTTTCCGCACGGAGAGGAGCGGAAGCGGCCGCGAGTATTCGCGCCGCTACGCGCGGTACGGATGCTCGCGCAGCCAATGCCGCGCAATGTCGATGCGCCGGCAAACCCAAACAGCGTCGTGCGCGAGCACGTAGTCGAGAAACCGTTCCAGCGAAGCGATGCGCGCGGGCCTGCCGATCAGGCGCGCATGCAATCCGATCGAAAGCATCTTCGGCGCATCGAGACCGTTCGGATCTCCTTCCCGATAGAGCACATCGAATGCATCCCTGAGGTAGTCGAAGAACTGCGTGCCCGAGTTGAAGCCCTGCATCGCGGCGAAACGCATATCGTTGCTGTCGAGCGTGTACGGCACGATCAGCTGCGGCACGCCTTGTACGGCACCGTCGCGTTCGACCGCGACCCGGGTCCAGTACGGCAAGTCGTCGGCGTAGGAATCGGCGCTGTACACATAACCGCCGTGCTCGGCGACGAGACGAAGCGTATTCGGGCTGTCGCGTCCGGTATACCAGCCGAGGGGCGGCTGGCCGACGAGTTCGCCGAGCAACGCGGTCGCTTGCGCGATGTGCGCGCGCTCGGTCGCCTCGTCGATAGACTGGTAACTGACCCAGCGCAATCCATGACAAGCAATCTCGTGCCCGAGTTCCCGATACGCCGCCGATGCCTCCGAATGGCGCTGCAACGCCATCGCCACGGCGAAGATCGTCAACGGCAACTTACGCTTTTCGAACGCGCGCAGCACGCGCCAGAGTCCCGCGCGCGAGCCGTATTCGTAGAGCGATTCCATGCTCATGTGCCGTGCCGGAAAGGCCTGCGCGCCGATGATCTCGGAAAGGAAGGTCTCCGAGGCCGCGTCGCCGTGCAGCACGCAGTTCTCCGCGCCCTCTTCGTGATTGAGCACGAACTGCAGAGCCACCCGCGCCCCGCCCGGCCAGCGCGGGTGCGGCGGCGTGCGCCCGTAGCCGATCAGGTCGCGCGGATAGGTAGGGTCGGAAATCGGCGGCATCGAAAACTTCCGCGAAGGACGGTGCCGTCATCATAACGATTCGGCACAATGGCGCCATGCCCGTGGCATCATCATTCTTCCGAGGCCGGACCCGCGTCGCCTGCATCGCGATGATCGCCCTTCTCGCCAGCGCCTGTTCCACCTTGCGTTACTACGCCCACGTCGCGCACGGGCAGGCGCAGCTGCTGGCGCAGCGGCAGCCGATCGACAAGGTGATCTCCAGCCCCGCGACGGACAAGAAACTCGCCGCGCGCTTGCGCCTCGCCCGGGAAGCGCGGCGCTTTGCGTCGGCGAAGCTCGGCCTGCCGGACAATCGCAGCTATACGAGCTATGTCGATCTCAAGCGCGCCTATGCGGTCTGGAACGTGTTCGCGGCGCCGCGCTATTCGGTCGATCCGCTGCTGCACTGTTTTCCGATCGCCGGCTGCGTACCCTATCGCGGCTATTTCGACGAGACGACCGCACAAGCCGAAGCCGCCAGGCTCGAAGCGGACGGCAACGACGTCTACCTCGGCGGCGTCGCCGCGTATTCGACCCTGGGCTGGTTCGCCGATCCGATCGTGTCGCCGATGCTGCGCTGGGACGACGACGAACTGGTCGGCACGATCTTCCACGAACTCGCGCATCAGAAGATCTACGTCAAGGACGACTCGGCCTTCAACGAGTCCTTCGCCAGTTTCGTCGCCGACGAGGGCCTGCACGAATGGCGCGCGTCGCGCGGCGAGACGGTGCGCGGCGAACAAAATCGCAAGGCCGACGACGAATTCGTCCATCTCGTGCTCGACCTGCGCGAGCGCCTGCGCCGGCTCTACGCAAGCAACGTCGACGCTGCCGCGATGGACGCGGCCAAGCGAAACGAAATCGCCGAGTTCCGCACGCGCTATACCGAATGGCGCGATCGGCGTTTTCCGGACAACCATCGCTACGACCCGTTCGTCGCCAGGCCGATCAACAATGCCAGCCTGCTGCCGTTCGGTCTGTACGACGGCTGGATCCCGGTCTTCACCGCGCTGTTCGCACGGTCCGGACGCGACTGGCCGGCGTTCTACGAACGCGTTCGCGAGCTGGCGCGAATGGACAAGCCGGCGCGTGAGGAAAAGCTGAAAACACTGGCGAAGATGCCGGCGCCCTAGATTTCGCCGTCTAGATGGCCAAACGGCGCTCGCTTGCATCGCAACGGCGTCCCTCTGCTAGAATCCGGGCATGCGCACGCCGCCGCTTTCGCCGCTGCTTCTTGGACTCGACCTTACTCTCGGCCGGGATCCGCTGCGCGCACTCGCAATCTGACTCTCCCTGATCCCGGCCATCGACCAGACCAACAGGGTCTGTCAGGAGAGACGCGCGCAACGCAACGAATTTCTCTTTCGCAAGACCAACGGCCGAATCATGATTCCCAATCCGCATACGAAGTACCGCCCCCACCCCGTCGTCGACCTGCCCGACCGTCAATGGCCGTCGCGCCGCATCACCGCACCGCCGATTTGGCTGTCGACCGATCTTCGCGACGGCAATCAGGCGCTGTTCGATCCGATGAACAAGGCAAAGAAGCTGCGCCTGTTCGACGAACTCGTGCGCATCGGCTTCAAGGAAATCGAGCTCGGCTTCCCGGCCGCCTCGCAGATCGACTTCGACGTGATCCGCCACCTGATCGACAACGATCTGATCCCGGACGACGTCACGCCGATGGTGCTGACCCAGGCGCGGCCTGAGTTGATCGAGCGCACGATCGCCTCGGTGCGCGGCGCGCGCCGCGTCATCGTCCACGTCTACAACGCGACCGCACCGGTATGGCGGCGCGTCGTGTTCAATATGAGCGTGGACGAGATGCTCAAGCTCGTCGACACCCAGGTCGCGCTGATCAAGCGCCTGACCGACGCGCTGCCGGGCACCGACTGGCGCCTGCAGTATTCCCCGGAAACCTTCTCGATGACCGAGCTGGAAGTGTCGCTCGCCGCTTGCAATGCCGCGACGCGCGCCTGGGACGCCGGCCCCGGCCGGCCGATCATCCACAATCTGCCGACCACGGTCGAAGTGTCGACGCCGAACGTGTTCGCCGACCAGGTGGAGTGGATGGACCGCCATCTGGAGCGGCGCGAACACGTCGTGATCTCGGTGCATCCGCACAACGACCGCGGCACCGGCATCGCCTGCGGCGAACTCGCCCTGCTTGCCGGCGCGCAGCGCATCGAGGGCTGTCTGTTCGGCAACGGCGAGCGCAGCGGCAATGCCGATCTCGTTACGCTGGCCTTGAACTTGTATACCCAGGGCATCCATCCGGGCCTCGACTTCTCCGACATCAACGCCAGCGCGCGCATCGCCGAGGAGTGCACCCAACTGCCGATCCATCCGCGCCACCCCTACGTCGGCGACCTGGTCTTCGCTTTGTTCTCGGGTTCGCACCAGGACGCGATCAAGAAAGGCTTCGCCGCGCGCCGTGAGGGCGACGCCTGGGAAATGCCATACCTGCCGATCGACCCGGCCGACGTCGGCCGCAGCTACGAGAGCATCGTGCGCGTGAACAGCCAATCGGGCAAGGGCGGCATCGCCTACCTGCTCGAGCGCGACCACGGCGTGATCATGCCGCGGCGCATGCAGATCGAATTCTCCGCGATCGTGCAGAGCCACGCGGACTCGAGCGAAGCCGAAATCAGCAGCCGCGAACTCTGGGAATTGTTCGAGCGCATTTATCTGAAGGCAGCGAACGATACGAACGGATTCGTCTATCGTTCGCACAACCGGCAGAACGTGGACGACGGCCATGCCGTCGATCTCGACGTCACGGCCGACGGCCGGGCGCACACCCTGCAAGGGCGCGGCGCAAGCGTGCTCGACGCGGTGGTGCAGGCCCTGCCGATGCCGCTGCGCATCGACAGCCATGAACAGCTCGGCGCGCCCGGCGGCGACACCCTCGTCATCGTCGAGGCCGCGCACGCCGACACGCCGGGCGCGCGCTTCGGCGTCGGCCGCCACGTCGACCGCGACACGGCATCGATCCTCGCCGTGCTCAACGCCGCCGCGCGCCTGACCGCCAAACCGGCCGCATAACGCGCGTCGAGTATCATTCCTGCTTTGCGGTTTGCGCCGCGAAGCAGGGAAGAACCGATGACCAAGCTACTGATCCTGAGCGTCAGCGCGGGCAACGGCCATGTGCGCGCCGCGCAAGCGCTCGAAGCCGCCGCGCGCACGCTGCCGCAACCGCCCGAAGTCGCGCACCTCGATGCGATGGACTACGTCGCGGCAGGCTTCCGCAAGATGTACACCGATTGGTACCTCAAGCTCGTCAACGAGCACCCGGGCATCTGGGAGCAGCTGCACCACCTCTCCGACACGACGCCGCATAGCGCCGCTTCGCAACGCCTGCGCCGCGGCATCGAACGCCTGTCGAGCGGCGCGCTGCGCCGCGAAGTGCGCAAACGCGAACCCGACGCGGTGATCTGCACGCATTTCCTTCCGGCGGAACTGCTGAAGCGCGAAATCGACAAGGACCGCCTGCATTGTCCGCTCTGGCTGCAGGTGACCGACTACGACCTGCACAACATGTGGCTGGTGCCGGACATGGCCGGCTACTTCGCGGCGACGGACGAAGTCGCGTTCCGCATGCGCGCGCGCGGCCTGCCCGCAAACCGTCTGCACGTTACCGGCATACCGGTGATGCCGGCGTTTTCGCAACCCGACGCAGTCGAATTGCGCCGCGACGCGTGCGCAGCCGAACTCGGCCTCGACCCGAAACGCCGCGTAATCCTGATCGTCGCCGGCGGCGCCGGGGTCGGCGACCTGCCCACCCTCGTACGGCGCGTGCTCAGCCTGCCCGGCGACTTCCAGATCGTCGCCGTCGCCGGGCGCAACGCGCAGGCCAAGGAAGCGCTCGACGCGCTTGCCTCGGACCATGCGCAACGCCTGCTTGCGCTCGGCTTCACCGACAAAATGCACAAGCTGATGGCGGCGAGCGATCTCGTCGTGACCAAGCCGGGCGGACTGACCGTATCCGAATGCCTTGCCGTCGGCCGGCCGATGCTGCTGATCTCTCCGATTCCGGGACAGGAAGAACACAATGCCGGTTACCTCATGGAGGAAGGCGCCGCCTGGCTGGCCTACGACGGCATCGGCGTGGAGTACAAAGTGCAGCGGCTGATGGCCGAACCCGCAACGCTTGCGGCAATGTCGGTGCGCAGCCGCGCGCTCGGCCGGCCGCGCGCGGCGCTCGACGTGCTCGGCCGCGTTTTGGCCGAGTAGAACCTTATCCCCCTGCACGAGCCGTGCGCAGTCTCGAACGAGCAAGGACGAATCCCTTGTCCCTTCGACTTCGCCGCGGCGCGGTCGCGCTCGTGACGCACGGAATCCGAATCCGACAATGACGACTGCCAATCGATCCAGCTGGCCCCGCACCCTGATCTACATCGCCTGGGTGTTGTTGATGGCCGGATTCTTCGCCGAAGTCGAGATCCAGATCGAAGGCGCCTCGGGCTGGGCGGCGAAACTGCCGACCTGGCGCATCGAATCGCACTGGTTGCTCGACGTCTTCTGGGGCGGACGGCCGATGACCGGCTACCACGCCTGGGTCTTCAGCTTCATGGCGCTCGCGTTCTTCGCGCCGCTGGTGTTCTTCGCGCGCTACGCCTGGCGCGACGCCGCACAGGCGCTGGCCGGACTCATGCTGTTCTGGATGGTCGAAGACATGGCCTGGTTCGTGTTCAACCCGGCTTTCGGCTGGAGCCGCTTCGCGCCCGAATACGTGCCGTGGCACAAGCATTGGCTGCTCGGAGTGCCGGCCGATTACTGGCTAGGAGTGGGCGGCGCCGTCGTGATCTTCTGGCTGATCAACCGCGAGCAGGGCGCACGCGGATACCCGGAAAAGCGTCGACCGCGGATTTGAGGGGGCAGCAAACGCGGATAGAGCAGAGTCTCCCGCTCTATCCGCGTCTTCGCTCCTATCCGCGTAAATCCGCGTCAAAGTCTTTTGCGTTTCTCACCAGATCGTCACGCGCTTTTCCGGCGCGGCGTACATCTTGTCGCCTTCCTTGACGCCGAATGCCTCGTAGAACGGCGCCTGGTTGGCAAGCGTGCCGAGCACGCGGTCGGCCGGCGGCGAATGCGGATCGGACTTGACCAGTTCGATCGCGAACTTGTCGCGCACCTTGGCCTGCCAGGCCTGGGCCCAGCCGAGGTAGACGCGCTGATCGCCGGTGAAGCCGTCAATCGTCGGCGCGGGCTTGCCGTCGAGCGAGATCTTGTAGGCCTTGTAGGCGATCGCAAGGCCAGAGTTGTCGGCGATGTTCTCGCCGAGCGTCAGCTCGCCGTTGAGGTGATAGCCGGGAACCGGCTCGAACGCGCCGTACTGGGCGACCAGCGCCTTGGTCTTGGCGGCGAATTTCTCGTGGTCTTCCTTCGTCCACCAGTCGCGCAGGTTGCCGTCGCCGTCGTACTGCGAGCCCTGGTCGTCGAAACCGTGCGAGATTTCGTGGCCGATGACCGCGCCGATGCCGCCGTAGTTGACCGCGTCGTCGGCCTTGGCGTCGAAGAACGGCGGCTGCAGGATCGCGGCGGGGAACACGATCTCGTTAAGCTCGGGGTTGTAGTACGCGTTGACCGTCTGCGGGGTCATGCCCCATTCGGCGCGATCGACCGGCTTGCCCAGCTTGTTGATGTTGCGCTGGTACTCGAACGCGTTGCCGCGCATGACGTTGCCGACGAGATCGTCCTTCTTGATCTCGAGCGAGGAATAGTCGCGCCACTTGTCCGGATAGCCGATCTTCGGCATGAACTTGGCCAGCTTCTCCTGTGCGGCCTTCTTGGTTTCCGGACTCATCCAGTCGAGCGTATCGATGCTCTGTTTGTAGGCCGCGAGCAGGTTCTTGACGAGCTGATCCATGCGCGCCTTGGATTCCGGCGGAAAGTGCTTGGCGACGTAGAGCTTGCCGACCGCTTCGCCGATCAATTCCTCGGTCAGCGATACACCGCGCTTCCAGCGCGGCTGGTCGGCCGGTACGTCGCGCAATTCGGTTCCGTAGAAAGCGAACCGGGCATCGACGAAGTCCTTGTTCAAGTATCTCGCGTAAGTGCGCAGCAGATGCCAGCGGGAATAGGTCTTGAGCGTCGCGAGCGGCGTCTTCGCGATGATCTTGTCCATGCCGGTCAGATAGCTTGGCTGGCCGACGATGACATAGTCCGTCTTACCGTCGATGCCGGAGGCGACGAGGAAGCTCTTCCAGTCGTAGCCCGGCGCCAGCTTGGCCAGATCGGCGAACGATTCCTTGTTGTAGCCCTTGATCGGATCGCGCAGCTGCACCTTGGTCCACTGCGCACGCGCAAGCTCGGTCTCGAACGCCATGACCGCCTTCGCGTTCGCCGCGGCGGCCTTGTCGCCGGACATGGACAGCATCTTCTCGATGAATTTCGCGTAGGCCTCGCGGATCTGCTTGAGCTTGGCGTCGTTCTCCAGATAGTAGTCGCGGTCGGGCAGGCCGAGGCCGTCCTGCTGCAGGTCGACGACGTACTTGGTCGAATCCTTGTTGTCCTGATGGACGAAGCCGCCGAACGGCGCGGTCGCGCCGATCATCATGAAATGGGCGGCGAGGGCGGGCAGCTCCTTCTTGTCCTTGATCGCGTCGATACGCGCGAACTCGGCCTCGAGCGGCTTCAGGCCCGCGGCTTCCAGCGCCGCCTCGTCCATGAAGCTGGCATAGAGATCGGCGATCTTCTGCTTGTCCTTGTCCCCCGGATCGGGTGTCTTCGCCGCGTCTTCGATGATCGCGCGGATGTTGGCCTTGGCCTCGTCGTCGAGTTTGACGAAAGCGCCGGTCATCGGCTTGTCGTCCGGGATCTGCACCGTATCGAGCCAGTGACCGTTGACGTAACGGTAGAAGTCGTCCTGCGCACGCACGGCCGTGTCCATGTTCTGCTTGGTCACGCCCGAAGTCAGCGGCGGCGGCGGGGGTGGAGTCGGTGCCGCCGCAACGGGAGCCGGCGCAGGGGTCTTCTCCGCGGGCGGCGGGGTCGATTGCGAACAGGCCGCGATGAAGGCGGTGCAGGCCAGCCAGACGAGCGTGCGTTTCATAGGAAGACCTCCGGAAAGTGTGACCGGGCAGTCTATTCGCCCCTTGCGAGCGGCGCATAGGCCAAAGGTAATCGTGCTCCCCGCCCCTGCCCTCGCTTTGGCTTTGGCTTTGGCTTTGCTCTTGATCTTGGGGCCCCCGTCAGCCGCGGCGAGGGCATGACGGAACGGCCCGCAGGGTCGCGCGCAGGATGCGCGCGAGTTCGCGAATGGACATGGATGTCCATCGAGCGAACCCCGGCATGACCTCGCGGACCCGCAGCGCGTAGCGCGGAGGGCGCGGCTCCCCGGGGCGCATTCTCTTTGGTGACTTTCTCTTGTGCGAGCAAGAGAAAGTCACCCGCGCGCCGGACGCGCGCGGAAAACCGAAGGGACGCGAGTGAGAAGAATCAGAAGCCAAGTCGCTGGATTCCCGCCTGCGCGAGAATGACGAGCAAAAGCAAAGGGCGCGATGAATCGCGCCCTGCGACGACAAACCATGCTAAGACGGGCGACTACGACAGATTGCGCCCGTGGAACAACTCTTCGATCTCGCGCTTGAGCAGCGACTCGATGCGCAGCCGCTCCTTGAACGACAGATCCTTGGCGTGCGCCTCGAACAGATAGGTTTCGAGGTCGAACTCCTTCACGTGCATCTTCGTGTGGAAGATGTTTTCCTGGTACACGTTGACGTCGAACATCTCGTACTTGGTGCGGATGTGCTTGGCCAGGTATTCCTGGATCGAGTTGATGCGGTGGTCGATGTAGTGCTTCTTGCCCTTCACGTCGCGGGTGAAGCCGCGCACGCGATAGTCCATCGTGACGATGTCCGACTCGAAGCTGTCGATGAGGTAATTCAGGGCCTTCAGCGGCGAGATCACGCCACAGGTCGCTACGTCGATGTCGGCGCGGAACGTGGCGATGCCGTTGTGCGGGTGCGTTTCCGGATAGGTGTGCACCGTGATATGGCTCTTGTCCAGGTGCGCGACGACGCTGCTCTCTTTGTGCTCGACGACCGCACCCGAAATCAATTCGGGGCCGGCATCGCGCTTGTCGATCACCGGTTCCTCGGAAATCAGGATCGTCACCGAGGCGCCCTGCGGGTCGTAGTCCTGGCGGGCGATGTTCAGGATGTTCGCACCGATGATCTCGGCCACGTCGGTCAGGATCTTGGTCAGGCGATCCGAGTCGTAGGCCTCGTCGATGTACTCGATGTAACGGTCGCGCTGCTCCTTCGTCACTGCATAGCAGATGTCGTAAATATTGAAACTGAGCGCCTTGGTCAGGTTGTTGAAGCCCTGCAGCTTCAGACGGGGGAGGGGCTTCATGGTCGGATTCCTCGAAAAACGCACCGCGAATGCAGCGAAGGGGGCGAATTATGGGCCAAGTTTGTGACGGGGGAAACCTTCTTGCCGGGCGCGCCAGGGAGGCAATCGGGGGTATCCGCGACCCGGTCTGCTGCCCACCGGCCGCGGCGTTTTCGTGAACTGTGCGGCACCTGGCGCGTTGGCGGGCCCCTTGCATATAACTTTTTTTTCGCAGATGCGTTGCGTCGCTTTCTTTTCGTCTAAGATGCGAGCGGCCGGTCTGGGAGCCTTGTTGAAATCGCCTTGCGATTCAAGGGATGATCGGTGATTCGTAAGCAACCTTAAAAGAACGAGGTCGAGCGTGCCCCAGCCTTTGCGTTACACCCTGCAAAAAGCCGTAGCGCGTGTGCAGACGCCACCCGCTCTGGTTCTGGACCAGGCAGCCCTGAACCGCTTCCTGGAAGATTGTCATCTGCGCCACTACCCGCGCAAGACGGTGATCATCCGTCCGGGCGATTCGGCAAACATTCTTTACTTCATCATCGATGGCTCGGTAACTGTTTCCTCGGAAGACGAGGAAGGCCGTGAACTGATCCTCGCCTACATCAATGCCGGCGAGTTCATCGGCGAGATGGGCCTGTTCGTGGAAACGCCGCAGCGCGAAGTCACCGTGCGTACGCGCACGCCGTGCGACCTCGCCGAGATCAGCTACGAGCGTCTGTTCCAGCTCGCCGAGGGCCCGCTGCGCGAGGATCTGCCCAAGATCCTGTTCGCCATCGGCACCCAGCTCACCAACCGCGTGCTCAACACCTCGCGCAAGGTCAGCCGCCTCGCCTTCATGGACGTGACCAACCGCGTCGCCAAGACGCTGATCGACCTGACCAACGAACCCGATGCGCTGTCGCATCCGAAGGGCATGCAGATCCGCATTTCGCGCCAGGAAATCAGCCGCATCGTCGGCTGCTCGCGCGAGATGGTCGGGCGCGTGCTCAAGCAGCTCGAGAGCCAGGGCATGATATCGGTGTCGGGCAAGAACATGGTGGTGTTCGACTCGCGCTGAACGGCAGCGGCCTAACGGCGAGCGGCACGCGGATTGGCCCCGCGCTTCTTCCGCTCGCCGCCGGCCGCCGAGCGCGTGCCCGGCTGATAAATCATGTACACGTCCGACCGGGCATAGTGGGACCCGGGCCGCAGCGCAGGCTGGTGTACGAAGCCGGCGCTCTCGTAGAGCTTCAAGGCCGGCCCTAGCCTGGAGTTCGATTCCAGGAACAGCATCCCGCCGTCGCGACGCTTGAATTCGGCGATCGCGGCTTCGATCAGCCGTCTTCCCGCCCCGCGCCCGCGCCACCCGGCCTCGACGCCCATCTTCGACAGCTCGTATTCGCCCGCCGCGGCATCCTTGAGCAGGGCTACCGTGCCGATCACTTCGCCGTCGACCTGGGCGTAGAAGATCGCGCCGCCGGGTTTGATCACATGCTTTTCCGGCTCGCTCAGCACTTGGCGGTCGATCGGCTCCAACGACCAGTAGCGCTCCAGCCACTGCGCGTTGATGCGGTAGAAGTGCTCGCGCAGGCCATGCCGGAACGGCGTGATCTCCACCTGCGCCGTGGTCAGGCGCGCATGTTGGGCAAGGATGTCGCCGAGGATGCGCTCGCCGGAAAGCTCGGCTTCCAGAGCGATCATCGCCGCGCCGAGGTCGCCCGCATGGCGCACCAGCAGGGCCGACGTGGCGCGCCGGATCGCCGCCCAGATCGGCCCCATCTCGGCGAGGCGGTGCTCGCCGGTGGCGGACAGATCGAGCACGCTGCGCCGCCCGTCCGCACTGTCCGCCTTGCGCACGAGCCAGCCCTCGCGCACCAGCCGGGTCGCGAGCTGGCTTACCGCCGAATGCGTCTGTCCGATCGCCTGTGCGATCTGGGTGACCGTACCCGGCCCCTTGACCTGCACGTAGCGCAACACCGGAAACCAGTGCGAATCGAGCTCGACGCCCGTGGCGCGATACGCCGCGTTGGCGATGCGATAACAGTGCTCGCTCAGCGCTTTGAAGCGGCTGCCCAGGGCGAGTTCGGCTTGCGATTGCAGGAACATGAAAACTCCGTAAGCATTTACGTTAGTGCTAACGTATATTTTCCGAAGTCCGAGCGCAAGCGGGCACACGGAAGATTTCCGCTTCGCAACGCTTCGTTCGCGGCGAACGCCGACTGCCGCGACGCCGGCGAACGCCGGGAAGCGCCCGATCGCCGA
>CBJLOV010000077.1:0-19541 GCA_966424745.1 uncultured bacterium
GCGGGATACGCTTCGCTCCTCCCGCCCTACGGGCTGTCTTTTGATCTTGGGGTCCCCGTCAGCCGCGGCGTGGGCAGGACGGATCAGGCCGAAGGATCGCGCGCAGGAGGCGCGCGAGTTCGCGAATGGATACGGACGTCCATCGAGCGAACCCCGGCCTGCCCTCGCGCACCCGCAGCGCGTAGGGCGGGAGAAGCCGCGCAGCGGCGCATCCCGCCGTTGCCGTATATGACTCGGGAGGCGGGATACGCTTCGCTTCTCCCGCCCTACGGGGCTGCGCCCCAGGAGCGGCGCGAACGGCGGAGCCGGCCGCGTAGCGTAGGCCTCCGCTTACACGGAAATGACGAGCGAGAGCAACGTGAGGATCGAACCGAAGCCCCAACGTGGAAACAATCAAGCCACCATCGAACACAACACCGAGCGGTAGGTATTGCGTCCCGCCGCCTTCGACGCATACAGCGCGGCGTCGGCGTTCCTGAGCACCTCGGCTGCGTCGGGCGAACCGTCGCGGACATAGGCGATGCCGATGCTCACGGTCACCTTCACCGTTCCGCTCGCGACGAAAAACGGCCGGTCGATCGCGCCGAGGATCTTGTCCGCGACGACCTCCGCCGCCTGCGGCGTCTTCGGTTCGCGCAGGACGACGACGAACTCGTCGCCGGCGAGCCGTGCCACGATGTCGCAGGCGCGCACGCACGACTGCATGCGCCGTGCGGCCTCCTGCAGGACTTCATCGCCGACGCCGTGGCCGAAGGTGTCGTTGATCGCCTTGAACGAATCGACGTCGACGAACAGCAGCGCCATCGGCGCGCGCGCGCGTCTGGCGAAGGCCAGTTCCTGCTCGAGCCGCTGGTTGAACTGATAGCGGTTCGGCAGGCCGGTCAAGGTATCGAAACGGGCGAGCCGGACGAGTTCGCGTTCGACGACCTTGGTCGCGGTTGTGTCCATGACGAGGACGTAGACGCCGGTGATGACACCGTCCGCGGAATACCGCGGCACGTAGCTGAAGCGCGTGTCGCGCATGCCGTCGGCGCAGGCGAGGCGCAGCTCGAACTCGACGCCTTCGCCGTAGAGCGCGCGCGACAGGTACGAGTGCTGGTCGTCGTAGGCCTGCACGCCGAGAATCTCGGAAAGGTGGTGGCCGACGAGTTCGCCGCCGGAGCGGCCGAACCAGATCTGGTGCGTCGCATTGCAGAACTGCATCACGCCGTCGGCGTCGACGAACGAAACGAGCGCGGGCAGATTGTCGGCGACCGCGCGCAGGTCGCGCTCGCTCTTCGCCAGCGCTTCGGCGACCTGCTTCTGGCCGGAAATGTCGCGGATGATCTTGATGACTTCGTCGGGCTCGCCGGGCCGGTCGCTGCGTACGATGCGCCCGCGCATTTCGAGCCAGATGTAATCGCCGCGCTTGTGCAGGTAGCGGTAGACCAGGGTGATCTCGCGTTCGCCCGCGTGCAAGCTTTTCTCGCTGAGCAGATCCCGCTCGCTGCGCAGGAACAGGTCGCGGTCGTCCGGATGGATCAGATCCTCGCGCGCGTCCCCGAGCAGTTCGTCGGCCGTGTAGCCCAGAACTTCGGTCACCGACGGCGAAATGTACAGGCGCTTTCCGTCCACGGTCGCGCGGACGATGATGTCGCTCGAGTTCTCCGACAGCGTGCGGTAGCGGCGTTCGCTCTCGGCCAGGGTCGACTGCAGGTGGCTGCGTTCGGTCAGCACCACGCCGACCGGATACGCCGTCAGCGAAGCGACCGCCACGTAGAACTGCAGGAGCAGGATGCGTTCGGGCATCGACACGGCATGGGCGAGCATGAACGGCCCGTGTCCCTTGATCGTGAAGGCGATGGCGATCGCGCTGACGACGATGAGCCCGAGCGCGGCGCCGGCCATGCCCTGGCGGAATACGACGAACAGCAGCGGCGGATACACCAGGAACAACAGCGGCAGGCCGTCCTGGAGGAATACCCCGACCGTGGTCACGACCAGCAGCGCGATCGACAGCAGGGTCTCGCGATACCGGTCGCGCGCGAACAGCCGGTTGGCGACGCGCTTGTTCAGGGCCAGCACGAACGGAGTGACGATGCTGATGCCGAGCAGATCGGCGGGGTACCAGATCTTCAGCACGCCCCAGAAAGCGCCGTCCGCGGCCAGCATGACGGTTGCGGCACCGAGAACGCTCGGCAGTACCGGCGCTGCGATCACCCAGACCACCATGCGCCGCGCGGCAGCGGCGATCTTGATCATGTCGGGCCTGTCGCCGATCAGACGCTGGAGCGGCCACGCCGCGATGCACACTTCGAGCGTGTTGCAGAAGGAAAGCATCAACCCGACACTCACCGTGTCGCCGGCGAGCACGTTCGCCGCCACGTTGCCGAGGAAACCGGCCGCGATGAAATTCCCCCACAGGTTCTTCGGCACCCGCAGCAAAAGGCCGACGATGAAACCGTTCGCCAGCCAGATCGTCGCCACGCGCCCGCCTTCCCGGGTGAGCACGATGCCCGCCCAGGAGATCAGGGCGACGAGCACCGACACCAAAGCCAACTCGATCGCGGCGCGGATGACGGCGCGGTAAGTCCGGATGGCCTGCACGTGCTTGACCTCAGCAACGATAGTTGTCGCAGACGAAGCAAACGCCGTGCCGCCGCGGGCGCGAATATTTCAGGAAAGAGACGAGCCGGCGCGACGGAATTTTGACGCGGGCGGCGCTGCGGCGCGCAGTCGCCGCGTTTCGCCGAAAAATCGGCGCGCCGAACAGCGGCAGGCGTCTTCACCCGCCGCGGCGGCGCGATCGTTGGCGGCTTGACGACCGCGTGCGCCGTTTTCGCACTGCAGCGTCGGCTGGATGAACGACGAACCCCGGGGCGGGCGGCCCGTGCGGCGCCGATGCTGAGGCGCGCCGCCGGGGAAAATGCCGCGTTCTTCCGTTGCCGATGGCGCGGCCGGCGCCGCTCCGCGCACGGCCCGCCGAATCTCAGAACTGGAAGCGCAGACCGACCATCGGGTCGAGCGTCGACGTATGCAAATACCCCGCGGCCAGGCCGTCGGCGACGCGCGAGAACATCGCTCCGGCGTAAACGTCGAAGCGCTTGCTCAGACGCCAATCCAGACGCAGCGAGTACGCATCGAGTGTGCCGCTGCACGTCGCCTCGCTGCGGTCGCTGCAATGTTTGAGGCCGTACGATTTCTGATCGTAGTGATACCAGGCGCCGGTGATGTCGAGGTCCTTGGTGATGAGGTACTTCACGCCGATCCAAGAGACATCGAGCGTCTTGGTATGCGGAAACGCCGTGTTGTTCACTACGCCGTAGTAGTACCCGCCGATGCCGGTGAATCCGGGGGCGATCGGCTGCGACGGGTTCTCGAACCGGATGCGCTCGTAGCCTCCGGTGACCTTGAAGGGTCCGTTCGAATAGCTCGCATCGAGCGTGTAGGACGTGTTGTCGGACACCGTCGCCGCAAGCGAGTCGGCCGGCTGGGTCTTCAGTTGCGCGGCGCTCAGCGCCGCCGCCGAGATCGCGTCCTTCTTGTGCGCATACACGCCGTCGATCGAAAAGCCGCCGTAGTCGAGACCGGCATTCGCCTGCCAGGCTTCGCCCTGGCCCGCGTCCGACTTGCCGAACTGATACAGCGCGGCCAGGCGGTAAATGCCGTTCTGGTAGGTGTACTTCAGCGAATCGTCGAGGCGCGAATCCTGGGTGTAGCCGCCGCCGGCGGTCGTGCCGGACAGGCCGAGCACCGAGAACGCGTACGAGGCGTTCATGGGATCGTATTTTCCGATGTTGTCGAGCAGGACGGTGTTGTGGCGCCCCGCGGTCAACGTGCCCCAGTCCTTCGAACTCAATCCGGCAAAGGCGGAGCCGTTGAACACCTGGCCGGCGCGCGAGCTGTCGCCCGCCGAGGTCTGATGCTGCAGCGCCACGCCGTTGTTGTGCACCAGCGACGCCGGACCGTCGGAAAGCTTGCCGGATTGCGGATTGAATCCCATCTCCAGATTGAACACGAAGGCGAGCTGTTCATTGATGGCCTCCTTGCCCTTGAGGCCCAGGCGCGACTGGCTCAGGCCGTTGGGCGCGACCGAGGTCTGCGACTTGTTGCTGTTCTTGGCGATGAGATAGGCCAGGCCGACGCCCCAATCCTGGGTCAGCGGCACGCCGTGCGTCTGGTAGGCGACGCCGATGTCGTATATCCCGTACAGGGTGACGCCGTTCCAGGTCAGGCTGTCGTCCGCGGCGGTTGCCGGCGACGGCAGGCCGGTCGCGACGGCGGCGGCGATGGCGGTGCACAGGATGGATCGGCTGCTCATATTGCGGGTTCCTCACTGGAGCGGTGGACACAAGAAACAAAGTTCGGCACGGAGCCGAAGAACTTTATGGCGCGTCGATCGGCGACGTCCTTTGGGATTCGGGCGGGAACGCGCGGACGAGCAGCGAACGGGCGATGCACACCGCGTACCGCAACCCGCGTTCTTCCCCGCGTGCTGCTCGAACCGCAGCACGGCCGCTGCGGCGATGCCGCCGAAGCACGGCCACCGCCGGTGCACGCGGCAGGCGCACGCCGAGTACGCGGATTTCGATCGGCAGGGTTCGGCCTTGACCGCGACTTCAGCCGCCCGGCGGCCGATCGTGGAGGTGCGCCTGCGCCGGCCTGCGCGGCGGCGATCGTCGTGTTCATCGAATTTCCCCGTCTGGTATCCCGGCAGCCGCTTGGCGGAAGCTGCGCTCTGGTTGTGGCCGCATCCTAAGCGCGGCCTACCCCGGCGAAAATAATGAGTTAGTACTAGTACGGTGTTCGCCGAGGAGCGGCCGATGACCCCGGCATCTCGCGCCGAGGCACGGCGTTGCCCGTCGCCGCCGCATTGCCCGCGCCGGCTCCTTCCCGCGCCGTGTCTCGCGCCGAAGCCATGCGCAATTTCTTCGCGTTACTTGCGCGACACCCCGCCGGGGCCTGTTCACGCCAACCCGGACGGCCGCTGCGCCGGGCCGGGCCGGACCGGGCGCATCCGATTGCATTTGCCGCGATTGCGGCTAGCCTTGATCCATCGGATCGCGGAGGTCGTGCGGCGTGCCTTTCCTTCGATACCTGCTGCGCGGATGGCTGTTGCCGGCGACGGTCATCGCCGGTGCGATCGTCGCGGCCCGGCTCGGCGGGCACTTCGCGTACGAAACCGCCTTGCGCAAACAGGCCGCCGAAGCGGAAGCGTCGCTGGCTCCGCTGGCGGAGGCGCTGGACCGGTACATCGACCGCTATCGAATCATGCCGGCGGTCCTTGCCCTCGATCCGCAGCTTCGCGCCACGCTCGAGAATGCCGACGACGGCGAACTGCGCCGGCGCGCGAACGAACGCCTGCTGCAGCTCAACTTCTCCAATCGCACGAGCACGCTCACCTTGCTCGATCGCGACGGCATGGCGATCGCGGCGAGCAATTGGAAGGCCGCCGAGAGCAACGTCGGCCATTTCTACGACTATCGCCCCTACTTCAAGGATGCGCTCGCCAAAGGCAACGGCGAGTTCTATGCGATCGGCGCGACCACCGGCGTGGCCGGGGATTTCATTGCGCGCGCCGTCCGCGACGACGCCGGCAACGCCATCGGCGTGGTCGCGGTCAAGGTCGAACTCGGCGGCATTCAAGCCGAATGGGAAAAAGCCGGCAGAAACCTGCTGCTCAGCGACGCCAACGGCGTCGTCTTCCTCGCCAGCCGGCCGGATTGGCGCTATCGCGCGCTCGCCCCGCTGACCGCGGCGCAGACGGCCGATCTGAACCGGACCCGGCAATACGGCGACCACGCCCTCGCGAACGCCGACGCCCACACCCTGCTCGATTTGCCGACCGGAGCCCGGCTCGTCGATATCCGCTCGCCGCAGGAGGCCTCCGAGATGCTGTGGCAGTCGCACCTGCTGACCAGCGAAGGCTGGACCCTGCACCTGCTCGAAGACACGCGCGCCAGCAGGCATGCCGGGTGGATCGCCACCGTGGTCAGCGCCGGCGCCTGGCTGCTCCTGGTTTCGATCGCGATCGTGGTCTGGCAGCGGCATCGCATCGTCAGCCTCAAAATGCGCGGCGAGCGCGAGCTGAAACGCTTGGTCGAGCATCACACCGCCGCGCTGCACAGCGCGCAGGACAGCGTCCTGCAGGCGGCGCGCGAGGCCGCGCTCGGCCAGGGCCACAGCCTGGACCATCTGCCGCAGGGCGTCAGCGTCATCGACCGCGATCTCAACCTGGTGGCCTGGAATCAACGCTACGCGGAACTGTTCCGCTACCCTCCCGACTTCCTCGAGGCCGGCAGGCCGATCGCCGACCTCATCCGCTACAACGCCAAGCGCGGCTTCCTCGGCGCCGACGCGGGCGAGGACGCGATTCAACGCCGCCTGGCGCGACTGCGCAGCGGCCGCCCGCATCTGCACGAACGCACATCGCCCGACGGCACGGTCATCGAGATCCGCGGCAATCCCCTGCCCGACGGCGGATTCGTCACCAGCTACGTCGACATCACCGCCTACAAGCAGGCGGCGCGCGACCTGCGCTCGCTGGTCGAAAGCCTGGAGGCGGCGATTCGCCAGCGCACCAGCGAACTGCAGATCGCCAAGAGCGCCGCCGAGCAGGCCAGCCGCTCGAAGACCCGGCTGGTCGCCGCCGCCGTGCACGATCTGCTGCAGCCGCTCAACGCGGCGCGCCTGTACCTCCACGCCCTCAGGAAAGGCACGGACAAGGGCGACGGCGAGCTGATCGGCCACATCAACGATGCGCTGTCCACGCAGGAGGACATCCTGTCGAGCCTGCTCGACATCTCGCGCCTGGAATCCGGAACGTTCGAAGTGCGCACGACGGAATTCTCCCTCGGCAGCCTGTTCGATTCGCTCAAGGCCCAGTTCGCGCCGATTGCCGCCGCCAGGGGCATCGAGCTGCGCGTCGTCGGCACGCGCGCGGTGATCCGCAGCGACGACGTGCTGGTGCGGCGCGTGATCCAGAACTTTCTTTCCAATGCGCTGAATTTCGCCAGGCGCGACGGCAGCGTTCTGGTCGGCTGCCGGCGCCAGAGCCAGCACCTGCGCATCGAAGTCTGGGATACCGGACCGGGCATTCCGGAGAACAAGCGCGAGACGATCTTCGAGGAATTCCAGCGTCTCGACGGCGGCGTCCGCGGCGCCGACAACGGCGCCGCACACGGCGCCGGCCTGGGCCTGGCGATCGTGCGCCACATCGCCCGCGTTCTCGATCATCGCGTCGCCCTGCGCTCCTGGCCGGGGCGCGGCAGCGTGTTCTCCATCGAGGTGCCGCGCGGCACCGCGTGCAACCCGGCCGCGGCGGCCGTCGACGACGAAGACGAAACCCTGTTTCGCCATCGCAGCTTCTGGATCGTGGACGACGATCCGCATTCCGCGCGCGCGGCGCAGGCGCTGCTCCTTGCATGGGGCTGCGAGGTGCGGCTGCTGCGCAGCGCCGCCGAAGCGGTTTCGGCCGGGGCGCAGGCGCCGCGGCCCGAACTGCTGCTGCTCGACTACCGGCTCGGCGAGACGACCGGTTTCGCGCTCGGCGCATCGCTGCGCGCAGCCTGGGGCGATCTGCCGCCGGTCATCCTGGTTTCGGCCGACGCCTATTCGGACCTGCGCGCGCGCTGCCAGGAACTGGGCTGGGGTTTCCTGCCCAAACCGCTGCGCCCCGGCGCGCTGCGCGCGTTGATGATGCGAATCTTCGAACGCAGCGCCGCACGCACCTCCGCCGATTCGACGGCGACCTGAAGGGCCCGTTCATTTCGTCCTTGTCCGCGGCACCGACAACGCAAGATCGCAAGACGTCGACGCGGAGGACGCGGAGAAGAACCGGAGCGTTTGCCCGCCTTGATTTCCTCCGTGTTCTCCGTTCTCCGTGGTTCGATCTTTATCCACGCGCATTTATCGCGGCGATCGCGTTTGCGGTGTTTTTATCGCGGTCGAATGCAGAACGACCCAAGCTCCGAGAGGCCTCAGCGGCTCGCTCGCGGATCGGCCGAACGCCGAAAGAACGGACCCAGGCCGCCGGCTCCCCGGCCGTGTCATTTCTGCTAGCGCATTTTCGATTCAAATATCGACGCTGTTGTAAGCCGGTGGGTCAAAGATGCTCCAAGAGCTTCGGCCACGGATTACACGGATTGCACGGATAAAGAAAAATACGGCTTTGCTTTTGCTCTATCCGTGCAATCCGTGTAATCCGTGTAATCCGTGGCCAAAAAAAAAAAAGCGCAAAGCCGCCACGCGCACCGTCGATGCGTTGTGGTCAATGATCGGCACGCTGCTTGACAAGTTCACGGCGCAGGAGTGCCGGAACTACTTCGCCTCGTCTGGATATGTAAGTAAGTAAATCAAAAACGCTCCAGCTGACCTGTTTCCAGCTCGGGCCACTGCCGCTACGACACGCGGAGTCGCTCGCACAGGAAGTCCACGAAGACTCTCAGCCTGGGCGTCATCTGGCGGCTCGACGGCCAGAGCAGACAAAATTGCCCCTGCAGCATCATGTAGTGGTCGAGCAGCGAAACGAGGGCACCGCTGCCGACTGCATCGCGGGCCAGAAAAGTCGGCATGTAGGCGATCCCCAAGCCGTGAACCGCGGCAGCCAGCAAGGCTTCGGCGTTGTTGCAAACCAAGCCGACCGGCAACCGCGGTTCTTTTTCGCCCGGGTCGATCCGCATCGGCCATTTCTGCAATTTGCCGCTCGTGTGGTTGCGGAACTGCACGCACGCATGCCGTTCGAGATCGCGCGGATGCCGGGGGGTTCCGTGTATCCGAAGATAATCGGGCGACGCGAACAGGCCTGCCCGGAACGATCCCAACCTGCGCGCCATGAGCCGCGAATCCGGCAAGTCGCCGCTGCGGATCACGGCGTCGAATCCATCGTCGATCATGTCGACGATGCGGTCGTCGAAATCCAGGTCCAGCTCGATCTGCGGGTAACGCCGCATGAACTCCGCCAGCACCGGGATGAGGAAGCGATAGCCCATCGTGATCACACTGATCCGCAGGCGGCCGCGCGGCGTTTCGGCCGCGCGCGACAGCAGCGCCTCGGCATCGTCGATATCGTTCAGGACATGCTGGCAGCGCTGGTAGAACAGCCGGCCTTCCTCGGTGAGACAAATCCGCCGCGTGCTGCGCTGGAACAGGCGCACGCCGAGGCGCACTTCCAACCGGGCTACGCTCTTGCCGACGGCCGAAGCCGACACGCCGAGTTGGCGGCCCGCCGCGACGAAACTTTCTGTTTGAGCGGTGCGCACAAACGCAGCGAGGCCGGCGAGCTTGTCCATACGAATCATTCAGCCAGATAGTGCCGCAAAGATTAGAGCGTATTTGTCCGCATGGAACGAACCTCGCCCTGATTTTTCAACCATTGCGGTCCTCATACCCTGTGTTGGTTCCCATACCCGCGGGTTCGTCGGGAGGGCTTCGATACGACAGGAGCGAGACGATGCCACTTCATCCTCAGGCGCAGGCTTTCATCAAGGCATTCGACGCACAGCCTGCATTGGATCCCGAACGCATGGACGCGCCGACCTTGCGCGCCGCGCTGACCATGCCGCAAGCCACCTCGGCGGATCCGGTGGCGCGCGTCGAGGACTTGTCGATCGACGGGCCGGGCGGTCCACTGAGGCTGCGCATCTACGAGCCTCCGGGCGAGGGTCCGTGGCCGGTCACCCTGTATTTCTATGGCGGCGGTTTCGTGCTCGGACGGCCCGAGCAGTCCGACCACATCTGCCGGGCCCTCGCACGCCGGGCCGGGACTTTGGTCGTCTCCGTGGACTACCGCCTCGCGCCTGAAGCGCCGTTTCCCGCCGCCGTCGACGACGCTCTCGCGGCATTGCGCTGGCTGCATCGTCATGCCGGCGAGCTGCGCGGCGACCCCATACGGATGGCGGTGGCCGGAGACAGCGCCGGCGGCAACTTGGCGGCGGTGCTGGCACAGCAGGCGCGGCACCACGGTATTTCCCTGCGCCATCAGCTGCTCTTCTATCCGCCGCTGGATGCGGCCATGGACACGGACTCGTGGGGGGAAATGGCGAGCGGTTACGCCTTCACCGCGGCATTGATGCGCTGGTATTGGCGTCAATACCTGCCGGACGCCGCCAGCGCGGCCGATACGCGCGCATCCCCCCTGCGTGAACGAAACCTGGACGGTTTGCCAGGAGCGACCATATTCACGGCCGAGTACGACATCCTGCGCGACGAGGCCGAGGCGTATGCATCCGCCCTGCAGACAGCCGGCGTTGCGGTGACGCTTTGGCGCTGGCCGGGGCATATCCACGGCTTCCTCCTGTTGGCGGATCAGGTCGATGATGTCGGGCCCGCGCTCGATGCGGCGGCGGCGGCGCTGCGAGACGCCTTTTGCTGCAATCGGGGCCCTACGGAGAACACGAAGAAAAGCGGAGAACACGCAGAAGAACCGGGCTTTTAGCCGCTTCGATTTTTTCCGTGCTCTCGGTGTTCTCCGTGGTTCAATCTTAATCTCCGCCTCTGCGCATTCACCGGCAGGCAAAGACCAGCGGAAGCCGGTTTCCGCGGTTTTCCTCGGCAGCCGCGGTCGCCGCAGCGGCTATACCACTGCGTCATGCTGCAGGCCGCCGTCGAGCGCCATGGTCTTGACCAGCAGCGCGGCCTGCGTGCGCGAGTTGCAATCGAGTTTTTTCAGGATCGCGCTGACGTGGATCTTCACCGTGTTTTCGGACAGCGCGAGATCGGCCGCGATCTGCTTGTTGAGCAGACCGTCGGCGAGACGCAGCAGCACGCGCAGCTGCTGCGGGGTCAACTCCGCCAGCCGATGCGCCAGCCGTGCGTCGGCCGCGTCGGGTTCGGCCTTCTGCGCAGGGAACCAGTGCCTGCCCGCGAGCACCGCATCGACCGCCTGGTTCATGCGTTCGGGCGAAGCGGATTTCGGCACGAACGCCGCCGCGCCGAACTGCTGCGCGCGCCGGATCGTGCGCGGGTCCTCCGCGGAGGAAATGACGATGACCGGCAGCTCGGGGCGCTCGCAGCGCAGATAGACCAGAGAAGAGAATCCGGTCGCGCCCGGCATCATCAAATCGACGAGCGCAAGATCGAATTGCTCGCCCAGAATGGCCGCCTCCAGCGCGCCCTGACTCGCCGCCTCGGTGATGCCGAAGGGTTCGCGCTGGCCGCCGAGCGCGTAGCGCAAAGCGATGCGGAACATCGGATGGTCGTCGGCGATCAGGATCTTCAAGAGCGCCTCCCCAGAGTATTTCATCTGCAGCCGCCGCGCTTACTCGGTCAGTCTAGGCTCGGACAATTCGCGTTTCAATTGCTCGGCATCGAGCTCCTTTTCCCATTTCGACACGACGACCGTCGCCACGCCGTTGCCGATGAAGTTGGTCAATGCGCGGCATTCGCTCATGAAGCGATCGATGCCCAGGATCAACGCCATGCCGGCGACCGGCACGCTCGGCACCACGGCCAGCGTGGCGGCGAGCGTGATGAAACCGGCGCCGGTGACGCCCGACGCCCCTTTGCTCGTCAGCATGGCCACCGCGAGCAGGCTGAGCTGCTCGCCGATCGTCAGGTCGATGTTGAGCGACTGAGCGATGAACAGCGCGGCCATCGTCATGTAGATATTGGTGCCGTCGAGGTTGAACGAGTAGCCGGACGGCACGACGAGCCCGACGACCGAACGCGAGCAGCCGAGGCGCTCGAGCTTTTCCATCAGCGGCACCAGTGCGCTTTCCGACGAACTCGTGCCGAGCACGGTGAAGAGCTCGGTCTTGATATAGGCAAGGAAACGCAGGATCGAGAAGCCTGTGGCGAAAGCGATCGCGCCGAGCACGGCGACGACGAAGACGGCGGCGGTCAGATAGAAGGCGCCGACGAGCGAGGCGAGCTTGGCGATGCTGGCGATGCCGTACTTGCCGATGGTGAAGGCCATGGAGCCGAACGCGCCCAGCGGCGCCGCCTTCATGACGAGATTGACCATGCCGAACAGCACGGTCGAGGCGATCTCGAGGAACTGGAAGACGGGCCTGCCCTTGTCGCCGAGCCGGGACAGGGCGAAACCGAACAGGATGGCGATCAACAAGACCTGCAGCAGGTCGCCGTTGGCGGTGAAAGCGTCGATGAAGGTTTTCGGAATGATGTGCAGGACGAAATCGACGCTCGACTGCTCGCCGGCCTGTTTGGCATAGGCGGCGACGGCCTTCGTATCGAGCGTCGCCGGATCGACGTTGAAACCTCGCCCCGGCTTGAGGACGTTCATGACGATGAGCCCGAGCGCGAGCGCCGCCGTCGACACGACTTCGAAGTAGATCAGCGCCTTTGCGCCGACGCGGCCGACCTTCTTCATGTCGCTCATCCCGGCGATGCCGAGCACGACGGTGAGAAAGATCACCGGCGAGATGAGCATCTTCACCAGAGCGATGAAACCGTCGCCGAGCCATTTCAGCGACGAGGCCTTGAACGCGTTCCCGGCGGCGCCCTGATCCGGGAACTGCCAGCCGAGAACGCCGCCCAGCACGATGCCGACGAGCACCCAGAAATACAGGCTGCGCGTGAACTTTTTCAAATCGACTCCCCGTCTTCCCGTTCGAGCGAAATGCCGCCCTTTGCGCGGGGAAATTAGGAGCTGCGCCTATCGGCAGCAATAGTACATTCTGGTGGGGTCTGCCGATCCGCCGTGCGGCGGCGGCGCGCGAAAGCGGGCGCGGCGGAACCTGGGCGCCAAAGGAAAAGCGGGCGGGTCAGCGCTGCGTGCGCCGCCGCGCCGCGGCGAAGCCGGAGAACGACAAGGCCAGCAGCAACAGCCAGAAACCCCCGCCCAATGCCGGCGCCGCTACCGCCGGCGTCGCCGGGCCGCCGCCGTTCGCGCCGGCGGCGAACCAGTTGCTCAGATCGCCCCCGTCGACCGAGTGATACGCAGTCGCGGGCCCCGGCGCGATCGTCGCGGCGTTTGCCTTGTTGTCGCGCGCATCGACGTAGGCGATCGATTGGCCTGCGCCTGCAGCAACCGCAAGCAGCGCCTGGGTGCCGGGCGCCGAGCTGACGATGTTCAACAACGCCCCCGCCGTGCCGCGCAGGGTCAGAAAATGGGTCACGCCGGTGTTCGCGCCGACCGGAAACACGATCGACTTGCCGGTCGCGCTCGTAATCGAAAGGTCGTAGAAACCGATCGACCCGGAGAACGCGCTGGCGGCGCCGCCGCAGGTGTCGACCACGTCCAGCGTGCTCGTACCGCCGGCAAATGTGCCGGCATCGCTGAAATTGCCACCGAGCGTCACGCCCGCTCCGCCCGCAATGAAGGTGCCGGAAAGATTCAGATTCGCGATACCGCTTATATTGGCTGTAGTGGCGCTTGCCGATCCTGCAATAGTCAAGTCCGAGCAGCCGAGACCGACGACGGCGTCGGCAAAATCGACCGAAGAACCGGTGCCGACCGTGAACGCGGCGCACGCGGGCGTACTGCAAGCGGCGAGCGCAAGCAGGCAGAATGACAGATTGCGCATCGGCACGCCCTCAGTGCGACCACACCAGCATTTGTATACTTCCGTCGGTGGCGTCGAAGTCTTCCAGCGCCTTGCCGATGACGGTGCCGGGAGCAGGATCGGTCGGCGCGCGCATCGCGTGACCGGGAATGCTCGAAGCAACCAGAAGATCGCGGATGCGGATCGCTCCATTCGCATTGGTCACCTTGACCGGCACGCGCCCGGCCAGCGCGAGGGCGGGGCCGCTGGATGCTTTGTCCGCGCCGGTTTCATCGTTCAACGTCACGCCCGGCTTGGTCGAGATCACCCCTGCGACTGCGCTTGAGTTCGCATCGACGCAGAGGCGAAAACGATCGGCATGGTCGGGATCGATCTCGACCACGTCGCCGGGTACGGGTTCGGCACCTACGGTTGGAACGAGTTCGGCGACATCGGCACCGCCCGTCTGCGTGCCGCCGTCGAAGAAGCCCTTGCCGGTGGAGTCGATACGAGCGACAGCGGAAAGCCCGACGCCGGCGACGAAGTGTCCGAATACCGCCAAATCACCGGCGCTTTGCTCGATTACCAGACCGGCGCCGGAACCCTGATTCTTGATGTAAACATCGACGCCCGCGTTGGTCGCTGCCGTCTCGAAATATCCTGCCCGGTTGAATGTACTGCTCGCGACCGCGTGAACGGCATCCGCTCCGCTGGCAGTCGCATTCGCAACAACAGCGTTTCCTGTGCTGGTGACGTTGATGCCGTCGCCGCCGCCGAGCACATTGACGCGCAAGCCCGTGCCGGCAGAGCCGAACGGCGGACCCGGATTGCCGAGATAGATTTCCACACCGTCGCCCAAACCCTTGTTTTGCACGTAGACCGCCTTGTTTACGCCGGCCGTATCGTTGTCGTTGACGGTAAGGGCATAGCCGTTTCCGGCGTTATTGATGACGACCGCATCGATGTTGCTAGCGGAATCCGTGACGTCGAACTCGCCCGCATATCCATCGACGCTAAGCGCCTTCAGCGCCACGCCGTTGCCCGCGGATGCGTATACTCCAGTACTGGTGCCGCTGGCCCCCGTTGCAGTCCCACGCACTCCGATGCCATTGCTGGTGCTCCCGACAATGGCCGACGCTCCGGCGGTGGTGTCGGTATTCGTCAAATAGAACAGAGCGCCGCTGTAGCTCTGGGTTGCAAGGTACGGCAGCGTGAAACTCGTCCCGCTGCTCGGCAATGTTGCGCAAGCCCAGGCACTGCCATTCCATTGTGGAATTTGATTGCTCGCACACGACTGCGGCAACTGGTATGTCGGCGCGACCGAAAATGTCGTGCCGGCGAGGCCGAGACCGGTGCCGGCCGAATACGTCGTTCCGCCCGAGCTCGCGATACAGGGTCCGAGCTGGCCGGATGCACCGGTGCAAAGCGCCTGCGTCTGCGCCGCGGCGGTAGCGATGCCGGGCACGCTGATCTGGCCGTTTTCCTGCACGCGAAAACGGTCCGTCGCGCCGCCGGCGTCTTTCACGACAAAACCGCTGCCGGCTGCGGGCTGTACGGTCACGTCGGCCGCACGGGCATCTGCAACGACCAGGCCGATCGTCGCGCCGAGAAACAAGGTCAATTTCATGCTCAGCTTCCGTTTTGTGGGCGGCTTGTCTGTTGAAACGGAACCGCTCCGCGAATTCGGCCAAAAATTTTCGGTTGCGCTCTCACGCGTGCCCCGGACAGGAGAAATCACGCCGTTGTTGATCGTCGTGCGCGGCGCGACGAAGCGGCTTGGTGCGGCTGATCTACATCGGTTCCTATGCAGCGGCCACGCCTGCAATCGGCAGACCGAGCATCATCGACCAACGGACTTCATCACGTGCACCGAAACGCGCCGAGAGCCAGCTCGCTCGGTTATGACCCTGCCCGTATCCCCTCAAACGACATATGGCACATCAGATCTATTGACCCGGAACACGGCAACAAATGGCAGATGCATATATGTGCGCGATGCTGGCGGCGCTATTGTTGTAATAGTTGCAACGCCACGTGTTGCCGTAGGAAGAACTTTGAACGAGTTCGATGTTCGTATCGGCATTGCAGTTCCCACCAGTCACCACTTCGCTTGCGGGGCAGTTGGGAGAAGTCGCAACGCCACCCGCCCCAGGCGGAAGGGCCAGCGGCGACATCTCCGTGGTGGCACAGTCCAACGGTGTCGCGCGCGGCTCCACAAAGACCCCATACACATCGACGATCACCTGCGCCGGCGCGCTGGTAAACACGGTGAATCTTCCGGTGGTTTGGTTTTCGGAAACGACACCGGCGTTGGCGACGATTTGACCGGGGCCGAAATTGATAAAGCTCGTGGGAGTGCTTGCAAATTCCGGGTAGATTTGCAGGTACGCGCCAGCGGTGAAGCCGCTGAGCGACGATTCGTCCACGGTCACATTGATCGCCAGCGCCTTGGGTATGACGCTACCTCCGACTTGGCTATAGACGCCACAAGCGCTCGAAGCGCCTGGATTGATTGCATCATAGGAATAACTCTGCGCCGAACCGGCCGCCAAGGGTCCACCACTTCCCCGTGTGTCGAGGATGCGGCACGGCGAAATGGGGATATAGGTGAGATCGAAGGTGGCAGCGCCGATGGCTTGGGGCGTCGATGTCGCGGACGTCGAAGCTGCTGCTCGTGCGACGACGTTGGCGGCGGCCATGGCGTCGCTCAACGAGCGAGCCCGCTCGACGGAACCGAATTCGGCCTCGGCACCGCGCATCATGCGGTTGATCATCAGCGCACGCCAGTTGTTTCCAGCCAATCCTTTCGTCATCGCTTCGGATTCGAACCGGTTGGTGGTTTGCATTACGCGCGCGAATTTCGCACTGGCGCGTGCCAGCGCTTCGGACAGCGCCTGCGTTTGCGCCACGGCCACGGTGGTATCGATCGGCATGATTCGGCCGCTTTCTTGCATACGCGATCGATCCAGCTCGCCGACATTGTCTTTCACGACGAAGCCACTCCCGTTCACGGGTTGCGCGGCCAATTCGGCTCCGCGTGCTTGTGCGAAGCACAGGGCGATCGCGATACCGAGAAACAATGCGGTTTTCATAGGCGACTCCCATCTTTTTGCGAAGCGGTCACCTGATGAAACGGAATCGCAGCGCGAATTCAGCCAAAAATTTTCGGTTACACTGCAGCGCATGCCGCAGACGGGAGAAATCACGCAGCTGCTGATCGCCGTGCGCGATGGCGACGAGGCGGCGTGGCGCGGCCTGGTGCGGATGATCTACGCCGACATGCGCCGGCTGGCGCACCGCCAATTGCGCGGCAGCGGCGGCGATCGCACGTTGAACACGACCGCGCTCGTGCACGAGTGCTATCTGCGCCTGGTCGAACGCGGCGCGGCGACGGCGAACGATCGCACGCACTTCCTGTCGCTGGCCGCGCGCGTGATGCGCCAGGTGGTCTGCGACTATGCGCGCGAGCGCCTGGCCGAGAAGCGCGGTGGCGGCCTGCAGGCGGTCAGTCTCGATCACCTCGGCGCGGAAGAGCAGCATCAGATCGAGCAGTTCGTCGAACTCGACGCCGCGCTGAACGATCTGGCCAAGCGTCACGAACGCCAGGCGCGCATCGTCGAGTGCCGTTTCTTCGCCGGCATGAGCAACGAGGAGATTGCCGCGGCTCTGGAAATCTCGCTGCGCACGGTCACGCGCGAATGGGAAGCGGCCAAAGCGTGGCTGCTGCGCGATCTCGCTCCGGTCTGACGCCGTGCCGATCGACCCCGAATTCCTCGAAAGGGGTTCGGCCTTGCAGTCGCCGCTGTTCGCGCGTGCGCTGGACCGGCTCGGCGCGAGCGTGCGCGAATTGCCGGTCGGCGCGCGCATCGGCCCCTACCGCGTCGTGCGCGAACTCGGCCGCGGCGGCATGGCCGTGGTCTACCTCGCCGAACGCGCCGACGGCGAGTTCGAACAGACCGTCGCGCTCAAACTGACGCGGCCGGAGGACGACTCGTCGCTGGGCCAGGCGCTGCTGCGCCACGAGCGCCAGCTCCTCGCCGGGCTCAACCATCCGCATATCGCGCGCCTGCTCGACGGCGGCCGCAACGACGACGGCAGCCTTTGGTTCGCCCTGGAGTTCGTCGACGGTGCGCGCATCGATCGCTACTGCGCCGAACGCGAACTGTCCGTGCCGGCACGCCTCGAGCTGTTCATGCAGGCGTGCGACGCGGTGCAGTTCGCGCATGCGCACCTGCTCATCCATCGCGACCTCAAGCCGTCGAACATCCTCGTCGGCGAAGGCGGCGTGAAACTGCTCGATTTCGGCATCGCCCAGTTGCTCGCACCCGGCGCCGCCGAGACGGCGCCGGCACAGCGCGCGCTGACGCCCGCCTGGGCGAGTCCGGAGCAGCAGCGCGGCGACCAGGCGACGACCGCTTCGGACATCTACCAGCTCGGCCGGCTACTGCAAAGCATACTGACGCCCTCCGCCGCCGCCGCGGGCATCACCGCAGGCACCGTCACGGCGCCGCCCGGCTCCCCGCCCGCCGCGCCGGCCGCGAGCACGCCGCCCATCGCGGCCGATCTTGCCGCGATCATCGCCAAAGCGACGCGCGCGGCGCCGGCCGAGCGCTACGCCACGGTCACCGAACTGCGTGCCGATGTCGACAACTTCCTTGCGCACCGCCCGGTGCTCGCGCGCCGTGGCGGGCGCGGCTACCGCGCGGCCTGCTTCGTCCGCCGGCATCGCGCCGGCGTCGCGGCCGGCGCGGGCGCATTGGCGCTGCTGCTGGCGAGCCTCGTCGCCGTCGTTTGGCAGGCGCAGATCGCGCATCGGGCGGCGGACCACGCCGAGCGCAGCAAAGTGTTCCTGATCGACCTGTTGCGGGACGCCAATCCGTTCAGCAGTTCGCATCGCGGACCGGCCGACCTGGTCGCGGTGCTCGACGGCGCCGAAAAGCGCGTCGACCGCGATTTCGCCGACGCGCCGCAAACCCAGGCCGAACTGCACAATACGCTCGCCGCGGCGCTGATGCAGATGAACCAGTACGCGCGCGCGCGGGACATAATGCGCGCCAGCACTGCTGCGATGCGCAGCCGGCGCGAGGCGACGACGCCGGAATTCGGCGATGCGCTGGTCGTGCTCGCTCAGGCCGAGTCGAACCTCGGCGACGGCAAAGCCGCGCGTGCCGCATTCGCCGAAGCGGAACCGCTGCTCGCCCACGCCGGCTCCTCCTATCGACGCAAATACATCAGCCTGCTGACCGGTTTGGCCAAGCTCGACAACCAGGAGGGCGACCACGCCGCGGCGCGGCGGCGGCACGAGACGATCCTGCGCGAACGACTCGCCCTGGAGGGCCCGCAAAGCCCGGATATCGCGATGGACCTGATGAACCGCGCGGCCGACGAGTTCGACCAGGAGCACTATGCCGAAGCCGAGACCCTGGCGCAGCAATCGCACGCGATGCTGCTCGCGCTGTTGGGGCCGGACCACGCGCGCCGCATCTATGTCGACGACATGCTCGCGGCCGCGCAGCGCGAGGCCGGACACTACCGCGAAAGCCTGGCGACGATCGCGCCGATCGTGCCGATGGCGCGCGCAACGCTCGCCCCCGGGGCAACCATGCTTTCGACGGTACTGAACGTTTACGCTTCTGCGCTGCGCGAGACCGGTGACCTTGCCGGCGCGCTGAGCGCGCTGCGGGAGGCAAACGCGATCGGCGCGGCCGCGCAGGAACCGGGCCGCGGCGTTACCGAGTTCAGACTCGGCGAAGTGGAAGCGGCCCTGCACCTGCCGACGGCGCTCGGCACGTTGCGCGACAGCCGCGACGCACTGGCGGCAACGCCGGGCGGCAATGACGGCTTTGCGGAACTCGCCCGCGCAAGCTACGGCGCAGCGCTGGCGCGCAGCGGCGAAGTCGAATCCGGCGAAGCCGAAGCGACCGCGGCACGGACGGCGCTGTTGGCCGGCAAATTTTCCGCCAGCGTGAAATTGGGCGATATCGACCTGGCCTTGGCCGAAGTCGAAACGCTGCGCGGCAACCGCGCGGCGGCGCAGACGCTGCGCAACGAGGCGTTGACCGTATTTCGGCGCGTTTACGGCGTCGATCATCCGAAAACGCGGAAGCTGCAAGCGCAAAC
>CBJLOV010000078.1:0-19423 GCA_966424745.1 uncultured bacterium
CGTCGGCGCGGTCGACGATGCGGCGGCGGACGGCGGTTTCCCCGCATCGCACCGTGGCGTGTTGGCGGTGTCGGATCGCTCAGGCAGAACATCCGCGCTGTCCGTGCCGGGTGACGATGTTCCGGCGCCCGCCCCTGGCGGGCGCTGGAACTTCGTTTCCGGCGCGTCGTTCGCGGCGGCGCAGATCGCCGGCGCGGTGGCGCTGGTGAACGCGGTGGCACCGGCGTCGGCCGTGCGACAATCGGCGGCATGGGTGCGATTTCCCGCCAACTCTCCCGACGGCGCGGCCGGCTACGTGGATGCCTGCGCGACCCTGCGGCGCTCCGCGCCGACGCTGAGTTGCGCCCCTGCCGGCGAGGGAACGGCGCAAGTGTCGCATTGAGCGAAGGCGGCCGTGCGCACCTGGCCGCGATATGCGGCCTGTTGCTCTGCGGTGCCGCACGTGCGCAGCTGTCGACACAGGTCAGCGTCGCCACCGACTATGTTTACCGCGGCGTCTCGCTCAACGACGGCCGCCCCGCCTTGATGGCGGCGGCGAACTACGACAGCGCAGCCGGCTGGTTCATCGGCGGCCAGGTCGCGCAGACGCGGCTCTACGGCGAGAGCCATTCCGAACCGCTGTGGATGCTCGACGCGGGCTACGCGCACGCCCTGACTTCGCGTCTGAACTGGGAGGCCGGTGCGACCCGGTGGATTTTCCCCAACTTCACCTACTGGAACTACGCCGAGGCTTTCGTCGGCCTTTCCGCGGAGAATTGGAATCTGCGCTTCTACTATGCACCGCACTACTTCGGCAGGCAGGGGCGTTCGACCTACTTCGAGTTCAACCTGACCCGGCCGTTGAGCGAACACTTCCGCCTGATCGGACACGTCGGCGCGCAGGCTATCGATGCCGCGAACGGCGGCAACACCGGCCATACGTTCGACGCCAGCTTCGGCGCCGGGGCAAGGTTCGAGCGTTTCGATCTGCAGTTGCTCAAGGTGGCGATCAACCACCCGAATTATTCGTATCCCGTCGTCTCGCCCGATGACACGCAACGCTGGGTGTTGAGCGCGGCTTACGCGTTCTGATGCCTTGCGATCATTCGCTGCGGCGCGGCGAAACCCACATGACGATGTCGGCATCGAAGACCAGCTCGTTCGCCGCATTGCGCACTTCGACGAGGGCATGGGCTTCCTGCGCGGGCGCGTCGGCGGGCGGGACGGCGACGCTGGCGGTTGCGGTCAGCGTGCCCTTGGCCTTGTGCAGATAGCGCACGGTCATGCCCTTGGGAATCCAGCGCTGGGTCGGCGCGATGCTGACGTCGGTGGCCAGGCCGCCGGCGAGTTCGGCGGCGTTGCACATCGCGATCGCATGCACCGTGCCGATGTGGTTGCGCACGCGACGGCGGTCGCGCAGCAGGACGACGCAGCGACCCGGCGCCAGCTCTTCGATCAGCGGCGAAATCGAGGCGAAGTAGGGCGCCTTCGCGCAGACGATGCGGGTGAACGTCCAGCGCCCGGCCGCAGTGCGGCCGAGCAGGCGGAAGAGTTTGAGGGATGAGGCGGCCGACATTTTTCGTCATCCCGGCGCGAGCCCGGATTCCTTTCATCTGCGGAAGGCCCCGATTCGAACCGGGGCCGCGAAACACTACGCCACGCTGCGCAACGCCGGCTGCTTGCCGTGCTTGACCGCGGCCTGCAGTTCCGCCGGATCGAAATCGTCGACGCCGATGAATTCCAGCGTCGCCGCGCGCACGCGTTCGAGCAGCTTGCGTTCTTCGCTCGTGATCGCGCCGAGCTGTTCGGCTTCGGCGAGCTGCGCTGCGGCGTCGAGGCTCTTGAGCGCACCCGACTTCTGCGCCTTGGCGAACTTGCGTTCGACCGGTTCGGCGGCGATCACCTCGGGCAGCAGCGCGTTCATGCGGCCGACGACGTTGTTCGCGCTCGGCGTCAGATAGATCCATTCGGCGAGACGGTCGCGCGCTTCGTTCGGCGCGCAGAGGATCGATGCGACGCGATGGCCGAGGCGGTCCGACGGCGGCACTTCGCGCCGGCCGAACGGGAACACCAGCGCGCGCAGCAGCCAGGCCGCCGGACGGATCGGGAAGTTGCGCAGCACGCCGTCGAGCGCGTTCTGCATGCGGTATGCGCAGTCGTGGAAGGCCCAGGCGAGCAGCGGCTGATCGGCGATCGGGCGGCCCTGGTCTTCGTAGCGCTTGAGCATGGCGCTGGCGATGTACAGATTCGACAGCACGTCGCCGAGGCGCGCGGAGAGCTTCTCCTTGAACTTGAGCTTGCCGCCGAGCAGCAGCATCGAGGTGTCGGCGACCAGGGCGAGGTTGGCCGCATAGCGGTTGAGCTTGCGGTAGTAGCGCTTGGTGTACTTGTCGCCCGGCACGCCGCCGATCTTGGCGAAAGTCAGGCCGAGCACGAGGCTGCGCGCCGCATTCGAGATCGCGAAGCCGATGTGCGCGAACAGCTCGCGGTCGAAGGCGCGCAGGCGCGTGCCGTAGTCGGGGATCTGCGCGGCCTGCATTTCCTTGAGCACGTGCGGATGGCAGCGGATCGCACCCTGACCGAAGATCATCAGGCTGCGCGTCATGATGTTCGCGCCTTCGACCGTGATCGCGATCGGCGCGGTCTGATAGGAACGGCCGGCGTAGTTGTTCGGGCCGAGCTGCACGCCCTTGCCGCCGTGCACGTCCATGACGTCCTTGGCGACTTCGCGGCCGAGCTCGGTGGCGTGAGACTTGGCGATCGCGGAAGGCACCGAATGCTTCCCGCCGCGGGCGACCGCGGCGGCCGTGGCCTTCGACAAGGCGGGGATCGCATAGGCATGGCCGCCGATGCGCGCCAGCGCTTCCTCGACGCCCTCGAAGCGGCCGATCGCCATGCCGAACTGTTTGCGGATGCGCGCGTACGCGCCGGTCGCGATCGCGCCCATCTTCACCCCGCCCGAGGCGTTCGACGGCAGGGTGATCGCGCGGCCGACCGAAAGGCATTCGACCAGCATGCGCCAGCCTTGCCCGGCCATGTCGGCGCCGCCGATCAGCTGCGACATCGGGATGAACACGTCCTTGCCGTGCAGCGGGCCGTTCTGGAACGCCGCATTGAGCGGGAAATGGCGGCGGCCGATCTCGAGGCCCTTGGTGTCGCGCGGGATCAGCGCGAGGGTGATGCCGATGTGTTCCTTGTCGCCGAGCAGATGGTCGGGGTCGTGCATCTGGAAGGCGAGGCCGATCAGGGTCGCGATCGGCGCGAGCGTGATGTAGCGCTTGTCGAAGGTGAGGCGCACGCCGAGCACCTTCGCCCCCTGCCATTCGCCTTCGCAAACGATGCCGTAGTCGGGGATCGAAGTCGCGTCCGAACCCGCGGTCGGGCCGGTCAGGGCGAAGCAGGGGACCTCGCGGCCGTCGGCGAGGCGCGGCAGGTAGTAATCGCGCTGCTCCTGAGTGCCGTAGTGCAGGAGCAGTTCGCCCGGGCCGAGCGAATTCGGCACGCCGACCGTCGACGACAGCGAGCCCGATATCGACATCAGTTTCTGCAGCACGGCCGACTGCGCAAGCGCGGAGAACTCGAGGCCGCCGTACTGCTTCGGGATGATCATGCCGAAGAATTTCTTCTTCTTGACGAAGTCCCAGATCTCCGGGGACAGGTCGGCGAGTTCGTGGGTGATCTGCCAGTCGTCGACCATGCGGCAGACTTCTTCGACCGGGCCGTCGAGAAAGGCCTGTTCTTCGACCGACAGTTCCGGCTTCGGCTGCTTCAGAAGCTTCGACCAGTCGGGCTTGCCGCTGAACAACTCGCCTTCGAAACCGACCGTGCCGGCCTCGAGCGCGGTGCGCTCGGTGTCGGAAATCTGCGGCGTGATCTTCTGGTAGACGCCGAGCAGCGGCGCGGTGATCTTCTTGCGCCGGAAGTCGTCGAGATTGAGCGGTACGCTGACCAGACCGAAGGCGAGCGCGGTCAGGGCGATCGCGAACCAGTGGCTGCCGGCGAGCACGCCGACGGCGAGGATCGCGGCGAAGCCCGCGATCGTCCAGGTGCGCAGATTGCTGCGGAAGTACGCACAGGCCAACGAGGCGGCGAGGACGGCGAGCAGCGGATACCAGTTCATGGCATTGACCTCTTTCAGAACGTGCGGCGAGATTGGGAGTCGAGTGTTGCAACGAAATGTAATACGGCCTGCGTGAAAGCGTCGTTGGCGTCGCCGGCGACCATGTGCGTGGCCTGGTCGAGGCGCACGTGCGTCGCATGCGGGGCGTGGGCAAGGAATTCCGTGATCGTGGCATCGGAGACGATGTCGCTGCGCCCGCCGCTGATCAGCAGGATAGGCACCCGAATCGCGCCGGCGGCGACGAGCAGGTCGTGCTGCAGCCGCTCGGAATCGCGCGTGGCGAAGTCGAGCATGCGCGCGTCCCAGTGCCAGCGCAGACGGCCGTCGTCGCCGCGCACGAGCAGCTGGCGCAGGCTGGCTTCCGACTTGCGCTCGGTGCGGTGCGGCAGGTAGCGGGCAATCTCGTCGGCGGCTTCGTCGTACGAGGCGAAGCCCTGCGGATGCGCGCGCATGAAGGCGAGGATGCGTTCGACGCCGGCGGTTTCCCAGCGCGGCGTGATGTCGACGAGCACGAGCGCGCGGAACGGCGTCCGCAGGGCTTGCGCAGCCAGCCCGAGCAAACCGCCCATCGACGCGCCGACCAGGATCGGCTTTTCGTCCCCGGCGCCGGCTTCACCGCCGCCCGTCGCGTGACGGGCGACGCGGACAAGGTCGTCGACGAGTTGATCGTAGTGATAGTCGCCGTCGGGGCGCCGGCCGCTGTCGCCATGGCCGCGCGCGTCGGCGGTGATGCAGCGCCAACCGCGGCGCGCCAGCGCGGCGGCGGCTCCATCCCAGGCATGGCGGGTCTGGCCGAAGCCGTGCGCGAATACGATCGCAGGGTCTTCGCGCTCGCCGAAATGTTCCACGGCCAAGGCGACGCCGTCGTGCGCGGTCAGTTCCGCCACGCGTTGCGGAATCTGCGCGGGCGCGGCGGACAGCGTGGCTGCGTCGGTCACCATACGCGGCAGTATGTGTGCCGGTTTCGGCATTGTCAATACGCTGGCGTATTGTCGGAAAAATATTATAAAACAATTGCTTGTAAACGTTTACTGCTGCGATGCAATATCGCTGCCCCTTACACGCGCCCGGTCCAGCGGCTACCATGGCGGCATGCTGCAAGCCGCCGAAAAAGCCGAACGCTCGCGTCTTTCCGCCGCCGACTGGGAAGCCGGTGCGCTCGACCTGATCGCCGAGCAGGGCGTGCCGGCGCTGGCGGTCGAACCGCTGGCCCGCCGGCTCAACGTGACCAAGGGCAGCTTCTATTGGCATTTCGCCACGCGCGAGGCCTTGCTCAAGGCCGCGCTGCAGAATTGGGAAGCGCACGCGGACGAGGCGCTCGACCAGGTCGCCGCGATCGAGGATCCGCGCGAGCGCCTGCGCGAACTGTTCCGCCGCACCGGTCGCGAAGCGCGCACGCACGGCATCTATTCCGCCTTGCTGCGCGCGCTCGACCATCCGATCGTGCAGCCGGTCATGGAGCGCGTCTCGCAGCGCCGCGTGGAATTTCTCAGCCAGGCCTACCGCGAGGTGGGCATGTCGCGCGCCGACGCGCTGCACCGCGCCCATCTGACCTATGCGGCCTATGTCGGTTTCCTGCAACTGGTACTGCAACTCGGCGTGCCGCGCCTCGATCATGCCGACCTGGAGGAGTACGTCGAGCACGTGATGTCGACTTTGATTCCGCAATAAGCTGCGCCTTCTCTCGCCGAGAGAAGAAAAAATATACAAATGCGGTTTTTATTTTTCGGCCCCTGGCCGGTTGGAGAGAAAATGAGCAAACTCGAAGCACTCGACCGCTGGGTCGAGGAAGTCGCGGCGTTGACGCAGCCCGACGAGATTCACTGGTGCGATGGCAGCGACGAAGAAAACGCCGCATTGACCGAGCTGATGCTGGAGCGCGGCGATCTGATCGCGCTGAACCAGGAAACGCATCCCGGATGCTATCTGCATCGCTCCGACCCTTCCGACGTTGCGCGAGTCGAACACCTGACGTTCGTCTGCACGGAGAACAGGGAAGACGCGGGCCCGAACAACAATTGGATGGCGCCGGGCGATGCGCACGCGAAACTCGATGCGCTGTTCGCCGGCTGCATGAAGGGCCGCACGCTCTACGTCATCCCGTACTGCATGGGCCCGATCGACTCGCCGATATCGCGCTGCGGCGTGGAGATCACCGACTCGCCCTATGTCGTCGCGAACATGCGCATCATGACGCGCATGGGCGCCGCCGCGCTGGCGCGCATCGAGCGTGAAGGCGCCGAATCGATAGCGCGAGGCGAGCGGCCGGCCTTCGTCAAAGGGTTGCACTCGACCGGCGAGCTCGATCCCGCGAAGCGCTACATCATGCACTTCCCCGCCGACCTGACGATCAAGTCCATCGGGTCCGGCTATGGCGGCAACGCGCTGCTCGGCAAGAAGTGCCATGCGCTGCGCATCGCCTCCGCGCAGGCGCGCGGCGAAGGCTGGTTGGCGGAGCACATGCTGATCCTCGGGGTGGAGAATCCCAAAGGCGAAACGCACTACGTCGCCGCGGCGTTTCCCTCGGCGTGCGGTAAAACGAATCTGGCGATGCTGATTCCGCCGGAGAGCTATCGCAAAGCGGGCTGGAAGGTGTGGACGGTCGGCGACGATATCTGCTGGATGACGCCAGGCGCAGACGGCCGCCTGTGGGCGATCAATCCCGAGGCCGGTTTCTTCGGCGTCGCGCCGGGCACGAGTGCGGCGACCAATCCGAACGCGCTGGCGATGCTCGACCGCGACACGATCTTCACCAACGTGGGCGTCGACAAGGACAACCGTCCCTGGTGGGAAGGCCTGCCCGGGGTGCCGGCCAAGGACTGGCAGGGCCGCGACGTCGTCATCGCGAACGGCAAGCCTTCCGGCGGTCAAGCCGCCCATCCGAATTCGCGTTTCACGGTTTCGGCTAAGCAATGCGCCAGCTATTCGCCGCATGCGGAAGATGCGCAGGGCGTGCCGATCTCCGCGATCGTGTTCGGCGGCCGGCGCGAACATCTGCTGCCGCTCGTGTTCGAGGCGCGCGACTGGACCCACGGCGTGCTCGCAGGCGCTGCGATGGGGTCGGAAACCACGGCCGCGGCGACCGGCACGGTCGGCGTGCTGCGCCGCGACTCGATGGCGATGAAGCCGTTCTGCGGCTACAACTTCGCCGACTATTTCGCTCATTGGCTGTCGTTCGACAAGCCGGGCGCGAAGCTGCCGAAGATCTTCCACGTCAACTGGTTCCGAAAGAGCAGGGACGGCAAATTCCTCTGGCCCGGCTTTGGCGACAATATGCGCGTACTCGAATGGATTCTCGGCCGCTGCGCCGGCGTCGAGGATGCGCTCGAAACGCCGATCGGCAACCTGCCGCATGCCGAAGACCTCAACCTCGCCGGACTCGACCTCGAGCGCGGCAAGCTCGACGAGTTGCTCGACGTCGACCTCGAAGGCTGGCAGGCCGAATACGAGAACATCGGCGAGTATCTGGCTTCGTTCGGCGCGCGCATGCCGGCGGCGCTGCTGCGCGAGCACGGGCGTATCGTGAAGGCATTGAATGCGTGCCAGGCGGACTCACTTGCCGATACGGGAACGTAGTCGACGAGTCGCGACCCAAAGCCCGCTGCCCCTGAGTGCATGATTCGGTCTATCGAGGCGACTTAAGATGAAAGCGAAAGCCACTTTTCAGGCGGGCGCACTCTTTCCACGCCGGGCGTTGCTTCTGCCGATGCTGCTCGCGTGGGCATCGGCCAACGCCTGGGCGGACTGTTCGGGCCATAGCGGCAATCCGCAATTGCATCTGGTCGAACTGTATTCCAGCGAGGGCTGCAATTCCTGCCCGCCCGCGGAGCAGTGGTTGAGCACGCTGCGCAAGAGTTCCCAGCTCGTCGGCATGGAGTTCCACGTCGACTACTGGGACTCGCCGGCCTGGAAGGACCCTTTTTCCAACCACGCCTACACCGAGCGCCAGGAAGCCCTGGCGCGGCGGGCCAACCACGGCCAGGTGTATTCACCGCAGATATGGATCGACGGCGTGGTCTGGAAGAACTGGCCGCGCGGCACCCCGCCGGCGGTGGTGGAGAGCTCGCCGCTGGCCGTCTCCGTTTCGGCGAAGACGGACACGCCGCTGCGCGCGGTATTCGACGTGGCGGATACCGGCATGAAGGACAGCTACCGGCTCTACGCAGCGGTGGTCGAGAGCGGATTGTCGCGCTCCGTGACGGGAGGCGAGAACAAGGGCAAGAAGCTCAGCCATGATTCGGTCGTGCGCGCATTCAACGGGCCTCTGCGCCTGCCGCATGCGGAGGTGGAGTTCGCCTTGCCCTCCGGCGTGGATCTTGCGCGTGCCGATATCGTCGGTTTCGTCCAGGACGAAAAGGACGGGGGCATCGTCCAGGTCGTGCGCCTGCCGCTCGACAAATGCGGGAAATCTTAGCCGTCGGCCGCGTCCGGAATCGCGCCGTTCTTGCGAAGCCCGTTCGGCCGGTTGACGCAAACATGAGCCGTTGTTAAACCATTTCTGCGCCGTGCCGCATCCAATTCGACAAATGGACGGCGCCGTTCTCAGCATGAAGGCCTATCAATTGAAATCCGGTACGGAGGATCAGCCGGATCGCAGCGACGACAACGCGCTGGTGCGCGCTTCGCTCGCCGGCGATACGCGCGCGTTCGAGCGGCTGTACCGTGCCCATGTGGGCCGCGTGCACGGCGCGATCCTGCGTCTGGTCGGGATGGATCGCGCGCGCGCCGAAGAGCTGACCCAGGAAGCTTTCATCCAGGCCTGGCGCAAGCTGTCGAGCTTCCGCTTCGACGCGGCGTTTTCGACCTGGCTGTACCGGCTCGGTGTGAATACGGCGCTGATGGACCTGCGCGGCAAGCGCGACGAGGTGAACGCCGACGACGCGGCGCTGGAATTGGCGGCGGGCGGGGAAGTCCCGTTCTGCGCCGGCGAACGCGGCGATCTGGAGCGCGCCGTGGCGAAATTGCCGCCGCGCGCGCGCGCCGTGCTCGTGCTGCACGACGTCGAAGGCTGGAAGCACGAGGAAATCGCCGTCGAGCTCGGTATGGCGGTGGGGTCGTCGAAGGCGCAGTTGCATCGCGCGCGCGGCCTGTTGCGGACTACACTTGAAGCGGCTTGAGCAAAGCCCGCGATGCGGGCAGAGAGGTGACGGATGGACAATGAATTCCAATGGCGCAGCCAAATGCGCAAGCTCAACGAGGCGGTCGAGCCGGCGCGCGACTTGTGGCCCGATATCGCCGCGCGGCTCGCCCAGCCTGCGCAGACGGCGCGGCGGCGGGAATGGCGCCGTCCCGCTTTCGCGGTTGCGGCGAGCTTCCTGGTCGCGGTCGGCGCCGGTGTGACGGCCTATCGGTTGTACGGCCCCACTGCGGCAAAGCCGGCGAACGACGTCGCCGCCAAAATGGCCGCGGAGGCGACGCCGACCGCGTTCGACTGGGCCGTACCGGCCGATCCCAAGCTCGCCGCCGCGGCGCAGGATCTCGACAAGGCCAGCGCCGATCTGCAGGCCGCGCTCGAAGCGCGCCCGGATGCGGTGTTTCTCGTCAGCATGATCAATCGCACCAATGCGCAACGCATGCGCCTGATGCGGCAATCGGCGATCTCGGGATGAGCGCTGCGCACGCAGCCGTCCGCACAGGAGGGATGATGACCATGGCAAAAGCCCACGCCGTCCAGTTCGGCACGTTGATCGCCCTGACGCTTGGCGTCGCGGCGAACGTTGCGCTCGCGAACGACACGACGATCACCGCGGACCGTGCCGCGAAAACGCTCGACAGCACCTTCCCGCTCGCCGCCGACGGCACGGTCGACGTGAGCAACGTGCGCGGCAGCATCACGATCGCCGGCGGCGACGGCGGCGACGTCAAACTCGGCGGCAGCCTGGGCCCGAATTCGAAGCTGTCGATCGAAAGCGATGCGAAACGCTTGACGCTGCGCGTTGAATCGGCCGGTGAAGGAGGGTGGCTGGGCGGCGGCAAGGGCCCGCGAAGCGATACCGATCTCCTTCTGCACGTGCCGCACGGGGTTTCGGTCAAACTCGACGCGGTCAGCGCCGACAGCAAGGTCGATCGCATCGACGGCAAGTCGATCGAGGTCGACAACGTCAGCGGCACCGTGGTGATCAACGGCGCGGCGCGCAACATCGAAGTCGACAGCGTCAGCGGCGACGTGGTCCTGCAGGTGGCGCGCGTGGGCGCGACGGAACGCACGCATCTGCAGACCGTCAGCGGCAACATCCGGGCCAACGGTGCGGACGGGCGGGTCAAGCTCGAAACCGTTTCCGGTACGGTCACGTTCGCAGCGCCGTCGGTCGGCGAACTGGGCGCAGAGTCGGTTTCGGGCAACATCGACGTAACCGTGGCGCCGGCGAAGGGCGCGCGCATCCGCGCGGAGACGATGAGCGGCAACCTGCAGTTGCGCCTGCCCGCCGACCTGGCCGCGCGCATCCATGCGGAGACATTCAGCGGTGGCCTGAAGACCGACTACGGCAAGGTCGTGAAGGCGGAGTACGGCCCGGGCACCACGCTGGATGTCGCCGGCGGCGACGGCAGCACTCGCATCGACGCACAGTCGTTCAGCGGCAACGTGGAACTGCGCAAGCAGTGAACAGGTTCTAGTTGGGAAACAGCGTCGTGATCTCGGACAGATACGGCGCATAGCGGCGCCAACGCTCCACGGCATGCGTGTACACCGGCTGGCGCACCTGCCAGACGCTGGCGGTGGTGACGATCCGCGGTTTCTCGGCGGAGGACTCGGCTTCCGCCAATGCAGGCAGGCCGAGAAAATCGGCGAGCCGCTTTTGCTGTCGCTGCGGGTCGGCGACGAAATCCTCGTAGTCGATATCGATCGTCGCCAGGGTCGCTCGCCGGAGCCAATGCTCCATCAGGACCGCATGGCCTTTTTCGACCTCGGCGATGTCGGCGAAGCGATAGGAAAAACCGAGATCTTCGTGGGCGAAATGCTGCATCCAGATCGACAGCGCCGTATCGCGCAAGCCGCGGCGGCAGTGGACGATCTTTGCGTTCGGGAAGCACGCGGCGATGAAGTCGAGATAGCGGAAGTTGAGCGGATTCTTATCGAGATAGAAGCGCGCCGGCGCATCGTCGCGCTGCATTTGCGCGCGGATCGCGGCGGCAATCGAGGTGATTCCGGCACGATTGCGCAGCTGCCCTTGTTCTCGCAGCAGCGCATGCAGCGCCGGAACCCAATTGAGCTCGCCGCGGTCGCGCACTTCGGCGTGGCGCGCGAGCGCGCTCGCGACGAGAGTCGTGCCGCTGCGCGGCATGCCGACGACGAAGACCGGAATGAAATCATCGTGTGCGGCGACTGTGGGCAGTGCGGTCGCGTGCAATTGGTCCGCGACGAATCGTTGCCAGTCGTCCGCACGCCAGCTCGACGCTCGGCGCGCGAGGGCATTCGCTTCGCTCAATATCTGTGCCGCGCGGGCATAATCGCCGAGGTCGTCGAGGGCCTTGCCCAGCGCGAAGCCGATGCAGGTATGAGTGATGGCGTCGAAATCCGCCGTTTCCCAACCGCGCCGAACGCGCCGCAGGTCTGCATCGGCTTCGTCAGTGAAGCGCCGGCAGTAAGCAAGGCGCAGCCAGGCGGCGCCCTGCAAGGGATCGAGATCGATGGCGTCGCGCAAGGCGGCGGCGGCATCGTCGAATGCGCCGAACGCGAGGGCGATCTCGCCCATGTCCGCGGCCAGACGCGCATCGGCGGGCCAGGTCTGCCGCGATGCGCGCGCGATGGGCAATGCGCGGTCGTAGGCGCCGCATTCCTTGAGGAAGGTCAGCGTCGCCAGCGTCGCGGCCAGATCGGCTTTGGCGCTCTGCCATAGCGCGACGACCGTTTCGGTCGCCGCCTCGATGCGGCCGTCCTCGCGCAGTCGATGCGCCGCGGCCCAGGCGGCCTCGCGATTCGGGGACGTAGCGGACATCGATCGGTTCAGTAGCCGCCGGGCACGTAGCCGAAACGCTGCATTTGTTCGCGATTCGCGGCCACGAGGCGGGAGACCTGGTCTCGGCTGAGCCTTTCGCGCCACTGATTGCTGCGCCCGGCGCGGAAGAAGCGTTTGCCCTTGATCGGGACTTCGACGAAACCGTCACGCTTCTCCATTTCGGCGAGCGCGCGAAAATCCGAGTGGCGAATCGCCCTGTCGATACGCCCGCGGTCGGCGTCGAGGCCGACCAGGCGGGCGACCTTGCCGAACCACTTCGCCGGTTTTTCGAGCAGATCTTCGTAACGCAGGAAGAGAATGCGGTCGCTCTGCATGTCCGCCCAGCTCTTCGCGTGCATCGACCAGGAGCCCAGGAATTCGGTCACGAACAGCTCGCTGTTTTCGGTTGCCGAGTTTTCGTTGTCGAGATAGTCGATCGCCGCATCGAGATCGATGCCGAAATGGTGCGCCATGCTGACCGCGACGTCGAGCGGATTGCGCACGACGTAAATCGCGCCCGCGCTGACCGATGGGGTCAGCAAGGGAACGCCGTCCATCACCCCGGCCATGCTATGCGTTTTCACGAATATCGTCTTCGGCGCGGCGGCGGCGATCGCGGCATGCACCTGCGGCCGCAGCGCGCACAATTGAGCGAAATCCAGTTCCGTGCTCGGCCTGCCGGCGATACGCGAGTACAACTCGGGTTCTGCTTCCAGCCTTCCATAGTTCGGAAGCTCAGCGAGCGGCACCGGTGTGGGACGGTTCGCGATCAGATTGGCGAGAAACGCGCGCAGCCAGGTGTTGCCGGATTTTGGATAGGAGGCGAGCCAGACGATGTTCCCCATGGCGCGAGCGTATCAGGCCGGCCGCGAGCTTGCACCGACCGGCGGCAGCCCCAGTTCCGCGCGCAGCGGATCGAGCAGCGCACCGTAGCGCGGCGAGCGGGCGGTGTCGCGGCGCAGTGGTTCGCGCACCTGGGCGGCGCTGGGCGTGTGCACCTCGCGTGCGGTCCGCTGGAATTCGAGACAGGCCGGCTCGAACGGCAGATCGCAGAACGCCAGCAGTTCGCGGATTTCGGCTTCCGGGTCGGAGATCAGCTTCTCATAGAGGCATTCGTGTACGTTTCCCGGCGACAACTCGCGCCAGCGCCGCACGGCGCGGTCGAAGTCGCGCCAGTAACGGGCGAGATCGCCGAAGGTCCGCGTGTACTCGTTGCCGACCAGCCGTTGGCGATAGCAGGACAGGCAGGTTTCCACGGCATCGCGGCGGACGACGACGATACGGGCGGCGGGTAGCATCCTGCGGATCGCGCCGACGTACATCCAGTTGCCGGGCAGCTTGTCGGTGAAACGCGGCCGCCGTTCGCGCCAGCGTGCCGTGCGCTCCAGATAACGCCGGCCCAGGCGCTGCCAGTCCTCGGCGCCGGCTTCCGGCGCCCATTGCCAGAGCGGCTTGCTGAGACGCCGGGATTCCTCGGTGAGCACCGCGGGCAGGTCCGGCAGTTCCCCCGCACCGTCGACTTGCGAATGCGATGCGAGGATTTGTTCGACCAGACTCGAACCGGAGCGCGGCATGCTGACGACGAAGATTGCCTCGAGGCCGAGCGTGGGTTCGGCTGCCTGCACCTGCGCCGGCGGGAATGCTTCGAGCAGCGCATCGATCCATGCGGAATGCGCAGCCGCATTCCAGTGCTGGCGGCGGCGTGCGATCGCGTTCGCCCGCGCGAGTTCCGCGAGCGAGTCGGCGTAGCGGCCGCGTTCGTCCAGCGCTTTGGCGAGAGCGAACCCCATGGCGATCTTGTCGTCGTCGCCCGCGCGCGCCTCGTGCATGGCGCGTACGAGGGCGTCGACGTCCGCATCGTCGAAGCGGACGGTCTTCATGTCCGCCAGACCCCACCAGGCCATGCCTGCGTACGGTTGAACACGGAGAACGTTTCGATATTCGGCGATCGCATCGTCGCTGCGCCCCTGGGCTTTGAGCATGTCGGCGAGCAGAACGCGCGCGCCGGAATGCTGCGGAGACAAAGCGACCGCCTGGCGCAGGGCCTGCGCCGATTCGCCGGGCCGCATGCTGCGCATCAGCGCCAGGCCCAGGTTGTACCACGCCGTCCCGAGTTTCGGATCGAGCCGACAGGCCCGCTCGAAGCTGGACACCGCCGCATCGTAGTCGTCGGCTGCGAGCAGCGCGGTGCCGAGCGTGTTGTGGTACAGCGCATCGTCCGGGCGCTTCGCCACTGCACGGCGCATTGTCGCCACGGCGCCGGATGCGTCGCCGCGGAGACTCTGCGCTCCGGCCAGGAGGCGCAGGATTTCGGGATGTTCCGGATGGATGGCGAGCAGGCCGACGATATGCCGATCCGCTTCGTCGACCTGGCCGCGATCGAGTGCGGTCGCTGCCGCGATGACGTTGCGGATGGCGGTCTGCGACAAACCGTGCAGCCGGGAATCCGGCGACGATGCGGGAACGCCCGTCGTCATGGCCGAGGCGGGACCCAGGGCCGGTACGGACGCGGCGGCGTTGTGATCGGCCTGGCGGGTTTGCGGCTGCGCGAAAGCACGATGGATTTCGCAGTCAGGCCGCGCTGGAAAACGGCGGCATGCCGAGCGCGGCGCGCAGCGGATCGAGCAGCGCGCCGTAGCGATGCGCGCGCGCGGTGTCGCGGCGCAGAGGCTCGCGGACCTGGGTGGCGCTCGGCGTGTGGACCTTGCGCTCGGTCTTGTGGAATTCCAGACAGGCCTGTTCGAACGGCAGGCCGCAGAATTCGAGCAGAGCTCGAATCTTCGTTTCCGGGTCGGCCACGAGTTCTTCGTAGATGCTTTCGTAGACGCGTCCCGGATGGAGCTGCAGCCAGTACTTCGTCGCACGATCGAAGTCATGCCAGGCCGAGGCGAGATCCGTGAACGTGCGCGTGTATTCGCTGTTTGCGAAGCGTTGGCGATAGCAGGACAAACAGGTTTCCAGCGGATCGCGGCGGGCAATGATGATGCGCGCGCCGGGCAGCATGGCCCGGATCACGCCGACGAACATCCAGTTGCTCGGCATCTTGTCGGTGAAGCGGCCCCGATCGCGGCGCAGGTGGGCGGTGCGCTCCAGATAGGTGCGCCCCATGCGTTCCCAATCGCGCGGCGTGAGCGTTCGGATCAGCTGCGGAAAAGGCTGGCCGGTCCGCGTCGACTCCCGGGTGAGTACGCTCGGCAGATCCGACAGTTCGCCGCCGCCGTCCACCTGCGAATGCGAGGCCAGCACCTGCTCGACCATGGTCGAACCCGAGCGCGGCATGCTGGTGACGAAAATGACTTCCTCGCCGAGGGATTCGGGTGCGCCGGCGGGAGGGGGAGTCAATGTCCGGAGGATGTCGTCGATATAGGCGGTGTGCGCTTGCGCGTCCCAAACCTTGCGCGCCCGCACGCGTGCATTCGCCTCTTCGAGGGCCGCCAACGACTCGGCGTAGAGTCCCCGGTCGTCGAGCGCTTTGGCCAGGGCGAAGCCCATTGCGGTGAGATCGTCCTCGCCGGTTCCCGGCTGCCGCATCGCCCGGCGCAGGCGCTCCAGGTCGTCGTCGGCGAAACGCTGCGTCTTGATGTCCGCGAGCGCCCACCAGGCGGCGCCGGAGTTCGGCTGCATCGCGAGGATCGCGCGGTACTCCGCGATTGCCTCGTCCATCTGGCCCGCGGCGCGGTACATGTCGCCGAGAATCGCGCGGGCGCTGGCGACGATTTCGGGGGCCTGGGATATTGCCCGGCGCAAGGCGACCTCGGCTTCGTCGACGCGCATGCTGCGGACCAGGGCGAGGCCCAGGTTGTACCAGGCCGTCGTGTAGTTCGGGTCGAGCTCGCAGGCGCGTCGCAGGGCCGAGATCGCTTCGTCGTAGAACGCGGATTCGATCAGCGCCGAGCCGAGAGAACTCCAATAGGCCGCATCGTTGGGGCGCAGCGCGATGGCACGCTCCATCGTGGTTTTGGCCCCCTCCGAGTCGCCGTACAGAGTCAGCAGTCCGGCGTACATCCGCAGCACCTCCGGATGGTCTGGATACACGGCGAGCAGGTTGCGCAGCCGTTGCTCGGCGTCCGCGGCACGGCCCAGGGTGATCGCCTGCGCCGCGGCGACGAGGCGCCGGCTTGCGCTGGGCGAAAGACCTTCCAGGTACATCTCGGGTGACGATTGCGTGGCGGTATTCATCGGGATAATGGTCTCGTCATCGGGCGTCGCTCTCGGTCGATCCGGATGCCGGACATTTCAGAACATCAAATAGGTGGACACGATGTACTTGTCGTTCGACTGCGGCGGCAGACCCGTGTGCTGAAACATCCAGTACGGCGGAAATATCAGCAGGCGTCCCGCTTTGGCCTGAATCTTGAAGCCGAGATCGTTGAACTCGGTTTCGCCGCCTTCGTCCACGTCGTTGAGATACCAGAGGAAGACGAGATAGCGCCCGCACTTTTCGTCGACGGAATCGAAGTGCGGTTGAAAATTGTCGTCGCTCTTCGCGCGATACCGTTTCATGCGCAGTTCGTCGATTTTGGGGCGCCTCGGAATGGGAAGGGTCAACGACAGCTTCCGGTTGTACTCCCCCAAATACCTGTCGATCTGGGCGTGAAAAAAGCCGAGAAATGCATCGTCGGCAAGGCGTTGAAGATTCACTTCGACCCAGGAGCTCTGCTCCAGGCCTGCGCGGTATCCGCGTCCCTCGGGGGAGTGCCAGCGCGAAGCCTGCTCGAAAGCGCTGACCATCTGGGCGCAGAATTCGGGGGGCAACGCTCCGTCGTAGTGCTGCACGTAGCTGCGCAGGTCGGACAAGGCCGCTTCAGACATCGTAACCCCAGTGCTCGATCATGGGCTGAAGAATCGGCAGGACCGGCTCGAAATAACGCTGATAGCGCCGCCATCGATTCACCGCTTTTTTGTTCGGCGGTTCGATCACGCGCGTATAGCTCGGGGTGCTGATGAATCCCTTGTCGCGCGCGTGCTGGTCGAACCGCCCCATGGGGGAAGCGTCTTCGAGCTGAAGGAAGTCGCCGATGCGCTTCACGTTGCCGGCAAAATCGTCGAGCAGGTCTTCGTAGCGCGAGTGGATCAGCCGCGGCTCGAGCAAATCGACGTGGTGCAGCCACGATTCCATCGCATTCACATAGCCCTGCGCCAGCCGCTCCAGGCTCGAGCACAGTACGGTGAACGGCTTCGCGGTGAAATTCTGCATGTAGTTCGAAAGCAGAACGTCGCAAGGATGGCGCAGCGCAAGGATGATCTGTGCGTTGGGGAAGAGCCGGTTGATCAACGGCAGCAGCAGCATGTGCAGCGGGTTCTTGTCGACCAGGCGCTGACCTTGCCGGCGCGGCGCGACTTGCGCACTCGAACGCCAGTACAGTTGCCGCATTTCTTCGCACTGCGCAGGGCTGAGCTTGTCCAGATCGTATGGATGAGCGTAGCCCAGGCGTTCCATGTGATGAATCAGGTCCTGCAGGAATGCGCGCTCGTCCATCGACTGCAGGCCGGGATGCGCATCGAGCATTTGTTCGAGCATCGTGGTGCCCGAACGCGGAAAGCCGACGACGAAGATCGGGGAATCCAGCATCGCGGGACCCGCAGACTCTGGCCAGGACGCGCGCATTTCCGCAGTGATGCGTTTGGTCGAAAGAAGGAGCGGCGTCGAGTCCGGTTTGGTCAGGTCCGGCACGGCCTGCTGTGCGAGCAGCATCTGGCGGCGATGGGCTTCGGCGAGCGCGGCCATCGCGGCGTCGGCGTCGCCTTCCTTGTCGTGCACGGCGGCGAGCGAGAAATACAAGTCGTCGGCGCGCCACGGTTTGAATTGAGCGTCGGGTGAATTCGCGAAGGCGGCGATCAGTCGTTCGAGGAGCTTGCGCGTGTGCGCGTAGTCCGTTTCGCGCAACGCAAACGTCGCCTGCGCGCTGATCACGTCGTAGCGCAGCTTCGCGTCGTCGATCGTTTCCGCTTCCGGCAGCTTCGCCAGCAGGGTTCGCGCCTCGTCGAGACGGTTGATGCGTTCGTACAGGACCACGAGCTGCGCTGTCGCGCGCAGATTGCCGGGATCCTTGCGCAGGAGATTCTCGAACAGCGCGATGCCTTCATCGGTGGCGCCGATCGAACTCAACGTACCGGCAAGTTCGAGAACCAGTTCGTCGGTGAGATCGAGCCAGCGGTTTCGCGGCTCGATCAATTGCTTGGCGAGAATGCGCTCGTCGAGCGCGATGCACATTTGCGCCGCGTAAATACTCGCCTCCGCGGAAGCGGGGTCGAGCGCGTGTGCGGCCAGAAAGCAGTCGTGCGCCCCGGTGTACTTGCCGAACTCCATGTGCAAATAGCCCAGGTTCATCCAGCCGCCGAAGAATTTCGGGTCGAGCTCGACGGCGCGCCGATAAGCCTCTTCGGCCTCGTTCAATTCGCCGGCATCGCGCAGCGCCGTGCCGAGATTGCTCCAGTTCAGGCTGGACTGCGGATTCAGCCGGATCAGCTCGCGGCAGGTCTCGGCAGCTTCATGCGGACGCCCCTGGAGCTGCAGGGACATCGTCAACAACAACAAGGCATCTTCGTTGCCCGGCATATGGGCAAGCCAAGCGCGCGACATCCGTTCCGCCTCGCCCGCTCTGCCGAGCTGCAGGGCAGAGACGATGTCGGCGACATTGGGTACGGCAATAGCTTGCATCGGGGATCGGGCGTAGGTCGTTCGAAGGGTCAAACAAGAATATCGGAAAAGTCAACGACGACATATGCCGATAATGCGGATGAAAAAAAACCGCGCGGGATACCCCGCGCGGTTTGCATGTCCACCGGTTCCGTTCGCTTAGAACTTCACGGTCACGCTGGCATGGTAGTAACGACCGATGAGGTCGTAGGTGCTGGCATCCGTGTTGGCGTTGAGCACGTTCTGCTGGTAGAAAATCGGCGGCGTACGGTCGAACACGTTGTCGACACCGACCGACACGAACGTGTTGATCGGCTCGATGTTGTAGCCCACCGAGAAGTTGCTCGTCGTCACCGACGGGAGGTGCTGCACCGGGCCGATCGGGTTCGGGTTGTACGGATTGCTGCTCGCACCGCCGCGCACCGCGGACGGGCCCAGGCCGGAGTTGACGTAACCCTGCTTGAGATTGCCGACGTAGCGCGTCGTCCAGTTCGCGCTGAAGGCGCCCAAGTTCCAGTCGATCGTGGCCAGAGCGCGGATACGGGCGAAGTTGCCGTAGGTCTTGTCGTAGTGACCGGCCAGCGCCTGGGTGAAGCCGCCCTGGGTGATGTTGTACTTCTGGATGTAGGTGCCGTCGAAGCCGACGCGGAAGTTGCCCCACGCCGTTTCCGGCAGGCGGTAATGCGTGCCGATGTCGAAGCCCTGGTCGACCAGGTTACCCGAGTTGAACGGGCTTTCGATCACGAA
>CBJLOV010000079.1:0-19338 GCA_966424745.1 uncultured bacterium
GGACCCGACGCGCACGATGCGCGTCGGGCGCAATGCGCTGGGGTGTGTTTCTTTGCCTACTTTCTTTGCACAAGCAAAGAAAGTAGGCCGCTCGCCCAAAGGGCGAGTGGAAGCCTTTGCTCTTAAAAGCCCCAAAAAGGAAAAAGCTGGATTCTGGCTTCCGCCGGAACGACGAGCCAGAGCAAGAACTGGATTTCCGCCTATGCGGGAATGACGTGAGCGGAACTAAGTGCGCAACGTAAACGGCGTGAACTGCGTATTGCGATCGTAGTAGTCCTCGTTCTCCGCGCGTTTCAGCGCGGCGACGATGCGGTAGGTCAGCGGCGTCGCGAGAACCTCCCACAGCACCTTCATCACATAGTTCGACGCCATCACCGTGACGACGAGCTTGGTCTCCCACACGCCGAGGAACGCGGCCGGGTAGAACACGAGGCAGTCGACGCCTTCGCCGGCGATCGTCGAACCGATGATGCGCGACCACAGTGCGTTGCCGTTCGTCCACAATTTCATTTTTGCCAAAGTATACGAATTGACGAACTCGCCGAGGAAGAACGCGGTGATCGAGGCGAACACGATGCGCGGGGTTTGGCCGAAGATCGATTCGTAGGCTTCCTGGCCGTGCCAGCCTTCGGCCGGCGGCAGTTCGACGACGACGGTGGCCATGATCGAGGCAAATACCAAGGCGGTGAGTCCGGACCAGATCACGCGGCGCGCGCGAGCATAGCCGTAGACTTCGGTCAGGATGTCGCCGAACACGTAGGAAATCGGAAAGAACAGCACGCCTGCGCCGAACGTGAAAGAACCGATCAGCGGCAGGTGCACCGTGGCGACCTTGGCCGGGCCGATCAGGTTCGAACAGAGGAGGACGCAGACGAAGGCGCCGAGGATGAAGTCGTAGTAGCGATAAGTGCGCGGCGCTATGTCGGATGCGGGCATGGAAGGCGGGTCGGGGCGGCGATGTGGCGTAGCATGCCGGCTGGCGCCGTTTTGCGCCAGACGTAAGTTTTTTTGCCGCCGCCGCGTCTACTGAACATCGGCGGCCGTACGGCCGCGACTCTCGATCGGCACGGAGATTTTCGCGTGAAACGCCTACTTCCAAGCATTCTGTTCTTCGTCGCGGCAGGGTTGTCCGCCGTTGCCGCGCCTGCCCAGGAACCGGCCCTTGCCTGGCAGGGAAAAACCGCCGACGGCAAAACCGTCCATTTCGATCCGCAGCATTTGCGGCGTCCGGCGGTCCTGCTGTTCTGGGCGACCTGGTGTCCGTACTGCGAGGCGCTGATGCCGCACCTGCAGAAGGTTTACGATGCCGCGGGCAGGAGCGGGGTCGACGTCTACGCGATCGACATCAAGGAGGACGGCGATCCGGTGAAGACGCTGCGCGAGCGCAAGTTGAGCTTCACCCTGATCCTCAACGGCGATGCGATCGCCGATCAGTACGCCGTGAAGGGCACGCCCGGACTCTTCCTCGTCGACACGCAGGGAAAAATCGTCTACCGCCGCAGCGGCGGTGACAAGCCGGAACAGGTCGAGGCGGCATTGCGCGAGAAGCTGCATCTCGCCGCGCAACCCGCCGAGAAGTAGAGGCGTGGCCACGCCGCGTCCGGCGCGGCACGCCTCGCTCAGTGGGCGACGAACAGCGGCACGTCGCTGTGCTGGAACAGGTGGCGCGTCGCGCCGCCGAGCACGAGTTCGGCGATGCGCGAATGGCCCCAGGCGCCCATGACGATCAGGTCGGACTTGGTCGCGTGGGCGGCATCGAGGATGCCGGCGCCGTAGCCGCTCGTTGCATTGAACTTGCGGAACTCCGCGTCCACGCCATGCCGCGCGAAGTGCGCGGCGAGATCGAGCGCCGGCAGATGACGCGCACCGACCAGGCTCATCTGTTCGGCGCCGTCGAGGACGAGAACTTCCTTGGCCCGACGCAGCAGCGGCAGCGCGCCGTGGATCGCGCGCGCGGCCTCGCGGCTGTGGTTCCAGGCGACGAGGACGCGGTCGCCGACGCCGGCCGTCTTCGCGGTTTCCGGCACGACGACCACGGGCACGCCCGCTCCGAACACGGTGCGCGAGACGATGCCCCAGCCGACCGGCGCGTCGGCATTGAGCTGCGGCCGTTCGGCGACGACGAGATCGCACCAGCGCGCGGCGTGGCAGATTGCTTCGACCGGTTCGCCTTGGGCGACGAGCCACTCGCCGAGGACGCCGGCCGCGGCGAGCCGGGCCTGCCAGCCCGAGCGCTGGCCCAAGGCGGTGTCGTACAGCTCGTCGGCTTCCTGGACCTGGAACACGACGGTTTCCAGAGTCGAGTAGGCGACCGTGCCGAGCGAGGCGACATAGAGGCCGGAAACGTGCGCCTCGAGGCGGGGCGCCAACGCCAGCGCAACGTCTGCGGCCAGCGAGTTGCCTTCATAACGACGTACGTGGACGAGAATATCGTAGCGAGCCATGACGTGACCCCTCATTTTTCGCGAGATGCCGATAGCTTACGCCTATCCGGTTGGATAGCAGGGGGTGATTCAAGTTCCGCCGCGCGGCGGCTTCACTTTTCCATAGGGCCTGCTTCGGTATCATCGGGGTTTTCCCGCTGAAGGAGTAGGTACATGCGCTCACGTGTCTTCGCCGCATTCGTTCTCGCCGTCGTGGCATCGGCCGGTCTGCACGCGGGGCGTGCCGAGGCCGCCGGCAAGGTCGACTGCGAAATGCGTTTCAGTCTGTCCGGCTGGTCGGCGATCTACAAGCACGCGGAGGGGAGCGGCACGATCACCTGCGACAACGGCAAGACGTTCGCCGTCCATATCGTCGCGGTCGGCGGCGGCCTGACCGTCGGCAAGTACCGCATCAACAACGGCAAGGGCAAGTTCGCCGAGGTCACCAACACCGATCAGCTGTTCGGCAGCTACGCGCAGGCCGAGGCCCAGGCCGGCGTGGTCAAGTCGGGCACGGCGCAGGTGCTGACCAAGGGCACCTCGACCCTGGCCCTGTCCGGCGCCGGCGAGGGCGTCGACCTCGGCATTTCGTTCGGCAAGTTCACGATCACGCGGGCGAAGTGACGCTGAAAGAAGAGCATCTTTAACGCGGATCAGAGCGGATTTGAAGAGCGATTTCGCGGATAGAGCTTTTGAATGAATTGCTCTATCCGCGTTTATCCGCTCTGATCCGCGTCAAGATCGCTCTTCGTTTTCTTCGCCCGAGATTTGCTGCACACTTTGCGGCATGGCGAGAATTCTCACGATCGAAGACGATCCGTTGACCGCGCGCGAGATCGTCACCGAACTTGCGAACAACGGCAACGAGGTCGACAGCGTCGGCAACGGCCGCGAAGGACTCAGGCGCGCGCTGACCGGCACCTATGACGCGATCACGCTCGACCGCATGCTGCCGGAGGTCGACGGCCTCACCCTGGTCACCGAGCTGCGCCGCGCCGGCGTCGACACGCCGGTGCTGATGATCAGCGCGCTGTCCGACGTCGATGCGCGCGTGCGCGGCCTGCGCGCGGGCGGAGACGACTACCTGACCAAGCCGTTTGCGCCCGACGAAATGGCCGCGCGCGTCGAAGTACTGCTGCGCCGCCGCCGCGCACCGGTGGTGGAAACCCATCTCGCCGTCGGCGACCTCGATCTCGACCTGATGGCGCGCACGGCTTCCCGCGGCGGGGCGACGCTCGAACTGCTGCCGATCGAGTTCCGCCTGCTCGAATTCCTCATGCGCAACTCCGGGCAGGTATTGACCCGGTCGATGATCTTCGAGGCCGTCTGGGGCTATCATTTCGACCCGGGCACGAACGTGATCGACGTGCACATCGCCCGCTTGCGCCGCAAGGTCGATCCCGAAGGACTGCCTCCGCTGATCCACACGGTGCGCGGCATCGGTTACCGCATCGGTGAATTCCGGTAGGCGTTTTGCGCCCATGACCAAACTCGAAACTCCGCCCGTCGCAACCGCGCTCAGCGAGCGCTGGCGGCCGAGCACGGGGCGCCTGATCCTGATCTACGGCGGATTCTTCCTCGCCTGGACCGTGCTGTTGATCGGCATGATCAACTGGCAGACCGCGACCTATCTCGAACACATCGTCGACAACATCCTCGTCCAGCGCCTGCACTTCCTCGCCTCGATCGACCGCGAGCGCCTGCCGAGCATTCTCGCAGCGACGAGTTCGCTCGACCTGCCCGGCACGATGTCGTCCGGCCTGTTCGATGCGAACGGCGGCTATCTCTCCGGCGAGATCGACCGCCTGCCGCCCGACCTGCCGCAGGACGGCCAGGTGCACGAGCTGCCGCGCGGCGTCGAACACATCAACGGCACGCCGAGTTCGCGCCCGCGCGGTGTCGCCTGGCGTCTCGACGACGGGCGCATTCTTTTGCTCGTGCGCGACTACCGCACGGTCGACCGCGTCGGCACGATCATCCGCAACAGCCTGTTCTGGGCGCTGACCCTGGCCCTGATCCCCGGCCTGCTCGGCGGCTACCTGCTGAGCCGCGGGCCGCTGCGGCGCGTGCGCGGCATTGAAACCGCGGTCGCCCCGATCATGCGCGGCGATCTCGGCGTGCGCCTGCCGATCTCGAACCGGCGCGACGAGGTCGACATGCTCGCGAGCATCGTCAACCGCATGCTCGACCGCATCGAGAGCCTGCTCGGCGAGGTCAAGGGCGTGTCGGACAACATCGCTCACGACCTGCGCACGCCGCTGACCCGCCTGCGCGCGCAGCTGTACCGCCTGCAGCGCGACACCTCGGCCGACGACGCGCGCAGCGGAACGATCGAGCGCTGCATCGCCGACACCGACAACCTGCTCAACCGCTTCCGCGCCCTGCTGCGCATTTCCGAACTCGAGGACATCCGCCGCCGCGCCGGCTTCGGCGAAATCGACCTGCGCGACAAGCTGCGCCGCGTGCACGAGCTGTATGCGCCGCTCGCCGAAGACAAGCGCATCGAGTTCACCGTCGAACTGCCGGCCGCGCTCGTCGCGGTGAGTGCCGACGGCGACCTGCTGTTCGAGGCGATTTCCAATCTGGTCGACAACGCGATCAAGTTCACCCCGGCCGGCGGCCACGTCGCCTTGCGCGCGCTCGACGACAAGAGCGGGCCGCGCATCGACGTCATCGACAGCGGTCCCGGCATCCCTGCGGCCGAGCGCGAAGCCGTGCTGCACCGCTTCTACCGCACCAAGGTGTGCCGCAACGAGCACGAGTGCGAGGCGCCCGGATTCGGTCTCGGCCTGTCGATCGTTTCGGCAATCGTCAAGCTGCACGATTACCGCATCGAGATCGCCGACGCCGACGGCGCGCCGGGCACGCGCATGACGATCTTCTGCATAGTCGATTCAACCTGACGAAACTGTCAGGCGATCCCGCGCGTATGAACAAAATTTCATACGTCCCCGTTGCCGACGAAACCCGCATTGCCCAAGGATTTTCCGGCGCGCCGGTCGATCCGCGCGCGGCTGCCTAAACAAATCTTCATACGCCGCGTAGTGCAAATTTGCGGCGCGGCAGCATAATTGCCTAGGCAAGTTTCCCCTCATTCCGGTACCGTCATGCAAGCCCTGGTTCGCATCGCGCTGTCGCGCCCCTATACGTTCGTCGTGCTGGCGCTGCTGATCTTCATCATCGGCCCGCTCACGGCGTTGCGCACGCCGACCGACATCTTCCCGAACATCAACATCCCGGTGATCGGCGTCGCCTGGCAGTACACGGGGCTGCCGCCCGACCAGATGGCCGGCCGCATCACCACGCCGTTCGAGCGCGCGCTGACCACGCTGGTCAACGACATCGAGCACATCGAGGCCAACTCCTACACCGGTTTCGGCATCATCAAGATCTACTTCCACCCCGGCGTGAACATCGCCACCGCGAATGCGCAGGTGACGACGGCCGCGCAGACGATGGTGAAGAACATGCCGCCCGGCACGACGCCGCCGTTGGTCGTCAACTACAGCGCCGCGACCGTGCCGATCCTGCAGCTCGCGCTGTCGGGCAAGGGCCTGACCGAAGCGAACCTCGCCGACTTGGCGATGAACTCGCTGCGCACGCGCCTGGTGACGGTCGAGGGTTCGGCGATCCCGTACCCGTTCGGCGGCAAGGCGCGCCAGGTGCAGATCGACCTCGACCCGGCGGCGCTGCAGTCGCGCGGCCTCACCGGCCAGGACGTCGCCAACACGCTCGCCGCGCAGAACATCCTCACCCCGGTCGGCTCGCAGAAGATCGGCAGCTTCGAATACGCGATCAATCTCAACAACGCACCGTCCGACCTCAAGGACATCGCCGCGCTGCCGATCAAGGCGGTCAACGGCGCGATGGTGTACGTGCGCGACGTCGCCAACGTGCGCGACGGCAATGCCGTGCAAACCAACGTCGTCCACGTCGACGGCGGCCGCTCGGTGCTGATGAACGTACTCAAGAGCGGCGCGACCTCGACCCTCTCGATCGTCGACGGCGTCAAGGCGATGGCCGAGGCGGTGAAGCCCTCGATGCCGGATGCGCTCGAGGTCAAATTCATCGGCGACCAATCGCTGTTCGTGCGCAACGCGATCGGCGGCGTAGCCAAGGAGGGCATCATCGCCGCGGCGCTGACCAGCCTGATGATCCTGCTCTTCCTCGGCAGCTGGCGTTCGACCGTGATCATCGCCATCTCGATCCCGCTGTCGGTGCTCGGCGCGGTGATGATCCTGGCCGCGCTCGGCGAAACGCTCAACATCATGACCTTGGGCGGCCTCGCGCTCGCCGTCGGCATCCTCGTCGACGACGCGACGGTGACGATCGAGAACATCAACTGGCATCTCGAACAAGGCAAACCGGTGACGCAGGCGATCCTCGACGGCGCCGAACAGATCGTCACCCCGGCCTTCGTCTCGATGCTCTGCATCTGCATCGTGTTCGTGCCGATGTTCTTCCTCGAAGGCGTCGCGCGCTTCCTGTTCGTGCCGATGGCCGAAGCCGTGATGGCGGCGATGGTGTGCTCGTTCCTGCTTTCGCGCACGCTGATGCCGACGATGGCGAACTATCTGCTGAAGCCGCACGCGCCGCACACCGACGAGCACGGCATGACGCCGCCGCTGCCGCGGTCCGGCAATCCGCTGGTGCGCTTCCAGCGCGGCTTCGAGGCGCGCTTCGAACGCATGCGCGCGCATTACCACGACCTGCTCGGCGTTGCGCTCGCGCATCGCAAGGTCTTCGTCACCGGCTTTCTGGCCGCGGTCGCCGCATCGTTCCTGCTGCTGCCGTTCCTCGGCCGCAATTTCTTCCCCTTCGTCGATGCGGGGCAGATCCTCATCCATGCGCGCGCGCCGGTCGGCACGCGCGTGGAAGAAACCGCGGCGCGCTTCGCCGACGTCGAGAAGGCGATCCGCGAAATCATCCCGGCCAACGAGGTCGCGACGATCGCCGACAACATCGGCGCGCCGTTCCTTTCCGCGATCAACACCATCTACAACAACACCGGCACGATCGGCGAGCAGGACGGCGACATCCAGATTTCGCTCAACGAGGACCACGCGCCGACCGCCGGCTACATGCGCCGCCTGCGCGAGGAGCTGCCGCGGCGCTTTCCGGGCATGACGTTCGCCTTCCTGCCTGCCGACATCGTCAGCCAGATCCTCAACTTCGGCGCGCCGGCGCCGATCGACCTGCAGATACGCGGCAACAATCTCCCCGCGAACTTCGCCTACGCGAACAAGCTGCTCGCGCAGATCAAGCACATACCGGGCGTGGCCGACGCGCGCATCCAGCAGACCGGCAGCGCGCCGGCGCTCAACGTGAACGTCGACCGCTCGCGCGCGCAGTACGCGGGCGTGACCACGCGCGACGTGACCAACAGCCTCGTCGTCAATCTCGCCGGTTCCAGCCAGGTGCAGCCGACGTTCTGGCTCAATCCGGCCAACGGCGTGACCTATCCGATCGTCATGCAGACGCCGCAGTACAAGCTCGACTCGCTCGAGTCGCTGCGCAACGTTTCGATCAACGCGCCGGGCGGCACGGCGGCGGTGCTCGGCGGCATCGCCGACATCGCCCGCACCCAGGTCAACGGCGTGTTCAGCGAATACGACATCCGGCCGATGGTGCAGATCTACGCGACCACGCAGGACCGCGACCTCGGCGCCGTTGCCGCCGACATCCAGAAGGTCATCGACGCCAATGCGAAGGACGCACCGAAAGGCGCGAACGTCATCCTGCTCGGCCAGGTGAAGACGATGAACGGCGCGTTCTCGGGCCTCCTGTTCGGCCTGATCGGCGCGATCGTGCTGATCTACTTCCTCATCGTCATCAACTTCCAGTCGTGGAGCGATCCGTTCGTCATCATCACCGCATTGCCCGCGGCCCTCGCCGGCATCATCTGGATGCTGTTCGCCACGCACACCACGTTGAGCGTGCCCGCATTGACCGGCGCGATCATGTGCATGGGCGTGGCGACCGCGAACAGCGTGCTCGTGATCTCGTTCGCGCGCGAAAAGCTCGACGAACTCGGCGACGCGACCGCCGCCGCGCTCGAAGCCGGCTTCGTCCGCCTGCGCCCGGTCATGATGACGGCGCTGGCAATGATCATCGGCATGGCGCCGATGGCGCTCGGCCTCGGCGAAGGCGGCGAACAGAACGCGCCGCTCGGCCGCGCCGTGATCGGCGGCTTGATCTTCGCCACGATCGCCACACTGTTCTTCGTTCCCGTCGTCTTCAGCATCATCCATCGGCGCCACGGCGACAAGCCGGCGCCGCAAGCATCGTTCGGAGAGTCACATGTCGCAGCTTGACACCCCCGCCAACAAATCCGTCTCGCGGCGCGGCCTGCGCCTGACCGGCATCGCCGCCGCCGTCGTCGCCGCCGTGATCGTCGCGCACGGGCTGATCGTGCGTGCTTCGGAGTCCTCGCGCCTGCGCGACTGGACCGAAGCGCAGTCCCTGCCGACCGTCGCGGTCAATCCGCCGTCGAGCAGCGCGAACGCCTCCGGCCTGGAACTGCCCGGCCGCATCGAGGCCTGGCAGCGCGCGCCGATCTACGCGCGCGTTTCCGGTTATCTCAAGGATTGGAAGCACGACATCGGCACGCAGGTGAAAGCCGGCGACGTGCTCGCCGACATCGAAACGCCCGACCTCGACCAGCAGCTGCTGCAGGCCAAGGCCGACCTCGCCACCGCGCAGGCCAACGCCGCGCTGTCGGCGACGACGGCGAAACGCTGGCAGGCGATGCTCGGCTCCGACTCGGTGTCGAAGCAGGAAGTCGACGAAAAGACCGGCGACCTCGCCGCGAAGAATGCGCTCGTCGCCGCGCAGCGCGCGAACGTCGATCGCTTGATCGCGCTGAAGAACTTCACGCGCATCGTCGCGCCGTTCGACGGTACGGTGACCGCGCGCAACACCGACGTCGGCGCACTGATCAACGTCGGCGGCGGCGCCGGGCAGGAACTGTTCGTCGTCTCGGATACGTCCAAGCTGCGCGTCTACGTCAGCGTGCCGCAGAACTACGTGCCGAGCGTGCCGCCCGGTACCAAGGCGACGCTCAGCGTGCCCGACCATCCCGACAAGACCTATACCGCGACCGTGGACTCCTCTTCGCAGGCGGTGAACGCCGCGAGCGGCACCACCTTGATGCAGCTCAGCGTCGACAACGCGGCCGGCGAACTTCTGCCGGGCGCCTACGCGAGCGTGCGCCTCGACGTCAAAGGCAAGGCGGCGGCGCTCAGCGTGCCGGGCAGCGCCTTGATCATCGACGCCAAGGGCATCAACGTCGCCACGGTCGACGCCAACAACAAGGTCGTGATCAAGCCGGTCACGATCGCGCGCGATCTGGGCAAGGTCGTCGAGATCGGTTCCGGGCTCGATGCCGGCGACCGCGTCATCGAGAATCCGCCCGACGGCGTGGTCAGCGGCGCCGAGGTGCGCGTTGCGGGCGCGGCGAAGACCCAGGTCGCCTCGAATGGAAAGAACAAAAATGAGAAAGGCTGAATTTATACCGTCACCGGCGACAGGTTTTTTCTCCTCCCCCTTCAAAGGGGAGGCCGGGAGGGGGAGGGTGTTTGCTTCGACTCGGCGGGGGATCGTCGGGACTCAAGTTCACCACCATCCCCACTCAACCCTCTCCTTGAAGGGGAGGGCTAAAGCCTCGATCGCCGCTGCGGTATTTGCATTGACGGTTGCCGGCTGCTCGCTGGCGCCGACGATGAAGACGCCGCAGATCGACACGGCGAACGCATACAAGGAAATCGGCACGCCATGGACCCCGGCCGCGCCGGCCGATCGCCTGCCGCGCGATGCGTGGTGGTCGCTGTACGGCGACCCCAAGCTCGACGAACTGCAGAAGCGCCTGATCGCCGGCAGCCCGGACCTCGCCGCGGCACTGGCGAACTACGAGCAGGCCCAGGCCTACAGCGATTTCACCCGCGGCGATCTGTTTCCGCAGATCAAGGCGAACGCCGATCTGGAGCGCGACCGCCTCTCCGCCAATCGGCCCGGCTACACGACGCCGGCGCATTTCAGCCAGCGTTCGGTCGGCTTCGCGGCGAGTTACGAGCTCGACCTCTGGGGCCGCGTGCGCAACGAGGTCGCCGCCGGCAAAGCCCAGGCCGAGGCCGCCGCGGACGACCTGGAGAACGCGCGCCTCTCGCTGATCGCCCAGCTCGTCGACGACTACATCGTGCTGCGCGGGCTCGACCGCGACAGCGCGATCCTCGCCGACACGGTGAAGGCCTACCAGCGCGCGCTCGATCTGACCAACGAGCGGCATCGCGGCGGCATCGCGCCGGGCCTCGATGTTGCGCGCGCGCAGACCCAGCTCGACACCGCGCGCGCGCAGGCCGAACAGACGCTGGCTCAGCGCGCGCTGGCCGAACATTCGATCGCCGCGCTGATCGGCGTGTCGCCGTCGCAATTCTCGATCGAACCGGCGATCGTCGACATCAAACTGCCGCCGGTGCCGATCGACGTGCCCTCGACCCTGCTGCAGCGCCGCCCGGACATCGCCGCGGCGCAGCGGCGCATGGAGGCGGCGAACGCCAACGTCGGCGTCGCGCGCGCGGCGTTCTTCCCGTCGATCGGCCTCAACGCCAGCGGCGGCTATCTGAGTTCGCACGCCGGCAACTGGCTGACCCAGCCGAGTTCGTTCTGGGCGATCGGCCCCGCCGCGCTGCTGACGGTTTTCGACGGCGGCAAGCGCGACGCCAGCGTCAGGCAGGCGCACGCGGTCTTCGACGAGGCGAGCGCGAAGTACCGCAGCACGGTGCTCGGCGCGTTCACCCAGGTCGAGGACAATCTCGCCTTGCTCAATCACTACCGCGACGCGTCGGTCGCGGAGAAATCCGCGGTCCAGGCGGCGCAGCGTTCGCTCAATTTCTCGCTCGACCGTTATCGCGAAGGCGCAGTGAACTACCTCGACGTGGTCACCTCGCAGACCGCGGCGCTGCAGACCCAGCGTGACGCGCTCAGCCTCGACACGCGCGAGCTGCGCGCGAGCGTGGCGCTGATTCGGGCGCTCGGCGGCGGCTGGGCGCAAGAAGAGGCGGCGGCTGCGGAAAAGAAAAATTTGGACGCGGATAAGAGCGGATTCAAGCTCTGTCATTCCCGCGAAAGCGGGAATCCAGTGCCTCTATCTTTCCAATGAGGGTGAAAAGCAAAGTCGCTGGATTCCCGCTTCGCGGGAATGACGAGCGGTGATGTTTGCCGCTATCCGTGCTGGCCCTCAGGTTACCTTGCGCAATGACCGAACTCCGCTTCGACAACGTTCCGCTCTCGATCCTCGATCTCTCTCCGATCTGCGCCGGCTCGACCGCGGCGCAGTCGCTCGCCAACACGCTCGATCTCGCCCGGCATGCGGAGCGCTGGGGCTATCGCCGCTACTGGCTCGCCGAACACCACAACATGCCCGGCATCGCGAGCGCGGCGACCTCGGTCGTGATCGGCCACGTCGCCGCGGGCACGAGCACGATCCGCGTCGGCGCCGGCGGCATCATGCTGCCGAACCACGCGCCGCTCGTGATCGCCGAACAGTTCGGCACCCTGGCGACCTTGTATCCCGGCCGCATCGATCTCGGCCTCGGCCGCGCGCCGGGCACCGACCAGCGCACGATGTTCGCGCTGCGCCGCCACCTGGCCGGCGACGTCGACCGCTTCCCCCAGGACGTGCTCGAGCTGCAGGCGTATTTCGCCGCGCCGGAAGCCGGTGCCGCTCCCGCGCCGGTGCGCGCGATACCGGGCGAAGGCACGCAGGTGCCGCTGTGGATGCTCGGTTCCAGTCTCTACGGCGCGCAGCTCGCCGCCGCGCTCGGCCTGCCGTTCGCGTTCGCTTCGCATTTCGCTCCGGCCGAGCTGACGAACGCGTTCGATCTGTATCGACGTCTGTTCAAACCGTCGTCGACGCTGGCGAAACCGTACGCGATGGCCGCGCTCAACGTGTTCGCCGCCGACACCGACGGCGACGCGCGACGCCTGTTCACGAGCCTGCAGCAGGCCTTCCTCAACCTGCGCCGCGGCATGCCGGGACAGCTGCCCGCGCCGATCGAGGACATCGGCATGGTCGCGACCACGCCGGAAAAGGCGCTGCTCGAACAGTCGCTGTCCTGCTCGGTCGTCGGCGCGCCGGCGACCGTGCGCAACGGCATCGCCGACTTCCTCGCGCGCACGCAGGCGGACGAGTTGATCGTCACCGCGATGATCCACGACCACGCCGCACGCCGGCGTTCGTTCGAAATCCTCGCCGAAGTCGCCGGATCGAAGGGCGCGAACACGGATTGAATCGGATGCGCACGGACTCGAACGAGGGCCATGTTCGTTCGTTTCCGCTTTCATCCGTGCTTGTCCGTGTCGGAAAATTCTTTTTTTCAATCGACGTACCGGAAATTCTTTTTTTCAAACGCCATACCGGCTAAGGTCGGCGCATGTCCGTTTCGATCGCCCAGCCCTACGTCGACCGCGAGGAAATCGCCAACACGCTGACCCACGGTTTCGGCATCGTGCTCGCCGTGGCGGGCACGGTCGCGCTGCTGTTCGCCGCCCATGCGAGCGAAGCGCCCTACGCGCTGGCCGCCTGCACGGTCTACGGTGCGACGATGATCGTGCTCTACCTCGCCTCGACGCTGTACCACGGCGCCGGCATTCAGCGCGTCGGCGCCGCGCCGCTGCCGCGCCTGCGCCTTCGCGCCTTCGACCATATCGCGATCTTCCTGCTGATCGCCGGCACCTATACGCCGTACGTGCTGATCACGCTGCGCGGGCCGTGGGGCTGGAGCCTGTTCGCGATCATCTGGTCGCTCGCCGCGCTCGGCGTGATCTTCGAGCTGAGCTCGCTGCGCCGCTTTCGCGGCGCGATGATCGCGCTCTACATCGGCATGGGCTGGGTCGGGCTCGTCGCGATCAAGCCGCTGATCGCCGCGCTCGCGCCTGCAGGCCTGTGGCTGTTGTTCGGCGGCGGCGTCATGTACACGCTCGGGGTGATTTTCTACAAGCTGCGCGGCCTGCGCTATCACCATGCGATCTGGCATCTGTTCGTGCTCGCCGGCACCGTGATGCAGTATTTCTCGATCCTGCATTACGTCGTCCCCGGGCGAAACTGAGCCGGCTCGCGGAGTCCCGGCGCGATGCAGAGCGTGCCCGAACGTTTCGAAAGCGCCCTCGACCGGGCGGAATTCCGCCGCGCACCGCATCGCGACGGAGTCGAACTGTATCGTGCGCACATCGTGCGCCATGCCTTCGAGCCGCACACCCATGAAGCCTTCGGACTCGGCGCGATCGAGTCGGGCACCGAGCGTTTCCGCTATCGCGGCGCCGATCACCTCGCCCCCGGCGGTTCGCTGGTGACGATGAATCCCGACGAGCTGCATACCGGCCGCGCGGAAACCGAAGGCGGTTGGCGCTACCGCATGATCTACATCGAACGCACCGCGGCGGAGCGCATCACCGGCGAGTCCGGCTGGTGTTTCGGCGACGCCGTGCACGACCGTGCAACGAATGCGCACCGCATCGGCGCATTGTTCGACGGCCTCTGGCGGGCGGCCGAACCGTTGGCGTTCGACAGCCTGTTGCAGCTTCTGCTCGACGAGTTCCGCAGCCGTGTGCGCATGGCGCGCGCGGCGAAGCGCGAAGCCGCACCGCGTTTCGCGCCCGCGGTCGACTACCTGCGTGCGCATCTCGCGCAGCGTGTCACGCTCGACGAACTGGCGGCCGTGGCCGGCCTCAGCCCGTTCCACTTCCTGCGCAGCTTCAAGGCGCAGTATCACGCGACGCCGCAGAAGATGCTGATGGCCCTGCGCCTGTACGAGGCCAAGCGCCTGCTCGCGGCGGACGTATCGCCGGCGCAGGTCGCCGCGGCGACGGGCCTGGTCGACCAGGCGCATCTGACCCGTGCCTTCCTGCGCCGCTACGGCGTGACCCCGGCGCGTTATCGGCAACAGGTGCGCGGCTGAGCGCCGCAGCAATCCGGTACAAGACGGCGCGCCCGCCGCAGTCTACGCTGCAGCGCCATGTGGATCGGGATTCTCTATGCGCTCGCCGCCGGCCTGATGTGGGGCCTGGTCTTCGTCGGCCCGCTGTGGCTGCCGGAATATCCGGCGGCGCTGCAGTCGGTCGGCCGTTATCTGGCCTTTGGCCTGATCGCGCTGCCGCTCGCCTGGTTCGACCGCGCACACCTGCGCCGGCTCGAACGTGCGGACTGGATCGAGGCGCTGAAGCTCGCGGCGATCGGCAATCTGCTCTACTACCTCTGTCTCGCCGGCGCGATCCAGCGAGCGGGCGGGCCGGTGCCGACCGTCATCATCGGTACCCTGCCGGTCGTCATTGCCATCTGCGCCAACCGGCGCGAACGGGAACGCCGGCTGCCCTGGGGCAAGCTGCTGCCCTCGCTGCTTTTGATCGCGATCGGCCTGGCCGGCGTCAACTTCGACGAGCTGACGGCGCTGCGCGCCGCGCGCAACCCCGACTATCTGCGCTACGCGACCGGCGCCGCGCTTGCGGTCGTGGCCGTGGGCTGCTGGACCTGGTATCCGCTGCGCAACGCCGACTGGCTGCGCGATCATCCGGCGCACCGTCCGCGCACATGGGCCACCGCGCAAGGCCTCGCGACCTTGCCGCTCGCCCTGGCCGGCTACGTTTTGCTCTGGGGCGGATTCGAATTCGCCGGCAATCCGTTCGCGATGCCGTTCGGCCCCCGGCCTGCCGCGTTCATCGCCCTGATGGCCGCGATCGGCCTGTTCGCATCCTGGCTCGGCACGCTGTGCTGGAATGCCGCGAGCCAGCGCCTGCCGACGGCCCTGGCCGGGCAGCTGATCGTGTTCGAGACCCTCGCCGCGCTGGCGTACACTTTTATACTGCGCGGGGCGCCGCCGCCCTGGCCGACGCTGGCCGGCATCGCTCTGCTGATCGCCGGCGTCGTGCTCGCCGTACGCGTGCAGCCGGACGCGGCCGCGGCCGAAGCGCACGCGACGTGAGCGCGCGGTGCCGAAGCGGCCGTTGCCGCATATGACCCCAACGGGGCGGGGAACGGCTGCGGGATGGAATGCGCGTAGCGCGTAGGGCGGGAGAAGCCGCACAGCGGCGCATCCCGCCGGTGCTGTGCTGTGACCAAAAAGTCGGGATGCGCTTCGCTCCTCCCGCCCTACGGGTCGGGCAGGGAATGGCTGCGGAATGGAAATGTGCGTGGGGCGGAAGAAGCCGCGCAGCGGCGTCAGAACAGAAAGCTCAGCGCGAACACGCCGAGCATCGCGAAGCACAGCGCGATCTTCGCCAGCGTACCGAACAGCAGGCCGAGCCAGGTGCCGATGCCGACGTGGGCGGCCCGGGTCAGATGGCTGCCGACCAGCAGCTCGCCCGCGACCGCGCCGAGGAACGGCCCGAACACGAGCCCGGGCAGGCTGAAGAACAGCCCGACCACGGTGCCGATCATCGCGCCCCAGATCGCGCTGGCGCTGGCGCCCACGCGCTTCGCGCCGAGCAGGCCGGCGACGAAATCGATCGCGAGTGCGAGCACACAGAGCAAGCCGAGTACGACCAGGGCCATCGTGCCGACGTGCTGGAAATGATCCGCCCACGCTGCGAGCAGCATGCCCGCAAAAACGAGCGGTACGCCGGGCAGCGCGGGAACGATCGTGCCGGCCAGGCCGACGAGGATCAGGATTGCGCTAAGGACGAAGTACAGTGTCTGCGCCACCTGCATGAGGTGTGCTCAGCGCGAGCCCGACGAACCGGAAAGCGGCGCGGCCGCGGCGCTTTGCTTGTCGAAGGCATTGAGATACTCGGGTTTGATCGCATCTGCGAACAGCTTGACCGGCACTTCGACCTGCTGCGGGCCTTCGGCCTCAGGGGCGACTTGGCCCGGCGGGAAGATCAGGGTGATGCCGATGGCCTTGCCGTCGACGCCATCGACGAGGAAGGCGGCGAAGTTTTCCGCCGCGGGCTCGGTGCCCTTGTCGACGAGTTCGCGCATGGACTTCAGGCGTGCGTTGAGATCTTTGTCCGCCAGGTTCTGCGAACGCAGGCGGGCTTCGAAGTCCGCGCCGAGCCGGCGGCGGGCTTCGTCGCTGAAAATCTTGAGTGCGGCCGCGGGGTCGGCGAAGAGGTCGCTCAGGGTCACGATCTTGCCGGTCGGCAGATGCTGGTTGAACGTGGCGCGCAGCAGCGTCGGCGAAGCGTCGCCGATATCGGCCTGGCCCTGGGCGAGCGCACTGACGAAATCGACGGTCTGGGTGGCGACGGTGAAGTCGAGATCGAGCTTGCCCGGCCGCTCGGCGCGCTCGGCCTCGGGCTTGGCCTGCTTGATGCGTGCGGCGAGCGCGGTCTGCTGCGCCTGGGCGTAGGCGTGCATCGCGGTCTCGAGCGGGGCGAGTTCGCTGCGCATCGCCGGATAGCGCGCCGCGACCTCAATGCCGTCGGGACCGGCGGCTTGAATTTGATCGGTGACGCGCGGAATCGACGGCGCGGGCAGCGGAGCCGGCGCCGCGGGTTGCGGCGGCGGCGGCGCCTCGCTGCAGGCCGTGCAGGCGAGCGCCAAGGCCAACGCCGGCACAAACCGCACGCCTCGCGGCGGCGCGCGAAAAATCGGGGTAAGCGTCATGGGTGCTGCGGATAGGGTTCGAATGGCGGCAGTTTAGTCGCAGAGAGTGCGACGTTCCACGCATTTCGATGGAATTTACGAAAAGCCCAGGGATTTTTAACGCGGCCGCCGCGTTCCCGGCCGGTACGACGTCCGCGGCTGCTTCAGTCGAGCCGTTTGCTGGTACGCAGCACCGCGATCGTCAAGGTGGTCACGCAGAAGGCGGCGAGCGCGGCCAGCTCGGGCCAAAGCTCGGTCAGGTGCGCGCCGCGCAGCATGATGCCGCGAATCAGGCGGATGAAGTGCGTCATCGGGAAAATCTCGGCCAGCCACTGCGCGGGCCTGGGCATGCCGGCGTAGGGAAACATGAACCCCGAGAGCAGGATCTGCGGGAGGAAGGTGAAGAACGCCAGCTGCATCGACTGGAACTGGGTCTGGGCCAAGGTCGAGATGAATACGCCGAGCGAAAGCGAGGCGATGATGAAGGTCAGCGCGGCGCCGTAGACGTCGAGCAGGCTGCCGCGGATCGGCACGTGGAAGATCAGCATGCCGAGCAGCAGCACGACGGTGACCTGGATGAGGCCGATGCCGACGAACGGCAGCACCTTGCCGAGGGTCAGTTCGAACGGCGACACGGGCGTGGCGATGAGGAATTCGAGATTGCCGCGCTCGCGCTCGCGCACGATCGCCATCGCGGTGAACAGCACCATCGTCATCGTCAGGATCACGCCGATCAGGCCGGGCACGGTGTTGACCGGCGCGAGCCGCGCGGGGTTGTAGAAGTTCACGATCTCGGCGTTCTTCACCGGCGTCGGCACGGCCGGATTGACCAGCTTCTGCAGCGGCAGCAGGGCGAGCTGCGCCGCGGCCTGCTGTACGACCTGGTCCGAACCGTCGACGGCGATCTGCAGCGGCGGGCGCGGCCACGGCATCGTGTCGAGGTTCTGCTCGGCGAGGCGGCGCTCGAAATCGGGCGGGATGACGAGCGCGGCGCTGATCTTGCCCGCGCGCAGCAGATCGCCGAGTTCCTGCGGCGTTTTCAGACGGTAGCGGAAGTCCATCACCTCGGTCTGCGCCAGCGCTGCGACGACCTCGCGCGTATGCGCGGTCTGCGCCTGGTCGAGCACGGCCGCGGGCAGCCGGCGGATGTCGAGATTGATCGCGTAGCCGAACAACAGCAGCTGCATCGTCGGAATGCCGACGATCATCGCGAACGTGAGCCGGTCGCGGCGCAGCTGGCGCAGCTCCTTGAGCACGATCGAGAACAGGCGGCGCAGGTTCATGGCCTTGCCACAAGATTTTTTTTCGACGCGGATGAACGCGGATGAACGCGGATAAGAGACGAGCAAATAGATTGCTCCAGCTCTATCCGCGTGAATCCGCGTAAATCCGCGTCGAGGTTCTGCTCTGCCGTCAGTGCAAAGTTCATCGCGAAACCTCCACGGCGGATTTGGGTTTCTGCGTGGCGACGACGAAGACGTCTTCGAGATTGGCCTCCGCCGATTCCACCCTCGCGTCGATGCCGGCCTTTTTCAATCTCGCGGCGACCGCGGTGCGGGCATCGTCGCCGTCGCGCACGAGTACGCGCAGGTGCGCGCCGATCTGCGCCATCGACAGGATCGCGGCGTCGCCTTCGAGCGCGAGCTGGGCGCGGCGCGGGCTGTCGCATTCGATCAGCAGGGCTTGGCCGGGCAGGGCGGCGCAGAGCTCGCGCGGGCTGTCGTCGGCGACGAGCTTGCCATGGTCGAGGATCGCCAAACGATGACAGCGTTCGGCCTCGTCCATGTAGTGCGTGGAGACGAGGATCGTCGTGCCCGCGTCGGCGAGCGCGAACAACGAATCCCAGAATTCGCGGCGCGACTGCGGATCGACCGCGGAAGTCGGCTCGTCGAGCAGCAGCAGTTCGGGCTTGTGCAGCACGGAGGCGGCAAGGGCGAGGCGCTGCTTCTGTCCGCCCGACATCGTGCCGGCGAGCTGGTCGCGTTGGCGGGTGAGCCAATACGTCTGCAGCAGCTCGTCGATGCGCTTGCGCCCCGCGCTGCGCGGGAGCTCGTGCACGGCGGCGACGAAGTCGAGGTTCTCGAACACGGTCAGATCGTCGTAGAGCGAAAACTTCTGCGTCATGTAGCCGATGCGCCGCTTCAAGGCTTCGGCCTGCTGCGGGATCGAGTGGCCGAGCACGTTGATGTCGCCGCCGCTCGGCAGCATCAGACCACAGAGCATGCGGATCGTCGTCGACTTGCCCGAACCGTTCGGGCCGAGGAAGCCGTACACCTGCGCGCGCGCGACGGTGAGGTCGACGTGATCGACCGCGACGAGCTCGCCGAAGCGCTTGGTCAA
>CBJLOV010000080.1:0-18922 GCA_966424745.1 uncultured bacterium
TTTGATCTCGGGGCGGTGTCTTTTTGGGTTACTTTTCTTCGCTGTTGAAGAAAAGTGATCCGCTCGTCCGATAGGACGAGTGGAAGCTCTTGCCGTTCGAGACGAGCAAAACGTGCTCGGAAAACCGAACGGACGCGGTCGGCGCGAATCGGAGACATCGAAAGCAAAGGTATTGGATCGCCGGCTCTGCGGCTGTTGAAACCCTCGATTTTGCGGGAATGACGAACCCAAAGCCGGATGCGATGAATCGCAACCCTGCAATTCCCGCCCGGGCGGGAATAACGAGAAAAAAGTACGCACGGCGCGCCGCCAAACGACGCACGCGAACGCGCAAAAACTGACATCCCCGCGACACAAACCCCCGCTAGATTCCCGCCCCGTGCGCAACCGTCGAGGGCGGTCCCGCGGGGTGGAGTCACGCACACAAATAGAATTTTTTTTCCAACTGACACATTGTTGCAATGCAAATTGCAATACAGTTTCAGGGTACCTATGCTCGCCCGGCGTCGCCCGCCGACGTGCACCACGCCATCTCCTCCCCCCGTTGCGAATTCTTTTTTCACTTGCGGAGATTCGTTCATGTGCCAATACCGAATTCTGACCTTGTCCAGCGTGCTCGCCCTGTCCTGCTTTTTGACGGCGACGAGTCACGCGGCTGAAACCGCGGCCGCCCCGGCCGAGTCCAATGCCGCGGCGCCGGATGCGCCGGCCACGGCGTCCGCCGCCGACGCGAACAAAGAACAGAGCATGGAAGCCATCGTCGTCACCGGCCGCGCCGGCGTGCAGGCGCGCACGAAAGAGCAGACGAGCTATTCCGTCACCACGATCAGCGAAGATCGCCTGCGCCAGCAGGCGCCGACCAGCGTGACCGAATCGCTCAAATCGGTGCCGGGCTTCTGGGTCGAGGCGACCGGCGGCGAAGCCAGCGGCAACGTACGCGCACGCGGCATTCCGGTCGACGGCTTCGGTTCGGTCAACCTGCTCGAAGACGGCCTGCCGATCCAGCACGATCCCTCGCTCGGCTATCTCAACGGCGACCAGGCGTTCCGTCTCGACGAGACCATCGACGGCATCCAGGTCGTGCGCGGCGGTCCGTCCTCTCTGTTCTATTCGAACGCGCCGGCCGGCGCAGTCAACTATCTTCCGCGCCAGGTCGGCAACGAGGCTTCGGGCGTGTTCAAGTACACCGCCGGCGACTACGGCCTGAACCGCGGCGACTTCTGGTACGGCACGCCGCTCGGCGACGGCTGGAAGTTCTCGGTCGGCGGCTTCTATCGCAAGGACGACGGCGTGCGCCAGCCCGGCTACACCGCCGACCAGGGCGGCCAGCTGCGCGCGACGATCTCGAAGGAATGGGAAACCGGCAAGCTCAGTTTCGACTACAAGCGCATGGTCGATACGGTGTACTTCGACCTCGGCATTCCGATGCGCACCTACGCCGATGGCAAGATCCGCGCGGTCCCCGGCTTCGACGGCAATTTCGGCACGCTCGCCGGCCCCGAGACCAACCATGTGACCCTGACCGGCCCGGACGGCAAGCCGTACTCCTACAACAACGACACCGGCACCCAGGTGCACCGCTCGCAGGCCACGTGGAAATTCGAGCAGAGCATCAACGACGACTGGAAGTTCACCGACAGCCTGCGCTTGAGCGATACGCACACCGTTCGCAACGGCATGTTCCCGAACACGCTGCTGTCCGGCGCGAACCTGATCAAGCAGGGCGGGCAGTATCTGAAGGCGTTTCCCGGCGCGACGGCGATCCAGCTGCGCTATGTCGACTCGCCTTCGACGATCTACGACGTCGTCAACCAGAACGGCAACGGCCTCGCCGTCATCGGCGGCCTGCGCAGCGTCACCGCGCCCACCGATGAAATCCTGAACGACGCCCGCCTGTCGACCAAGTTCGACTTCGCCGGCCAGCACGATTTCACCGTCGGCTACTATCTCGCCCACGTCAATCTGAAATTCGACCGCTACTCGTCGAGCGTACTGCTCGACGTGCGCGACAACGCCCATCTGCTCGACATGGTCGCGGTCGACGCCAACGGCAACGTGATCGGCTCGGTCACCCAGAACGGCATCTACCGCAACGGCTACGAATGGGCCAATTCCGGCGGCAGCCAGATGACCAACGCGTTCTACCTCGGCGACGAATGGCAGATCACCGACCGGCTGCGCATCGACGGCGGCGCACGCTATGAACGCGTGTCGTTCAGCGGCCGCAGCGAACTGAAACAGCAGGTCAATCTCGGCGGCTCGCTGGCCAACTCGCAGATCCTCACCGGCACCGGCCAGATCGTGCCGTTCGACCGCAATTTCAACAAGGTCGGCTGGACGCTCGGCACGAACTATCAGTTCGACGAACGCTCCGGCACCTTCGCACGCTGGACCAAGGCGTTCCGCCTGCCCAATGTCAGCTCGTACATCGACAATCCGGGGGCCACGCCGATCATCCAGACCATGGACCTCGGCGAAATCGGCTACAAGTACGCCAACCGCTGGGTCGAACTCTACGCCACGGGCTTCTACACCAAGTACAACAACGTCGGCTTCTCGAACTACGTGTTCGATCCGAACAATCCTCAGCAGGCGGCGAGCCTCACCTACTACGCCGGCACCAAGACCTACGGGCTCGAACTCGAGGGCGGCTTCTATCCGGTCGACTGGTTCGACCTGACCTTCAACGCCACGCTCGAGGATCCGAAGTACAAAGGCCTGCGCGGCGCAACCAAGGGCAGCAACGGCCAGCCTATACCGTTCGACTACTCCGACAACCAGCTGATCCGCGTGCCGAAGAACAGCATCCGCATCGTCCCCGGCCTGAACCTGCTCGACGGCAAGCTGCGCATGCAGGTCAGCGCCGAGTACGAGGGTCCGCGCTACGTGGACACGGCCAACACCGTGCGCCTGCCGTCCTACAAGACCTACAACGCGAGCGCGAGCTATCACGTCGACGAACGCTGGACGGTCTACGGCTATGTCGACAACATCACCAACTCGCTCGGACTCACCGAGGGCAATCCGCGCCAGGGTGAATTGCAGAGCGCGGACGCCGGGGCCAACACCTTCCTCGCCCGTCCGCTGCTCGGCCGCACCTACCGCGTGGCGGTGATGTACAAGTTCTGATCGCGCCGCGGTCGATGTCTCGGTCCAACAACATGCGCCCGCAAACGCCCCCCGCCTCGGCTTCGGCCGCGGCGGGGGGCGCCGAGACGATCGTCCTTCCCGCGATGCGTTCTTCCCCGGCGGCACGCGCGGCCGCGTGCCTGCTGCTCGGCGTCGGCGCGCTCGCTTCGACCGGCCTGCACGCCGCAAGCGCCTGCGATCTCTCCGCGCCGAATGCCGCCGAGGCCGGCGATAGGGCCTGCGCGGGCGCCTGGATCGACCGCAACCTGCGCCTCGACGACATGCAGGTGATCGGCACCCACAACAGCTACAAGCTGCGTATGCCGCCGGACGAGTTCCGCGCGCACCGCGCCGACGACGCGCACGGCGCGGACGGCCTCGACTACGGCCATCGGCCGTTGAACGAGCAGCTCGACCTCGGCATCCGCCAGCTCGAACTCGACGTCTGGGACGACCCCGAAGGCGGCCGCTGGCTGCATCCGCCGGGTGCGCTGCGCAAAGGATACGCAACACCGCCATGGCCGCCCGCGCAAGCGGCGCAGATGGCGAAGCCCGGCTTCAAGGTCATGCACCTCGCCGACATCGACTTCCGCAGCAACTGCGTCACCTTCGTCGCCTGCCTGGCCCTGATCCGCGAATGGTCGGCCGCACATCCGCGGCACGCGCCGATCATGATCCTCATCAACGCCAAGGACGGAAAACTCGGCCCCGGCTCGCCGTCGCCGCTCAAGTTCGACTCCGCCGCGTTCGACCGCCTCGACGCGGAAATCCGCAGCGTGTTCACGCCGCAGAAGCTGATCACGCCCGACGAAGTACAGGGCAGCCAACCCACCCTGCGCGACGCGGCGCAGGCACAACAGTGGCCCACGCTCGGGCAGTCGCGCGGACGCGTGCTGTTCGTGCTCGACGAGAGCGACGACAAGATCGCGATCTATCGCGGCGCGCGCCGATCCCTCGAAGGCCGCGCCATGTTCGCGACGATCAAGGAAGACTCGCCCGCCGCGGCCTACATCACGCTCAACGACCCGGTCGCCGACCAGGCGCGCATCTCCGCCGCGGTGAAGTCGGGCCTGCTCGTGCGCACGCGCGCGGACGCCGACACCTTCGAAGCGCGCCGCAACGACGCCCGGCGCCGAGAGGCCGCGTTCGCCAGCGGCGCGCAATTCGTTTCCACCGACTACTTCGAACCCGACCCGCGCTTCGGCCCCTATCGCGTGCGCTTCGACGGCGGCGCGATCGCGCGCTGCAATCCGCTGCGCGCGGCGGCAAAATGCGCGGGCATACCGATCGAGTGACGACGTGCAGTCCCGGATTCTCTTTCTCCTCTCCCTGTTTTCCGCATCGGTCTTCGCGCAAAGCGGCGACAAGCCGGACCTAGTCTTGACCGGCAAACTCGACGGCCGCGACAACCAGACTTACAAGCTGGTGCCGTTCGACGTGCCGGCCGGCGTCGACCGCATCACGGTCGACTTCGCCTATACCGGCAGGGAGCAGAAAACCACGATCGACCTCGGCCTGCTCGGCCCCGGCGGGTTCAGGAACGATGCCTTCCGCGGCTGGAGCGGCGGCAACAAGAGTCGCTTCACCGTATCCGCCACCGATGCCACGCCTTCGTACCTTCCCGGCCCGATCGCCGGCGGCCGCTGGAACCTGCTGCTCGGCATCCCGAACATCCGCGGCGAGGCGCACGCCGAGTACACGGCGAAAGTGTATTTTTCCAGAAATGGAAAAAATCCCGACCTGCTCGACGCGCCGCTGCGCGCCGAACCGGGCTGGTACCGCGGCGACCTGCACATGCACGGCGCGCACAGCGACGGTTCCTGCACGACGCAGAGCGGCAAATCCAAGGCGCCCTGCCCGCTATTCCTGACGGCGCAGGCGGCCGCCGACCGCGGCCTCGACTTCATCGCCCTGAGCGACCACAACACGGTCTCGCAGGCGAACGCGGTGCGCGAACTGCAGCCCTACTTCGACCGCCTGCTGCTGCTCCCGGGACGCGAACTGACCACGTTCACCGGCCACGCCAATCTGTTCGGTACCTGGGTGCCGCTCGACTTCCGCGTCGGCAGCGCCGACGTGCCGGACTGGACCGCGCTCGCGCGCAACGCGGCCAAGCTCGGCGGCTTCTTTTCGATCAATCATCCGATCCGCCTTTCCGGCGAACTGTGCATGGGCTGCGGCTGGACCGCGAAGCCCGACATCGACATGCATTTCGTCCAGGGCATCGAGGTCGTCAACACCAACGACGCCGACACGGCGATCTCTGGCATCCCGTTCTGGCAGGCGCAGCTCGACAAGGGTTTTCGCCTGACCGCGGTCGGCGGCAGCGACAACCACAACGCCAAGCGGCGGGACGAGAGCCACGGCGCCGAGGGCATCGGCACGCCGACGACGGTCGTGCACGCCGCCGCCCTTTCCCAGCACGCCGTGCTCGACGCCATGCGCGCGGGGCACGTCTACGTCGACGTCTTCGGCAGCAAGGACCGCCATCTCGAATTCGCCGCGAACGGCGACGGTTTCGACGCGGAAATGGGCGACGCCGTGAAGATGGCCAAGGACGCCAAAGCGGCCTTCTCGCTCAAGGTCGCCAATGTCGACGCCGGCAGCGTCGAAATCGTGGTCGACGGCAAGGTCGCCGACCTGGTCGACCGGCCCAAGATTGCCGGCGCCGCGCAGAGCTTCGCCTTCGTCTGGACCAGCGACGGCGGGCGCCATTGGCTGCGCGCGAACGTGCGCGGCGCGGACGGCAAGCTCGTCCTGATCGGCAATCCGATCTACGTCAACTTCGCCGCGGGGAATTGAGAGAAGAGCTTTTCGACGCGGATTTAAAGGGCATTGGCGCGGATAGAGCAAGATTGCGTTGGCTCTATCCGCGTCTATCGCTCTTTCATCCGCGTCAAACGCTTTCGCTTTCATCACCGCACCTTGAGCGCTCGTTTCCGGGTCCGCCTCGGTTTCCTGTCAAGCGTTGCAGCGCCGCCACAACGCCTTCGGCATAGGCCGGTCGAACGGCAAGCTCGTCCTGATCGGCAATCCGATCTACGTCAACTTCGCCGCGGGGAATTGAGAGAAGAGCGTTTCGACGCGGATTTAAAGGGCATTGGCGCGGATAGAGCAAGATTGCTTTGGCTCCATCCGCGTCTATCGCTCTTTGATCCGCGTCGAACGCTTTCGCTTTCATCACCGCACCTTGAGCGCTCGTTTCCGGTGGGGGAATCTCAACGGGTCGCGCTGGAAGAATACTGGCGTGTTGTTGCCGATCAGGTCCCAGTTGCCCTCTTACGATAGGCGTCGGCCATGAATCGAACTGTACGGGGGACATATAGGCGAACGGATTCACACTCGCAGAAGCCCGGACGCGCCGGCGTGCCTCCGTTGCGCAGCGCGTCGCGACTTGCGCGGCGCCACCCGATAACATCGCGGACATGACCCCAGCGCGCACGATCAACGCGAAGCACAGGTCCGCCGCGTCCGCGTCGGCCGTACGCCAGGCGCAGACCGATCCGCGCTACACCGCGGCGGTGATTCCGACGACGATCCTGGCCGTGCTCGCTCAGCTCGCCGACGCCGAGGGCGTCGCGGTCGAACCCTGGCTCGCCGGCCTCGGCATCACTCGTGCGCAGATCGACGATGCCTCGGTGCGCGTCTCCTACCGGCAGGCGAGCGTCATCATCAAGCGCGCGCTGCGCGCGATCCCGCGCAGCAGCTTCGGCCTCGAAGTCGGCTCGCACCAGTCGAGCGGCACGTTCGGCATCATGGGGCTGGCGATGATGACCGCGCGCACCTTCGGCGAAGCGGTGAACATCGGCATCGAGCACGCCGACATCACCGGCGCGCTGATGGACGTGGAACTCGAAGCGCTCAACGTGCGCGAAGTCGCGCTCGTCGCGCGGCCGCGCTTTCCCGACGAGGAGATCCTCGCCTTCCTCTGCGAAGAGCTGTTCGCGAGCACGCTGAATCTCGCGCGCAGCATCGTCGGCCCCGCATTCAAACCCGAGCGGCTCGAACTCACCTACCCGGCGCCGCCGCACGCGGCCGAATACCGCAGGCTGTTCGACTGCGAGGTGCGCTTCGGCGCCAATCGCAACCGCGTCGTCGTCGGCTCGCGCTGGCTCGAGGTGCGCCTGCCCACGCATCATCCGGTCAGCGCGCAGCAGGCGCTCGCGATCTGCCGCGAACAGGCGGCGCAGATCAAGCGCCAGAGCGAGATCGTCGCCTCGGTCGAACGCATCCTGCGCCGGCGTCTGGCCGAGCATCCGACCCTGAGCGAAATCGCTTCGAGCCTGAACCTGTCCGAGCGCACCCTGCGCCGCCAGCTCGCCGCCGCCGGCCGCGTCTACCGCGACATCCACGACCAGTTGCGCACCGAGCGCGCGCTCGAACTCCTGAGCGCCGGCGCCCTGAGCATCGCCGACATCGGCAGCGAGGTGGGATATTCCGATGCGCGCGAATTCCGGCGCGCGTTCAAACGCTGGACGGGCGCGGCGCCGACGGCGATCAGGCACGTGCAAAACAGCGCATAGGCCGCCACGCCATCGATCGATGCACCGATACCGCACGCCGGACGAACAACACATCGGGACGGCGAGACCCGGCACGATTCCCCGTGCCGTTCGCGCCGGAGGAACCGCGTGGCATAAACGGCCACGGCATCATGGCCGCCTTGCCCCCCAAGCTTAGCCCGCGCCCCCCTCCCTCAAACGCCCGTTCGAGGGCAAATTGTCGCACCTGCCCCAAGGGAGAACCGCCATGCGCAAGCTCGCCATCGTCGCCCTCTGTGCCGTCGCCGCCGGCTGCGGCAAGGGACCGCCCCCGCCGCCGAGCGATGCCGAGGCGGCGTTCGAAAAGAAGCTGCAGGAGCAGTTCCTCGACGCCAAGCCCGGCACGGTCATCGAGATTCCGCCCGGCAAGCACCCGCTGCAGCGCGTGCTCACCCTGCGCGCCAGCGGCGTGACCGTGCGCGGCGCCGGTTCCGACAAGAGCGTGCTCTCGTTCAAGAACCAGATCTCCGGCCCCGAAGGCATGCTCGTCTACGCCAACGACTTCACGATCGAACACCTGGCGATCGAGGACAGCAAGGGCGACGGGCTCAAGATCAACGACGGCGAGAACATCGCGATCCGCGACGTGCGCGTGGAGTGGACCGCGGGCCCGTCGAAGGACAACGGCGCCTACGGCATCTATCCGGTCAAGTGCAAGAACGTGCTGATCGAGGACTCCGCGTCGATCGGTTCGCGCGACGCCGGCATCTACGTCGGCCAGTCGCAGGACATCGTCGTGCGCCGCAACCGCGCCGAAAAGAACGTCGCCGGCATCGAGATCGAGAACTCGGTGCGCGCCGACGTCTACGAGAACACGGCGACCGGCAACACCGGCGGCATCCTGGTCTTCAACATGCCCGACCTGACCCAGCACGGCGAGCATTCGCGCGTGTTCAAGAACAAAGTGATCGCCAACAACCTCGGCAACTTCGGCGCCAAGGGCACGGCGGTGGCGAGCGTGCCGGCCGGCTCGGGCATCATCGTGACTTCGAACCCGAAGGTCGAGATCTTCGACAACGACATCGCCGACAACCGCACGGCGAACCTGATCATCGCCAGCTACTACATCACCAACTTCGCCGACAAGAAACCGAGCGAAGGCTACGATCCGTATCCGAAGTCGATCTACATCTACGCCAACCGCTTCTCCGGCGGCGGCGACTCGCCCGACGGACTCGACTGGAAGGCGCTCAAGGTGTCGATGTTCGGCATCAACGGCCATTTCCCCGACGTGCTCTGGGACGGCTATGTCGACAACAAGATCCTCGTCAACGGCCAGTACCCGGCCGAGCAGCGCATCTGCGTGCAGAACGGCGACGTCGAAGTGCTCAACGTCGACGGGCCGAACAAATTCAGCAACCCGAAAGTCGGCAAGGACGAGTTCCATTGCGAGCTGCCGAAGCTCGCCGCGGTCGAACTGAAGGGCAAAGCGTGAAAGAGAGCAACAGATTGAACCACGAAGGAGAAGCATTGAAAGATTGGTCGGCTTTTCTCCGTGTTCTCCGCTCCGTTTCGTGTTCTCCGCGCCGGCATCTCGTGCTCTTGCTCGCCGTCGCGGCGACGGCGGCGGGCTGCGCGCGCGCGCCGCAGCCGCCGCACTACTTCGCCGAAGGCAAGCCCGACAAGCTCAGCGACTGGCACCTCGTCGAGGCGCGCGACGGCAGGCTCGTCGCGAACGCCGGCGTCGTGCCGTACGACCTGAACACACCGCTGTTCAGCGACTACGCGCACAAGTTCCGCACCGTGTGGATGCCGCCGGGCAAGCCGGCGAAATACGATCCCGAAGGCCCCTTCGATTTTCCGCTCGGCACGGTGCTGACCAAGACGTTCTTCTACCCCTTGCCGGCGAACGTGCCGCGCGAGGCGAAAGCCGTCGCGCGCACCTATGACGCCTCGCGCGATTTCGCCGCGGGTGCTGCGGGCGAGGCGCTCGATCTGGCCAAGGTGCGCCTGATCGAAACGCGCATACTCGTGCGCCGCGAAAAAGGCTGGGAGGCGATTCCGTACGTCTGGAACGCGGCGCAGACCGATGCGGAACTCGCACGCACGGGCGACGCGATTCCGCTGGAACTGGTCGACGAAACACCCGCAAAGGGCGAGCGCGAAGCCTTCACCTATGTTGTGCCGAACGAGAATCAGTGCGCCGGCTGCCACGTCGCCAACGTGAAGGCGAAGCAGATCGAACCGCTCGGGCCGCGCGCGCGCCACCTCAACCGCGACTACGTCTACGCAGGCGGCAAGGAGAACCAGCTCGCCCATTGGAGCGCCAAGGGCTATCTCGCCGGCCTGCCGGCGGCCGACCTGCCGCGCGATGCCGACTGGCACGATGCGAACGCCCCGCTCGACGCGCGCGCGCGCGCCTACCTCGACGTCAACTGCAGCCATTGCCACAGCCCGACCGGGCCGGCCAACACCACCGCGCTCGACCTGCGCAGCGCGGCGACCGATCTGCGCCGCCTGGGTCTGTGCAAGCCGCCGGTCGCGGCCGGACGCGGCACCGGCGACCGCCTGTTCGACATCGTGCCGGGCAAGCCCGACGACTCGATCCTGCTCTACCGCATCACCTCGAACGAACCCGGCGTGATGATGCCCGAGATGGGCCGCAACACCACACACAAAGAAGGCGTCGAACTGATCCGCGCATGGATCGCCGCGACGCCCGGAACCTGCGACGCCTGAAAACCACAATTTCCGAGGGAGGCTGCCGTGAGAACGATCCGAACCACGCGATTGACCCGACAAGTCCGGCTGGCGCTGCTCGCCGGCGCGACGACCCTGTTTGCCGGCACGACGCTCGCCGCCGAACCCGCCGCGACCGGAGCCGATGCGCAGGCCGCGCCGTCCGCCGGCGCGGAAGCCGCCAAGAACGACAATGCCGCGATGCAGCTCGGCAACGTCACCGTCACCGCGCAGAGCCGCAGCCAGCAGGCGCAGGAAGTGCCGATCGCGATGCAGGTCGTCACCTCGGTGCAGATCGACAAGCTCGCCGCGACCGACCTGTCGAAAATGAACATGTACATCCCCGGCCTCTCGGTCAACGGCGACCAGCCGACGCAGCCCGGCTTCAGCCTGCGCGGCATCGCGCAGAGCGACTTCGGCATCGGCACCGATTCGCCGGTCGGCGTCTACGAGAACGGCGTCTACATGGGCAAGACCGGCGGCGCGCTGCTGATGTTCAACGACATCGACCGCGTCGAAGTGCTCAAGGGACCGCAGGGCACGCTGTTCGGCCGCAACAGCGCGGCCGGCGCGATTTCGGTGACGACCGCGACGCCGACCCAGGATTTCGAAGCCGAGGCGCGCACGCGTCTCGGCAACTACGGCCTGCGCTACGTCGACGGCGTGCTCAACACGCCGCTCAGCGACACCGTCGCGTTTCGCATGAGCTTCGTCGACAACCAGAGCCACGGCTGGCTGCGCGACGCTGCGACCGGGCAGCATTACTACAAGAACGACGACTGGGGCACGCGCATGCAGCTGCACTGGAACGGCCCGGCCGACACCAGCGTCAACCTCGCCTGGGAGCACGAACGCCTCAAGCAGCCGCCGCGCCCGGCGATCGGCGTGACCCCGCTGCCCGACTATCCGGCCTTGCCGTCGACGACGCCCGACTATTCGAAGTTCCTCGACCCGCGCAACGCCCCGCTGCTCAACGACGCGGTCGGCATCCGCGAATCGCGCACCTACGATGCCTTCGTTCTGCGCGCCGAACATCCGCTGCCGTTCGGCGAACTGACCTCGCTGACCTCGTATCAGCGCTATCACACCTACAACCGCGAGAGCCAGGACGGCACCAACCGCAGCTACCTCTATTTCGACGACGTCAACATCGAGCGGCACGAAAGCTGGTCGCAGGAGTTCAAGCTGTCCGGCAAGACCGATCTCGCCGACTGGGTCGGCGGCGTGAGCTGGTACAGGGACGACGGCCACCAGACCAGTCAGATCAACTTCCGCACCGACAGCATCGACACCCTGCTCAACAATCTCGGCCTCGCCCCGGGCGGACTCTACGGTCCGCTCACGCAGGGTCTGCAGGCGGCGGGCTTCCAGTACTCGCTGCTCGGCGATCCCTGGCAGGAGAACATGATCAACCACAACGTCGCCAAGGCCGCCGCGGTCTACGGCGACGTGATCTGGCACCTCAACGACCGCCTCAACCTCACCACCGGCGTGCGCTTCACCCGCGACGAACGCGATTTCAGCTGGTACACGCCGCCGCGCAGCGCGCCGCAGCTCGACCAGACCCTGGCCGCGCTGCAGTCGCTCGGCCTGCTCGACGCGCTCGGCGTGCCGATCCAGACCTTCCAGCAGAACATCTACTTCACCACCCACGCCACCTCGGCCCAGCCGGTCGGGCTGAACCGAAGCTGGAACGATACGAGCCCGCGCCTCGTGCTCGACTACAAGCTGACTCCCGAGGTGATGCTCTACGCCTCGGCGACCAAGGGTTATCAGGCCGGCGGCTTCAATGCGTTCGAGGTCGGCTCGGTGTACCGGCCGCAGACCGTGCGCAACTACGAGGCGGGCATCAAGAGCTGGTTCGCCGACTACAAGCTGCTCGTCAACGCTTCCGTATACTATTATAAATATTCCAACCTGCCGAACCTGACCCTCGTTTCGAACGGCGGCGGCGGCAACAATGACCTGCCGCAGTACCAGATCATCCCGAGCGACCAGGAAGCCAAGGGCTTCGAGTTCGAAGCGCGCTGGCAGGCGACCGACGCCCTGCGCCTCAACGCCGCCGCGGCCTATATCGACCAGACCTACAACAAGTACGTCACCTCGAGCGGCGTCGATCTCTCCGGCCAGGCCACCGGCCAGCCGCTGTGGTCGGCCACGATCGGCGCCGACTATCTGCTGCGCAACGTCGCCGGCGGCGATCTCGACTTCACCCTGCAGGGCGCCTACGTCGGCAAGACACGCTGCAACGCGAATTCGCAGCTGCAGGGCTCGTGCATCCCGAACCTGCCGTTCAAGCTCGGCGGCAGCCAGACGCGCGCGGATTTCCGCGTCGGCTGGTCTTCGCCCGCCGCGCCGTGGAGCGTCGCCCTGTTCGTCAACAACGTGTTCGACAAGCAGTACGTCAGCGGTCTCAACCAGATCGTCACCACGGTGTTCGGCGTGACGAGCGCGGGCATTACTTCCCCGCGCATGTGGGGCGTCGAAGCGGCGTACCGCTTCTGAAGGCAGCGCGCGGCGTCAGGCGCCGCGCAGGCTGTCCGCTTGCGGGCGGCTGCGCTCCAGCCACCACAGCGACGCGGCCGCGGCGAGCCAGGCGAGGAAGAACGGCCAGCGCGGCAGCGGCACGCTGCGCTCGGTCGGCGCGGCGGCGGACACCGACGCGCCGACCAGGGCGCGAGTGGCGCGCAGCGATTCGCCCGCGGCCAGACCCGCCGCTTCGCCGCGCGCACGCACGTAGAACGGCCAGCGCCGGTCGCTGCCGAGCAAGAGGTGCCAGCCGGCGGCATCGGGCCAATAGGCCGCGCAGCGCGTGGCGGCATCGACGATCAGCCCGGTGCGCGCGCCCGCTTCGTTTTCGATCGAGGCGTCGCCCGCGAGGCCGCAGAATGTCGCGCGTTCGTCCGTCCATGCGGCCGCGGGCAACGTCGGTGCCGCCTCGCCGCGGGCCCGCGCCACCGCGGCGAGCGCATCGCCCCACAGGGTGCCGAACGCGGCGCCCGCGCCGCCGAGATGCAGGCGATAGGTGTCGGCCGGCAGCCACAAGGCGACGCGGCCGCGGTCGAGATTGCGCGACCAGGCCAGCGCCGAGCCGTCGTCCGCGCGCAATAGCGTCGCGGCGTCGGTGCTTTCCGCCGCCAGTGCGCGGCGCGTGAGCGCGAATCCGGGCTCGGCGAGGCCGAGCGTGCGGTCGAGCCGGATCGGCTGCGCCGATGCGGCGGCCCGTATCCGATATCCCAGCTCGGCCCAGTCCGCCGCGACCGGCTCGGACAGCGGTCCGCTCGCGCGCAGCAGCAGGCCGAGGCCATCGCGCACGGCGGCGACCAGCGCCCGCTTGGCCTGCGCGTCGAGCGCGACCCAGGCGCGCTCGTCGACGATCGCGATGTCGGCCCGGCTCAACGCATCGGCGTCGAGCGCGGGCGCGCCTTCGGTCAATGCGACGCCGTCGCTGAGGACCGTGCGGCCGTCGAGCGCGAAGCCGGCATCGGCGGCCCAGCGGCGCAGGTATTTGAGTTCCGGATCGGGAGCGCCGGCGAGGAGGAGGATTTTCAGCGGCGCCCCGGCGCGGACCGCCAGCGGCAGCGAAGCCGCGTCGACCTGCTTGCCGTCGCGGTCGAGCAGGCGCAGCGCGAACAGCGCCGTGCCCTCGCCTTTCGCGCCGGCGCGCAGAACGAATCGCCCCTGCCCGTCGAGTGTCTGCGCCGCGACGACCGTGCCGGACGGATCGCGCAGTTCGACGCGGCCGTCCGCCACGTCCGCAGCGCGCCCGTCCACGCGCCAGAGGTTGCCGGCCGGCACCGAGGCCGGCGCATCGAGTTCGACCAGGCCGCGCGGCAACGGCGCCGCGTCGAACGCGGCGACGCGACCGCGCGCGGCATCGCGATCGCGGCTCGGCAGGCCGCCGCCGACGATGCGCAGGCTGCGCACCCCGGCGTGTCGGCGCAGCGCCGTGCCGAGATCGGGAACGCGTCCGATCGCGCGCGGCACATCGATGCCGGGCAAGGCGACCACGTTCGCGGTCGGCGGCAGCGCTGCGAGCTGAGCGGGCGTCGTCCCCGGCGTGAGCACGACGAGTTCGTCGGCGGCGAACTCCTCGCGCGTCGCCGGCGGGAACAGGCAGAAATACAGAAGCAGCGCCGCGAAGATTTGCACAACGACGCGCAATGCCCATGCCCCCCGATTCGGAATCCATGCCCGCCAGCTGGCGAGCGCAACGGCCACGGTGAGCACGATCGCCACGATCATCGACGCGTTCATCGCTCCGCCCCCGCATCGGACTGCAGCGCATCGAGATAGGCGCGTCCCTCCGCGTCCGCCGCCGCGCGCGGAACGCTTGCCGCAGCCGGCGTCGGCAGCAACGGCCAGAGCAGATCGCGCAGCGCAGCCCGGCACTCGCCGCAGGCCGGCTCGCGGCGTGCGCGATCGATCGCGGCGAGAACGCCCAGCGCATCGGGCAGCGTCGCCTGGCGCGCGCGCAGCCAGGCCTCGGCACCGTCCCAATCGGCGGTGCTGCCTTGCTGCAGCGACTGCCAAAGCCGCGCGATCGGCGCTTCGTCGCTCGCCGCCGCGCTCAACGACCTGACCGGATCGCCGACGCCCTTGCGCTCGCCGCTGAGCCGGCGCGCCTCGTCCGGCATCGGCAGTTCGAGGCCGACGCGCTCGAGATAGATGCGCGTGGACTGCTGCACGCGCTTGATGAAATCGAGCGCGCGGTGCTCGTACGGCAACGCCTCGTCGGGGCGGCCCTGGCGCAGATGCAGTTCCGCCTGCCACATCTCGGCGAGCGCCGACTTCAGCGTCGCCTTCGTCTCCGCATCGAGCAGGGTCGCGGCCTCGGCGATGTCGTGCACGTGTCCGAACTCGGCGACGATGTCTCCTTCCTTGCCGAACTTCGCCCCGTCCTGCGCCGCCGCGGGCGTGTGCTCGTGCTCGTCGTGCGCAGCGCCGTGCTCGCGCGCGGAATCCGCGGCCCGCGCTTCGGCGTCGGCGTGCTGGGCATGGGTTTCCGATTCCTCGCCGAGAAACTGGCCGTAGCGCAGGCGCAGGATCTTCTGGTCGGCGCCGATCGCATCCGAGCGGGCGAGGTAGGTCTTGTCGTCGAGCTTCTGCCGCTCGGACAGCAGGGCCTCGCTGTCGATGATGATCTGGCGCTGGCTGCGGAAATACGCCGGCATCGTCTTCTGCACGACGCCTTCGAGTCCGGCGCTTTCCTGTGCCGCCTGCGCCGGCCAGCGCAGGATGAAACTCGCGCTGCGCGTCGTGTTCGCTTTCGGCTCGCGATTGTCGGTGACGCTCAGGCGCACGACGACATCGTCGCCCATCGCCAAGCCGAGTGCCGTCAAATCCAGACTGTACGCGTAGCGAACCGTCGCGCGTGGCCCGCCTTCGTTCCGCGCCTGCGCAGCGGAAGCGGACGGCGGAACGAGTGCGCTCGGTTGCAGCGGTATCGCCTGCTCCTTGAAGCGGACGTTTTCGCCGCTGCCCTGCGCCAGGGTCAGTTGCAGCTCGGCGCCGGCGATGCCGTAGTCGTCGTCGGCCTCGAAGAGCAGATTCCAGGTCTTCTGCCGCGCATCGAGCAGGGTCAGCGTTTTTTCCGGTTCGATCACCCGCACTTCGGGCGCACGGTCGGCGATCGCGTCGAGCCGGTGCAGGCGATCGTCGGCCGGCGGCGGTGCGCCGTCGAGCACGATGCGGTACAGCGACGACGATGCCAAGACGTGCTCGCCGCGCCAATCGCCGGCGCCGTCGCGGGTCAATGCAAGACGGCTGCCGTCGTGGAATACCAAGGCCGCTGCCTGCGGTTCGGGGTCGAAGCGCAACAGCCAGTGCAGTTGCGAACCTTCCGGGGCCTTCACGTCGAGCGCTGCTTCGGTGCACGGCACGATCCGCGTGTAGGCCGGTGCGGCAATCTCGATCTGCGTACGCAGCAGCGCGGTCGAACTCTTCCCGTCTCCCGCCGCGGCACGTTCCGTCGCGGCATCGCCGGATACCTGCGGATGCCACAGCGCCGCGGCGATCAACAGCGCCCCGGCGACGCCGAACGCCGCGAGCAGGCGCGGCCACGGCCACGCCGGGCGCAGATCGACACCGCTGCCGGCGAGTCGATCGCGGACACGCGCCTGCTGCAGGCGCTGCAGTTCCGAGAGCACGCCGGCGTCGCGGAACAACAATGCCGCACTGTCGTCCATCTGCGCCGCGGACGCGTCGAGGCGGCGCGCAAGCCAGACTTCGTCGACGCCGCGCCAGGCGCGCCAGGCGCCGACCGCCGCCGCGACCAGCGCGAGCGGCACGACGACGAGCAACGCAGCACGGCCACCGACGCGCGCGGCCAATGCCCCGAGCGCGACGACGAGCGGCAGCGCGCCGAGCGCGAGGATGGCAAGCCGGCGCCGGGCCGCCGTCGTTCGCAGCCGGTCGAGACGCGGGTCCGCACTCATGCCGCCCCCTCGCCGCGCCGCAGAGTCGCAACGATGCGTTCGAGCAGGAACAGGCCGGCGATCAGCAATGCCATCCAGGCATCCAGCGCACGACCTGCGCGCAGCCCGTTTGCAAACGGCGCCGCACCGCCCGCATCCGCGCGCGGCCGCATCGTCGCCGCAGGCGCCAGCGTCGGCGCCGGCGCATCGTCGCCGAGAACGGCGCGCAGACGTTCGGGAAAATCCGCATCGAGCACCATAGGCAACGAGTGCGGAGCCAGCGCGCCCGACAGGGCGATCAAGTTGCCGCGGCCCTCGCCGAGACGGCGCGCAAGCACGTTGCCGGCGGCATCGCGCCAGATCGGCTCGCCGTCGGTGCCGGCCCGATCGGCAACCAGCACGGTGCCGCCGCGATCCAGCCAACGCGTTGGCTCGGACGACGCAGGCGCGAGCCAGACCAGCGCGTTCGCCGTGTCCTCGACCGGCGCACCGGCCGGCTGCGCGTCGAGTTCATAACGCCGCGATCCGCGTTGATTCCATGCCGCGACGGCGGCGCGCAGATAGCGCAGCGAGCCTGCCGTTTCCGGCGCGTAGCGGACCGCGAGGCGGAATGTTTTCTGCGCCGCCGCCGGCACGTCCGGCATGCGTCCCGGCACGACGCGCCAATCGATCGAACGCGCGAGGCGCGGCCGCTCGCCGTCGAGGCCGGCAAGGCGCTCGGGAACGACGGCCGTCAGGGCAATGCCGGGCGCCAGTTGCGCATCGAGTTCGCGCAGCAGGCTCGCCGGGGCGACGGCCGTCGAAGCGATCGTTTCGTCGATGCGCGGGAAACCCGGCGCAAGCCAGTGCCACTCCGCATCGGCGACGCCCGCCGCGCTGCGCGCAGCGGCCAGTGCAACGCCGGGTGCGACGACGACCCAGGCGCGTGCCGGCGGCGATGCGCCGTTCCACACCGGCCGTGCGAGCAGCAGCGCGAGCGCGGCCACCAGCGCGAGGCGCAGCAACAGCAGCCAGGGCCGCTCGAAGCGCAGGCGCCGCTGCGGCCGCAGGCGTTCGCCGATCCAGCGCAGCGCGGCGAACTCGGTCGTCTTCAACTCGACGCGGCGCACGAGATGGATCAACAGCGGCAGCGCGAGCGCGGCCAAGGCGGCGAGACCGAGCGGCGCCAGCAGAGCGACGCTCATGTCGCCGCGCCCCGGGCCGCGGCGCGCGCGGCGCCGCCGGCGAAGAACGCGCGCAGCGGTTCGTCGAGCGGGCGATCGAGCACGTATTCGACGTGGCGGATTCCGGCCGCGCCGAAGCGGCGCGCGAGTTCGGCGCGTGCGATGGCGAAGCGTTCGAGATAGTCCTTGCGCACCGCGCCCGCTTCGACGCGGCGCTCGGCGCCCGACTCGGGGTCGCGGAAGCGATGTCCGCCGGCGAACGGAAAATCGCGTTCCTCCGCGGTCAGCAGCTGCACCGTCAACACTTCGCGCCGCGCGGCCGCGAGGCGCAGGGCGAGTTCAACCGTCGCGTCGTCGAAAAAATCCGAGAGCATCACGACGACGGCCGGCGGGCGGATGCGCTCCCACAGCGGCTGCAGCGCAAGCGCATCGGGCCAGCCGCCGCCGGCCTTCAGCCGCGCCAGTTCGAGCAGGCAGCGATCGCGCTGGCGCGCACCCGCTGCGGCGGGAACGATGACGGGAGCCGCGCCGGCCGGCGTCATCGAGTCCGCCGATGCCGACGCTCCCCCACCCCGCCCTCGGCTCCGCCGAGGGTCTTCCCCTCGCCCGCCGTGCGAGCGGGCGGCGTCGGTCGGCGGCGCACCGCCGCCGGCGGCGACCAGACCGAATCGATCGCCCTGGCGCAAGGCCAACTCGAACACGCATGCCGCGAGGATCTTCGCGGCATCGAACTTGGCGAAACCCGACCGCGCCGCGTCGGTTTGGCGCATCGACGCGCTCGCATCGAGGATCGCCCAGGCCGTCAACGGGCTGTCGCGCTCGGCCTCGCGTACGAAGTAGCGATCCGAGCGCGCATAGAGTTTCCAGTCGATGCGGCGCAGTTCGTCGCCGGGCTCGTAGGCTCGGTACTGCGCGAATTCGAGGCCGGCGCCGCGGCTGCGGCTGGCATGCTGGCCGAGTCCGTCGCCGCCGGCGCCGCCGCGCGCGGTCAGGC
>CBJLOV010000081.1:0-18554 GCA_966424745.1 uncultured bacterium
GTAGGCCGGGATCAGCAGCATCGCCGTATAGGCGAAGAAGCCGACGACGGCGAGCACGATCAGGAAGCCGATGAGGGTGAGGCCTTGTTGCCGGTTGCGCGTTTGCATGGTTCGTTCCCCGAGAAAGCAACCCCGTTACTTTATCAGCGTACCCAGCCGCTTGAAATCGATGCCGCCGTCCCAGTTCATCCAGATGACGAAGGCGCGGCCGACGAGGTTCTGTTCGGGCACGAAGCCCCAGTAGCGGCTGTCCTCGCTGTTGTCGCGGTTGTCGCCCATGGCGAAGTAGTGCCCTGCGGGCACGATCCATTCTCCTTCGCGCCCCTGGACGAAAGCGCGCTCGACGGGCGCGTTGAGAATCTGATGTTCCACGCCCGGCAGCATTTCCTCGCGCACCGAGGCGCCGGCCATGCGCTGCCCTTCCGCCCCCGACCCGACGTAGGGGCCGACATAGGCGCTCGGAATTTCCTTGCCGTTGACGTAAAGAGTCTTGTTGCGGTAGGTGATCGTGTCGCCCGGCAGGCCGATCACCCGCTTGATGTAGTTCATCTTCGGCACCGGCGCGGTGGGTTCGCTGCACGGCTTGCCGCTGCGCACTTCCTTGCCGCCGACGGAGCAGGTATAGCCGGGATAGATGAAAACGAAAACGTCGCCGCGCTGCGGCGAGCCGGTCTCGAAGAACTTCGTGTTCAGCACCGGAACGCGCAAGCCGTAGGCAAATTTGTTGACGAGGATGAAATCGCCGACCAGGAGGGTCGGCATCATCGATCCCGAAGGAATCTTGAACGGCTCGGCGATGAATGAGCGGAACAACAGTACGACGAGGATCACCGGGAAGAAAGAACGCGCGTACTCGACGATCGCGGGCTCGCGCATCGCCTCGGCAACTCGCTGCTCGCGCTCCTCCTTGCTGCCCCCGACCTTGCCCAGCGCCTGCGCGCGCGCAGCGCGGCCCCGATACAGGAACACCCGGTCAAGCAGCCAGATGATGCCGGTGGCGAAAGTGAGCACGACCAGCAGTAGCGCGAAATCGAAATCCATCGTTTTCCCTCGGAAGAGCCCGATTGTTTATTTGTCCATCTGCAACACGGCCAGGAACGCTTCCTGCGGAATGTCCACGCTGCCTACCTGCTTCATGCGCTTCTTGCCTTCCTTCTGCTTCTCGAGCAGCTTGCGCTTGCGCGTGGCGTCGCCGCCGTAGCATTTGGCGAGCACGTTCTTGCGCAATGCCTTGACACTGGAGCGCGCGATGATCTGCGCGCCGATCGCCGCTTGAATGGCCACGTCGAACTGCTGGCGCGGGATCAGTTCCTTCATCTTCTCGACCAGTTCGCGGCCGCGGCGGTCGGCGTTGGAGCGATGCAGGATCAGGCTCAGCGCATCGACGCGGTCGCCGTTGACGAGCACGTCGACGCGCACGAGCGGCGCCGCCTGGAAGCGCTCGAGATGGTATTCCATCGACGCGTAGCCGCGCGACACCGATTTGAGCTTGTCGAAGAAATCGAGCACGACCTCGGCCAACGGCAGCTCGTAGCTGATCTGCACTTGGCTGGCCATGTAATTGATCGAACGCTGCACGCCGCGCTTTTCCTCGCACAGCTTGATCACGTTGCCGATGTGCTCGGGCGGCGTGAGGATGTTGGCGACGATGATCGGCTCGCGAATCTCTTCGATGTAATTCACCGCCGGCATCTTCGCCGGATTGTCGAGCGGTTCGACGGTACCGTCGGTACGCAGGATCTCGTAGACCACGGTCGGCGCGGTGGTGATCAGGTCGAGGTCGTATTCGCGCTCGAGCCGTTCCTGGATGATCTCCATGTGCAGCAGGCCGAGGAAGCCGCAGCGAAAGCCGAAGCCCATCGCTTCCGAAGACTCCGGCTCGAACACGAGTGCGGCGTCGTTGAGCTTCAGCTTCTCCAGTGCCTCGCGCAGCGCCGGATAATCGTCGGCCGAGACCGGAAACAGGCCGGCGAACACGCGCGGCTGCATCTGCTGGAAGCCGGGCAGCGGTTTTTCCGCCGGTTTGCCCGCATGCGTCAGCGTGTCGCCGACCGGCGCACCATGCACGTCCTTGATCGATGCGGTCACCCAGCCGACTTCGCCCGCGCGCAGCGCCTCCTTCACGAGGCGCTTGGGCGTGAACACGCCGACCTGGTCGACTTCGTGCGCACGCCCGGTCGACATCACGAGCAGCTTGTCGCGCGGCTTGATCTCGCCCTGCATTACGCGCACGAGCGAGACGACGCCGAGATAGTTGTCGAACCAGGAGTCGATGATCAGCGCCTGCAGCCTGTCCGTGTCGCGCGGCTTCGGCGGCGGAATGCGCGCGACGATCGCTTCGAGCACCTCGACGACATTGAGTCCGGTCTTGGCGCTGATCGCGACTGCATCGGTCGCGTCGATACCAATCACCGCCTCGATTTCTTCCTTCACCTTGTCGATGTCGGCGGTCGGCAGGTCGATCTTGTTGAGCACGGGCACGACTTCGAGCCCGAGTTCGACCGCCGTATAGCAATTGGCGACCGACTGCGCCTCCACGCCCTGCGCCGCGTCGACGACGAGCAGCGCACCCTCGCACGCCGACAGCGAGCGGCTGACCTCGTAGCTGAAGTCGACATGGCCCGGCGTGTCGATAAAGTTGAACTGGTAGGTCTTGCCGTCGCGCGCCTTGTACGGCAGCGACACCGACTGCGCCTTGATCGTGATGCCGCGCTCGCGCTCGATCGGGTTCGAGTCGAGCACCTGCGCTTCCATTTCGCGCTCCTGCAGGCCGCCGCAGATCTGAATGATGCGGTCGGCAAGCGTCGACTTGCCGTGGTCGACGTGGGCGATGATGGAGAAATTGCGGATGTTTTCCATGCGATATTCGATAGATCGGCACGCCGCCGGCGTTGTAAAAGGCAGCCGGCACCGGCAAAACTGGAATTATCGCATGAAGTGCCGGACTTTTCCGCGAGCCGGCAAAAATGAATGCCGTGTGGCGTATTCTCGCGGTATTCATCGACCGCCGACTACGGTGGTCGCGCAGTCGCCGCGAATCGCACGCTTGGCGCCCATGTCAAAGCCACTCGCCGCTTCGCTGGGGGCTGCCGTCGAGGCCAGCGGCACTCCGCTATCCATTTCGTTCCCGCCCCGGCGAACTCCCGTTCGCTAGCGTGCTTGCCACCTTGCCACGCGCGCGGACGTCACGAGGAGAATGCCATGAGCATCTATCGAACCGTACTGAAGACTTCGGCGTTGGCGATCGCGCTCTGCATCGGCTTGCCGGCACTGGCGCAACCGCCCGAACGCGAAACCACGACGACGGTGACGACCACCAAACATCGGTACATGTACTACGCCGATCACGACATCTATTTCGCGCCGGAAACGCGGACCTACTATTGGCAGTCCGATGGCAATTGGCGCTCCGGCACGGTATTGCCGCCTGAGGATGCAGCCTATATACGCAGCGGCGGCGTAAGCATCGAACTCGATACCGAGCGCCCCTACGAGCGTCACGATTGGGTGGTGCGGCACTTCAAGCATCATCATGACGACGACGATCACTGATCGTCGCCGTGGTCGCGAATGTCTGTCCGTCACCCCGGCGGCTTTGCCGGGGTGACGCTTAGCCTGCAGGCTAACGAGAATGCCGGACTTGGTTCGACGAGAAAGAAATCCCCAGGTCCGGTCTCGTTGCCGCCATTCCCGGCCGAGGCGAATCGGCGAAAACCCGCTTCCAGGGCAACCGGATTTGCGGCCCGTCGCGCAAATCCACGGAACTCCTAGCCATTCTTCGATTTCGGCACCGCCAACGTCACGAATTGGGCGGCGTCGCCGCGCTTGACCAGCAACATCACCGAATCGCCGGCCTTCACGTCCTTCACCGCATTCTGGAATTCCGCGGCATTCCTGACGTAGTTGCGCCCCACCTTCAATACGATGTCACCGCGCTGCAAACCGCCGCGCTGCGCGACCGGGCCGGCCTGAGCGATCATCACGCCGTTCTGATCCTTGAGGCCCAGCTCCTTGCGATCGTCCGTCGATATGTCTTCAACGGCAATGCCGAGCAGATTGCTGTGCGGTTTGGCGCTCCCGCCGCTGAAACTGGCCAGCCGGGTGTTCTTGTCCGTGGGCAGTTCGCCGACCGTCACCGGCAAGTCGATGGTCTTGCCGTCACGGAAGACTTTCAGGTTCGCCGTAGCGCCGGGCTTCGTATTGCCGACCAGCAGGGGCAGGTCGGAAGAACGATCGATCGCCTGGCCGTTGTACGACACGATGACGTCGCCGGGCTGGATACCCGCCTTGTCGGCGCCGCTGCCCGGAGTCACCTGCCCGACCAGCGCACCGCCGACCTGGGACAAACCGAGACTCTTGGCGCTGTCGCGGCTGACGTCCTGGATACCGACACCGATCATGCCGCGCGTCACCTTGCCGGTGGTCTTGAGCTGCTCGACCGTATTCATCGCCATATTGATCGGCACCGAGAACGAGACGCCCATATAGCCCCCCGAGTTCGAGTAGATCTGCGAGTTGATGCCGACGACCTGACCGTCCAGGTTGAACAGCGGGCCGCCGGAGTTGCCGGGGTTGATCGGCACGTCGGTCTGGATGAACGGCACGTACTGCTCGGAGCGGTTGCCGCGGCCGACGTAGCTGACCACGCCGTGCGTCACCGTATGATCGAAGCCGAACGGCGAACCGATCGCGACGACCCACTGCCCCGGCTTGAGCTTGGAGGAATCGCCGATGCTGACCGCCGGCAGGCCGCTGGCGTTGACTTTCAGCAGGGCGACGTCGGAATTCTTGTCCGTACCGACCACCTTCGCATCGAGTTCGCGCCGGTCGGAAAGGCGCACGACGACCTTCTCCGCGCCATCGACGACATGGTTGTTGGTGAGAATGTAGCCGTCGCTCGAAATGACGAATCCGGAGCCGTGCGATTCGCCGCCGATGCGCGGGCGGCCGCCGCCCGGGCCGTTCGGGCCGAAGAACCGCCGGAAGAAATCCTGCATGCCCGGCGGCACGTTCTGGCCGCTGCCGTCGTCCTGATCGTCGGCATCGTCGCCCTGCTGCGCGCCGGCGCCGTCGCCCTGCGTCGCAGTGATATTGACGACCGACGGACCGGTCTTTTCGACAAGCTGGGTGAAATCCGGCAGATCGGCATGAGCCGAGGCCGCAAGCGCGAACAGCGCAACGAAGGCGCCGATGCTAGATACTTTGCTCATATTTATACCTTTATACAGATTACCGGGAAGGCCGCGACGCTTCTGTCTGCGAAAGGGCGTCGAAGAACGCGGGATTGGAACGACGAACGCCCGTCCGGGTTCCAACCGAACGGGCGTAATGAGGACTTCAGGTCAGCCAATGTTAAGACGGGAACCGTTCCCGCCCGATTACTGTTGAGCCGGGGCCGCAGCCTCGGGGGCTTCCTGCTTTTGCTCCTGTTCGAGCAACGGCGAGCGATAACGCAGGAACTGGCTCGGCACCATGATCCTGACATCGCCTGCCGACGGATAGTAGTTCGGTACCACCTGCTCGAAACTCGCCGGCTGCATCGCATCGGAATTGAACAAGAACGAATTCGTATTCGGCAGCGGCACCGCGAGAGGCAGATACGGCTGCGAGGAGGGATGCCGCAACGAAGGCTGATCGGCCGCCGCGACCGCCGGACTGCCGACGTTGCCGATCGGCCGCGATACGGTCAATGCGACCACCGCGACCGCGGCGGCAATAGCCCCGCCGCCGACCCAGCGCAAGGCGCCGAAACCAATGCGCCGCACCGGAGCGGAAACCGCAGCCGGAATCTCGACGTCGAGCCGCCCGATCACGGTGTCGGCGAAATCCGCCGGCAATGCGACCGCCACATACTCGCGCTTGAGGCTCGCACTGATCAACTGATAGTTCGACCAGCGCCGGACGAGGTCGGGCTGTGCCTCGACGCCGCGCAACAGGAAACGCGTCTCATCGCGGGCAAGCTCGCCGTCCATCAATGCGGACAACTGCTCGGCGAGGGACTCGGCCATGGCTTGATTGGGGTTCATCGGATGGGAAAGGAGATGTTCACTCATGATCGGTACTCGGGTCTTGCCCCAGCAACGGACGCAGTTTCTGGTCGATGGCATCGCGGGCACGGAAGATGCGCGAGCGGACCGTGCCGATCGGGCAATTCATCCTTTCCGCGATCTCCTCGTAGCTCAAACCGTCCACCTCTCGAAGCGTAATTGCCGTTTTCAATTCTTCCGGCAGCTGTTCGACCGTATCGAAGACCGTTTGTTCAATTTCCTGACGCAAAAGTTCGTGTTCCGGCGTGGCGCGATCCTTGAGCCAGGCGCCGCCGTCGAGCAGCATGGCGTCGTCGACGGCAATGTCGTCCTTCGGCGGCCGCCGGCCTTGCGAAACCAGATGATTCTTCGCCGTGTTGATCGCGATCTTGTAGATCCACGTGTAGAACTGGGCGTCGCCGCGGAAATTCCCGATCGCGCGATAGGCGCGGATAAAGGCTTCCTGGGCTACGTCCTGGCATTCGCTCCAGTCGGAGACGTAACGCGATATCACGCTGACGATCTTGTGCTGATACTTGCGGATCAGCAGATCGAAAGCGCGCTTGTCTCCTTTCTGTACACGTTCGACCAACTCGCGGTCGGTGTCCGCCTCACCCATCCGGGCCATACTCCGTTTGTATTCGACCCGGTTGAGCATGCCGATGCTAGACCGGGGTCCGAAGTGAAAGTTCCGCCGTTCCCGGCTTGGCTCGTCAAGCCGGTCGTTCCCGGTTGCTCGGCAGCGACAGCGAAGGACCATCCGGTCCGTTGACCCGAGCCGTCCCCAGCGCCGATTATAGCCACCTCGCATCGACACCATACGGAACCGTCATGTTCGAAGGCCTGCGCTTCGCCCATTGGAAAACCGACCTCGGCGCCGACGGCATCCTCGTGCTGACCTTCGACCACGCGGATGCAAAGGTCAACACCTTCAACCGCGCCGCGATGGACGAGCTCGACCAGATCGCCGAGCGCCTGTCGTTCGAGCCGCCGAAGGGCGTGGTGATCCGCTCCGGCAAACCCGACAGCTTCATCGCCGGCGCCGACATCACCGAGTTCGAAAAGTACGAAAAGGAAGGCCGGGTGCTGGCCAGCATCGAAAACGGCCAGCGCGTGTTCCAGAACATCGCCCGTCTGCGCTGTCCGACCGTCGCCGCGATCCACGGCGCCTGTATGGGCGGCGGCTTCGAACTGTCACTCGCCTGCCGCTACCGCGTGGCGACGCGCGATCCGAAAACGCGTCTGGCATTTCCCGAGGTCATGCTCGGCATCATTCCGGGCTGGGGCGGCACGGCGCGGTTGCCGCGCCTGATCGGCGCGCCCGAAGCACTGCCGATCATGCTGACCGGCAAATCCCTGTCGGCGGAGGTTGCCAAGTCGCTCGGTGTGGTCGACAAGCTGACCTCGGCGGAACTGCTCGTCGCCGAAGCGAAGGAGCTGATCACGCATCCGCATCCGCGCCCCTTCGCTCAACGCGCGACCGCCTGGGCGACGAACCTGTGGCCGGTACGGCAAATCCTTGCGCCGATCGTAAGCAAGCAAACCGCGGCCAAGGCCAACCCTTCCCACTATCCCGCCCCGTTCGCCCTGATCAATGTCTGGCGCCGTGGCGGCTCCAGCATCAGCCAGCGCCTGAGGCTCGAGGCACGCGCCGTCGCCAAGCTTGCGACCACGCCGACGTGCCGCAACCTCGTTCGCGTGTATTTTCTGCAGGAGCGGCTGAAGAAGCTCGGCGGCGGTGACTCGGGCATCAGCCGCGTGCATGTCGTCGGCGCCGGCGTCATGGGCGGCGACATCGCGGCCTGGTGCGCGCTGCGAGGCTTCGAGGTCACCCTGCAGGACCGCGAAATGAAATTCATCCAGCCTGCGCTCGACCGGGCCCAGGACCTGTTCGCTAAGCGCCTGAAAAGTCCCGATGCGATCGCACCGGCGGCCGCCCGGCTGAAAGCCGACGTTGAAGGCAAAGGCATCGCCGACGCCGATCTCGTCATCGAGGCAATCTTCGAGAACCTCGAAGCCAAGGAAGACCTGTACCGCAAGAACGAACCGGCGATGAAGGCCGGCGCACTCTTGGCAACGAACACCTCGAGCATCCCGCTCAACGAGCTGCGCCAGGCCGTCGCGAGCCAAGGCCGCTTCCTCGGCCTGCATTATTTCAACCCGGTCGCGCAGATGCCGCTGGTGGAGATCGTCCGCCAGGACCACCTCGACCCGGCAAACGAGGCGCGGGCCTTCGCCTTCTGCAAGAAGATCGACAAGCTGCCCGTCCCGGTCAAGGGCACTCCGGGCTTTCTCGTCAACCGCATTCTGTTCCCCTACTTGCTCGAAGCGCTGCGCCTGTTCAAGGAAGGCGTCCCCGGCCCGGTGCTGGACAAGGCGGCGAAGAAATTCGGCATGCCGATGGGGCCGATCGAACTTGCCGACACGGTCGGCCTCGACGTCTGTGTCTCGGTCGGCAAAGAGGTCGGCGCGTTCCTCAACCTCGACATACCCGACGGCCTGCAGAGCTATCTCGACGCCGGCAAAAAGGGCAAGAAGACGGGCGAAGGCCTGTACAAGTGGGAGAACGGCAAGCCGGTGAAGCCCGAGGTCGACCCGAAATACGTCGCCCCCGTCGACATCGCCGACCGCATGATCCTGTCCCTGCTCAACGAATCGGTCGCCTGTCTGCACGACGGCGTGACCGACGACGCCGACCTGCTCGACGCCGGCGTGATCTTCGGCACCGGCTTCGCCCCGTTCCGCGGCGGCCCGATCCAGCACGTGCGCAGCGAAGGGGCGGACAAGATCAAAGCGCAGCTCGAAGCGCTCGCCGTCCAATACGGCCCCCGTTTTGCGCCCAAGCAGGGATGGGATAGCCCGACGCTGCGCGGATAGTCGCAGCCGCCGGATCCACGCTGGCATAGTCCGGCGCGGGCCGCTAGCATGGCCGGCCTTGCCGCGCGCCCCGACCATGCCCGCCCTCGACTTTTTCGACGTACCAGCCCTGCTTGCCGCGAAAGGCCTTGCCTATGCGCGCAATGAAGAGCCTATTTTCGGTCCGCTGGATTTCACTCTGGCGGCCGGGGAAGTCGTCCTTATCGAAGGCGACAACGGCAGCGGCAAGACCACCCTGCTCAAGGTGCTTTCCGGCCTGCTCGAACCGACCTCGGGCGAAGTGCTGCTCAACGGCGTGCCCCTGACCCTGGCCAAGCTCTCGCACCAGGTCGCACTGCTCGGCCATCTGCCCGGGCTCAAGATGGAACTGACCACGCTGCAGAATCTGCGCTTCGCCGTCGGCCTCGGCGGGATTCGCCCCGGCGTCACGCCTTCGCTTGCGCTGGCGAGCGTCGGGTTGGCCGGCTATGAGGATCAGGCGGTGCGCCTGCTTTCTGCCGGGCAGAAAAAGCGCGTCGCGCTCGCGCGACTGCTGCTCGTGCCAGCGGCACTCTGGCTGCTCGACGAGCCTTATGCGAACCTCGACCGCGAGGGCATCGAGCTCGTCAATCGCCTCCTCACCACGCACGCGCAACGCGGCGGAGCGGCGCTGATCACCTCCCACGGCGCGTACGCCTACACGTCGGGAACCCCGCGCAAGATCGCCTTGCGGCCGGTCGTGGAAAAGAGCGAGTCCGGTCTGACGCAAAACGCTCCGACGGCAGATGGAGCCCGCGCATGAAACCCGGAACCACCTCCGCCGCCTGCGTCGCTCTGCTCAAACGCGACCTCGCCCTGACCTGGCGGCGGCGCGGCGACGCGCTCAATCCGCTGATGTTCGCGGTGATCGTGGTCGCGCTGTTTCCGTTCGCGCTCGGCCCGGAGGCGCAAGTGCTCGAACGCATCGCCGCGGGCACGATCTTCGTCGCCGTCCTGCTTGCCGCGCTGCTCTCGCTCGACAGCCTGTTCCGCAGCGACCTCGACGACGGCTCGCTCGAGCAGCTCGTCCTGTCGCCGCATCCGCTCGCCCTGCTGCTGGCCTGCAAGATCGCCATCCATTGGCTGACGACGGCCCTGCCGCTGATCGCGATCGCGCCGCTGCTTGCGATGTTCCTCCATCTGCCCGACGCCGTGCTGCCGATCCTGCTCGCCGCACTCGGCCTGGCGACGCCGCTGCTCAGCCTGATCGGCGCGATCTGTGTCGCGCTGACGGCCGGACTGCGCCGCTCTGGTATGCTTCTCACCCTGCTCGTGCTGCCGCTGATCGTGCCGGTGCTGATCTTCGGCGCCGGCGCGTGCAATGCGGCGCAAGCCGGACTGCCTTATGGCGCGCCGCTGCTGTGGCTCGCCGCCTGGCTCGTGCTCGCCCTCGTGCTGGCGCCGCTGGCGACGGCAGCCGCGCTGAAGATTTCACTGACGTAATGTTCGTCATGACATGAATCCCCTCGTACTCTGGTTCCACAAGTGCGGTTCGCCGCCGTATTTCTACCGCCTCGCCGGGCGCTTCCAGCCGTGGCTCTACGCGGTCGCATTGATTACCGGGGCGATCGGGTTGTACGGCGGCTTGGTCATTGCGCCGGCGGATTACCAGCAAGGCGATTCGTTCCGCATGATCTACGTGCACGTTCCCTGCGCGTGGATGGGCCTGTTCGTCTACGCCTTCATGGCGGCGAACTCGTTCATCGCCCTGGTCTGGCGGATCAAATTGTCGGAAACGCTGGCGATGGCGAGCGCCCCGGTCGGCGCCGCGTTCACCTTCATCACCCTGGTGACGGGCTCCCTATGGGGCAAGCCCATGTGGGGCACCTGGTGGACCTGGGATGCCCGCCTGACGTCGGAACTCGTACTGCTGTTCCTCTATCTCGGCGTGATCGGTCTCTACCACGCGATCGAAGACACGCGTCAGGCCGCGCGCGCTGCGGCCTTTCTTGCCTTGATCGGCGTGGTCAATCTGCCGATCGTGCATTATTCGGTCGTGTGGTGGAACACGCTGCATCAAGGGCAGACGGTGAGCCTGATGGGACAGTCGAAGATCTCCGCGAGCATGCTCTGGCCCCTTCTGACGATGGCGTTCGCGACCCACGTGTATTTCTTCGCCAGCCTGCTCGCTCGCACGCGCGCGGCGCTGCTCTCGCTGGAATCGGGCAAGGATTGGGTGCGCGAGATCGCGCTCGCGCAGGCCGCACGCGAGGCTCATGCGCATGGCTGACTTCTTTCATATGGGCGGCTACGGCGCTTACGTCTGGGCCGCGTACACCGTATTCGCCGTGGTGCTGATCGCCGATGCGCTCGCCCCGCAGTGGCAGCGGCGCAGCACCTTGCGCGAGATCGCAGCGCGCCTGCGGCGCGAATCGAACCGTGGCGGCACTATTAAAAATCGTCCCTCGGGGGCGATGGACGAACGCCAATGACCCCTACCCGCAAACGCCGCCTGATCGCGATCGCGCTGATCCTGCTCGCCGTCGGCGTCGCCACCGCGCTGACCGTGACCGCATTGAGCCAGAACATGACGTACCTGTTCTCGCCGAGCGAAACCTTGACCGGCAAGGCCCCGGCCGGCGCCAGCTTCAAGCTCGGCGGGATCGTGCTCGAAAGCTCGATCAAGCGCGACCCGAATTCGCTCAAAGTCGATTTCGTCGTCACCGACCGCTTCAAACAGATTCCAGTCGAATACACCGGCATCCTGCCCGACCTGTTCCGCGAGGGTCAGAGCGTGATCGCGACCGGCAAGATGCAGGGCGATCGTTTCGTCGCGCGCGAAGTATTGGCGAAACACGACGAAAGCTACATGCCGAAGGAAGTCGCCGACGCGATCGCCAAAGCGAAGAGCGCGCACACCGGCGCGGCCAAATGAAACGAACGGCGCGGCTTGAAGCACGCGCCACTCCACTGTTGGGATCAACTCACGGCCGGGCGAAGCGATCCGTGGCGCTGATCAGTTCGTGCGTGATGCCGGGTTCGAACGCCGAATGGCCGGCATCGCCGACGACGCGCAGATCGGCTTCGGGCCAGGCGCGATGCAAGTCCCAGGCGCTGCGCATCGGACAGACCACGTCGTAGCGGCCCTGCACGATGACGGCCGGTATGTTCTTCAGCCTGCCCGCGTTGAACAGCAGTTGGTCGTCGCGCTCGAAAAACCCGCCGTGGACGAAGTAGTGGCATTCGATGCGCGCGAACGCAAGCGCGAACCGATCCGCCCCGGTCGAATTTACGTAGTCGGCGCTCTGTGCGAGAAAGCTCGTCGACCCTTCCCAGATCGACCAGGCCTTGGCCGCTTCGAGGCGCACTTTCTCGTCGGCCGAGGTCAATCGGCGATAGTAAGCGCTCATCAGGTCATGACGCTCGACCGGCGGAATCGGCTTCAGATATTCCTCCCATGCATCCGGGTAGATCGCATCGCAGCCCTGCTGGTAGAACCATTCCAGTTCCCAGCGGCGCAGCATGAAAATGCCGCGCAACACCAGTTCGGCGACCCGGTCCGGGTGCGTTTCCGCATAGGCCAGGGCGAGCGTCGAGCCCCAGGACCCGCCGAACACCTGCCAGCTCTCGATGCTCAGATGCCGGCGCAGGGTCTCGATGTCCTCGACAAGATGCCAGGTCGTGTTGTCGGTCAGTTCGGCGTGCGGCGTCGAGCGCCCGCAGCCGCGCTGGTCGAACAGCACGATCCGATAGCGCGTGGGATCGAAGAACCGGCGCGATTTCGCATTGCAACCCGCGCCCGGGCCGCCATGAAGGAAGACGACCGGCTTGCCGTTCGGGTTGCCGCACTGCTCGTAGTAGATCGTGTGCAGCGGCGACACCTTCAGCATACCGGCGTCGTACGGTTCGGTTTCGGGGTACAGGGTGCGGAGTTCCGGCATCGGTTCGAATTTCCAAAGTGGATGACGATTCGCGATTTTTTTCGCAACGTGACCGGTTGCGCATAAACAAACGAGCACAGTCGCGCAAAATCGCCGAAGGGATGGCCCGCGGTGGCACGATCGCGGGCCGGAAGTCCGTCCATCTTAACGGGAATCTCCATGCGTCGCGTTCTCGCATTTTGTCTTTGCTCCATCGTCCTGTTGTTTCCCGCAAGCCAGGCTCTCGCGGAAGGCGAAGCCGTCAACGGTTACCCGAACTGGGCGGAACGCGTGATGCTGGAATGGATGAATCGCGCACGCTCGGATCCGCAGGCCGATCTGGCCGGCTGCCCGAGCGGCAATTGCCTGGAATCCGCGTGCTACAGCACGGCCGCAACGCCACGCCACCTCGATTTCAATCTCGAGCGCTCGTCGCGCTTTCACGGCGACCATATGCGGATCAACGGCTACTTCAACCATCCTTCGCAGTGCACGCTCGTTTCCAACATCCCGGCCCTTTATCCGAACACGTGCTCCGGAGCGGCTTCCTGTTCATGTACCCAGGGGGCACTGACCACTGATTCGAGCACGTGGACCGATCCGTTTTCGCGCATGCAGCTGTTCGGCGCCAGCGTCAACGGCGCCGGCGAGATCATCGCCGCGGGTTACGGCGGCCCAGACGCGACGTTCTATGCATGGATGTATGAACCTGCCGGTTCCTCCGCTTGCGGCTTCACCGAACAGAACGGACACCGCTTTCTCTTGCTCTCGGACGGCTACGGGCCCGCCGCAGGCTCCGGGTATACGAGCACACAGAATTACGCGGTGATGGATTTCGCCGGCACGGCGTCCGACAACTACAAGATCCCCTCCGGATCGCACTATCCGCAGCAGGCCGCCACCGTCGACGCGTGGGCGAACTGGTACGACAGCGCCGGCCCGAGCAGCGCAAAGATCAACGTGGACGGCGTGTGCAGCAACATGACGCTCGGCCGCGGCACCGCGACCAACGGCGCCTGGCATGCCAGCGTCAACGGCGTCGGCAGCGGCTGCCATCGATACCAATTCGCGTTCAAGGACAGCGGTGGCAATACCGTGCTGTACCCGAGCAGCGGATCGCTCGGCATCGGCAACGGCAGCGCCACCTGTCCGGACTGGAGCACGACGGCGCTGCCCTCCTGCGATAGCACGCCGCCGCCGACGACCAATCCGTTCGTATCCCTTAACCCGGCGCGATTGCTCGATACGCGCGGCGGCGCGCAAACGATCGACGGTCAATTCGTCGGCACCGGCGCGCTGGCCGCCGGCGGCCGGCTCGATCTCGCCGTGCTCGGCCGCGGCGGCGTGCCGGCGCGCGGCGTCACCGCCGTCGCTCTCAACGTGACCGTGACCAATCCGACGGCGCCCGGCTACGTCACGGTATGGCCCGGCGATGCGGCGCAGCCGTTCGCGTCGAACCTCAATTTCACCCCCGGCGTGACCACGCCCAACCTCGTGATCGTCAAGGTCGGCGCCAACGGGCTGGTTTCACTGTTCAATTCGGCCGGTCAGACCGACCTGATCGCCGACGTCGTCGGCTACTTCGGCACCACGACAAGTCTGAGCGCGATGACCCCGGCGCGACTGCTCGACACCCGATCCATCGGTACGACGATAGATGGGCAGTTTCAGGGCGGCGGTGCGATGACGGCAGGATCGCGCCTCAATCTCACCATTGCCGGCCGCGCCAGCATCCCGGCGAGCGGAGTCGGCGCCGCGATCCTCAACGTCACCGCGACCGATCCGACCGCTCCGGGTTATCTCACGGTATGGCCCAGCACCAGTGGACAACCGCTCGCATCCAATCTGAACTTCATACCCGGCCTGACCGTGCCGAATCTGGTCACCGGCAAGATCGGCACGGACGGAAAGGTCGCGATATACAACTCCGCGGGCAGCACCGACGTGATCGCCGATGTCGAAGGTTGGTTCCCTGCAAGTTCCGAGCTGACCGCATTGGTGCCGGCTCGACTCATGGACACGCGTCCCGGGGCTTCGACGATCGACGGCCGCTTCGCCGGCACCGGCGCGCTCGCGGCCGGCGGCAGCGTCAATCTGACGGTGCTCAACCGCGGCGGCGTGCCGGCCAGCGGGGTCGGCGCCGTCGTACTCAACGTGACCGTGGCCAGCGCAAACGCGGCGGGCTACATCACCGCCTGGCCGACCGGATCAGGGCAGCCGCTGGCCTCGAACCTGAACTTCGTTTCCGGTCAGATCGTGCCGAACCTGGTGATCGCGCGAGTCGGCAACGGCGGCCAGGTCTCGTTGTTCAATTCCGCGGGCAGCACGCAGCTCGTGGTCGACGTGGTCGGATGGTTCGCCCAATAACGTCCCGCATGTGAGGCGAAGAATCGTCCGCAACCAGCGGACGATGTCGACTCCGGTCCTGTTCCAACCGTCGCGATGAACAGGGCCTAGTCGAACAGCTTGCCCGGGTTGAGCAGTCCGAGCGGATCGAATGCCGCCCGGACTTGCCGCATGAGCGCGATCTCGGCGGCGCCGCGCGTTTGACCCAGATACGGCTTCTTCACGAGGCCGATGCCGTGCTCGGCGGAAATGCTGCCGCTGTGGCGCATCAACACGTCGCTCAGCAGCTTGGTCACGCGTTCGCACTGTGCGACGAAGTCCGTGTCGGCCAGTTGCGCCGGCTTGAGCACGTTGATGTGCAGGTTGCCGTCGCCGATGTGGCCGAACCAGACCACGTCGAAATGCGGGTATTCGCGCGTCAGCAGCGCCGACATCTCCGCGAGGAAATCCGGCACGGCGGAAATGCGCACGGAAACATCGTTCTTGTACGGTTTGTGCGGGGCGAGGCTTTCGGTGATGCCCTCGCGCAGGCGCCACAGTGCCGCCGCCTGGGCATCGCTCTGGCTCAGCACGCCGTCGTTCACGAGGCCGTCGTTCAAGCATTGCTCGAACACCTCGAGCGCGGCCTGCTGCTGCGCTTCCTCGCCCGCATCGAACTCGGTCACCACGTAGTACGGCGAAACGTCGTCGAAGGGTTTCTGCGCACCGTGCGCCAACACGTGGTGCAGGGCGCGATCGGTGAAGAACTCGAACGCCGAGAGATTTAGGCGCGCGCGGCAAGCGGCGAACACGCGCATCAGCGCCGTCATTTCCGGCACGGCGAACAGCATCACCTGCGACACCGGCGGCGGATCGGTCAGACGCAGAGTCGCCTCGACCACGAGGCCGAGCGTTCCTTCGGCGCCGATCACGAGGTGGCGCAGATCGTAGCCCGACGAATTCTTGATCAGGCCGCGATTGAGTTCGAGCAGATCGCCGTTCGCGGTGACCAGCTTGAGCCCCGCAATCCATTCGCGCGTATTGCCGTAACGGATCACGCGGATGCCCCCCGCATTCGTCGCGATATTGCCGCCGATCGAACACGAACCGCGCGCGGCGAAATCGACCGGGTAGATCAGCCCGTGTTCCGCCGCCGCCTTGTGTACCGCCTCGAGCGCAATGCCCGGCTGCACGGTCAGGGTACGATCGACCGCGTTGAAGTCGAGCACGCGATTCATGCGCTCGAAGCTGACGACGAGCTCGCCGTTCGCCGCGACGGCCCCGCCCGACAGGCCGGTGCGCCCCCCGGAAGGCACCAGGCCGATCTTGTGCGCACCTGCCCAGCGCGCGATCGCCTGAACTTCTTCAATGCCCGCGGGCAAGGCGATTGCGAGCGGCGCCGGCGTCCAGCGGCGCGTCCAGTCGCGGCCGTAGTGTTCGAGATCGGCGGGTTCTACGAGCAGGCGCAGCGCGGGGGCGATGCGCACGAGTTCCTCCAACACGGTTTCCGTCATCGTCAGCTCAACCTGCTTTTTCGGGGGCCCGATCCGCAACGCGAGGTCCTTCATGGCTCGCAGCACGGCATTCACTGCCGCCATCGGCCGCAGCGGGACGGATATGCTCGTCCGCGCCGTCGCTCTCCACGTCGGCACGTGCTCCGCCCTTGCTGTTTTTGACGGTCATTTCGGTTCCTGGACCAAGTGGCGCCGGCATTCTAGCAAGGCCGGCCGCGGCGTGCCGCAGCGCAACACGGACGTTCAATTTCTGGCATAGTTGGCCGCCCTGTCCGCCCTTCAACCCGTTGCCACGATCCATGACCAAGACCTCGTTCCCCAAGCAAGACATCAAGGTGCTCCTGCTCGAAGGCGTCAGCCAGACGGCGCTCGATACGTTCAAGGCGGCCGGCTATACGAACATCGAATTCCACAAGAAATCGCTGTCGTCCGAGGATCTGAAAAAATCGATCGCCGATGCCCACATCGTCGGCATCCGCTCGCGCACGAACCTCGCCGCCGACGTATTCGCACAGGCGAAGAAACTGATCGCCGTGGGCTGCTTCTGCATCGGCACCAACCAGGTCGACACCGATACGGCGGAGACGCTCGGCATTCCCGTGTTCAACGCGCCGTATTCGAATACGCGCAGCGTGGCCGAGCTCGTCGTCGCCGAAGCGATCATGCTCGCGCGCGGGATCCCGCAGAAGAGCACGCAGTGCCATCGCGGCGGCTGGTCGAAGTCCGCCCTCGGCAGCGTCGAGGTGCGCGGCAAGACGCTCGGCGTGATCGGCTACGGCCACATCGGCACGCAGGTCGGCGTGCTCGCCGAAGGCCTCGGCATGCAGGTGATCTACCACGACATCGAGACCAAGCTCGCGCTGGGCAACGCGCGCGCGGCCCCAAGCCTCGACGAGCTGCTCGCACGCGCCGACATCGTCACCCTGCACGTGCCGGAAACGCCGCAGACCAAATGGATGATCGGCGAAAAAGAACTGGCGAAGATGAAAAGCGGGGCGCTCCTGATCAACGCCGCCCGCGGCACCGTGGTCGACATCGATGCGCTGGCCGCGGCGTTGAAGTCCGGTCATCTCGGCGGCGCCGCGATCGACGTCTTCCCGGTGGAGCCGAAAGGCAACGACGACGAGTTCGTCTCGCCGCTGCGCGGCATGGACAACGTGATCCTGACCCCGCACATCGGCGGCTCGACGCTCGAAGCGCAGGACAACATCGGCATCGAAGTCGCGGCCAAACTCGTGCGCTACAGCGACAACGGCAGCACGCTCTCCGCGGTGAACTTCCCCGAAGTCTCCCTGCCCGGCCACCCGAACAGCCAGCGCCTGCTCCACATCCACCGCAACACCCCCGGCATCCTCTCGCGCATCAACGACATCTTCTCGCGCGAGAACATCAACATCGACGCGCAGTACCTGCAGACCGATCCGAAAGTCGGCTACGTCGTCATCGACGTGTCGACCACGGCCGAAGACGCGAACAAGCTCAGGGACGCCCTCGCGGCGATTCCGGGAACCTTGCGTACGCGCGTACTCTACTGATCTGGACGACGGCGCACTGGGCCGGGCAGAGTCCGGCCGAAGATGCTCGCCGAACTTTGCTGTCGTTTTTTTTTGCGAAGCACCGCGGCACGTCGCGAAAAAGAGCACCTCCGCACGGTACGCCGCGCTCGCTTCGGCTAATTTTCCCCGGTCTCGTCGGGGAAATACCATGCTCGCAGCGATTTACACAGCGATGCGCCGATGGCGCGCGGTCGTTCTGACGTCTGCCCTGTCGCTCTGCATCGGCACCGCCCACGCCGAAAGCGCCGCCTTCACGACCGAAGGCTTGCTTTCGACGGGCCCATGGATCTCACCCACGCCGGGCGAGGCGGGCCGCTTCCTCGACCAGGCGACCTTCGGCGCGACCGACGCCGACATTTCCCACCTGGTCAGGATGGG
>CBJLOV010000082.1:0-18360 GCA_966424745.1 uncultured bacterium
CGCGGCGAGCTCCGTCTTTTGATGTTGGGTCCCGTCAAGAACACGCAGGAATGACAGGGAAAAAGGCAAAGTGGGCGCGATGAATCGCGCCCTACAGCGCCGCCATCAACGCGTCGCGCGGCAGCTTGCCTGTCGCATTGCGCGGCAGCGCGGCGACGCGTCGCAGCGGCCGCGGCAGAAAGGCGGGATCGATCGATGCGCGCAACGCGTCGAGTATCTGCGCTTCGCTCAGGGTGGGCGCAACGACGAGCGCGGCCAACCGGCGTACGCCGCGTTCGCCCGAGGAATCCGCATCCGCATCGAGCTGAAACATCACGCCGTCGACGACGCCGTCGATCGCGAGCAGGCGCCGCGTCAGGTCGGCCAGCGAAGCGCGCTTGCCGGCGATCTCGAGCAGATCGCTGTTACGGCCGCACAGGTTGAAGCGCCGCTCGGGCAGCAGTTCGACGATGTCCTGCAGCACGGTCGGTTCGAGAAAATGCGGCGCGGTGACGAGCGTGCCGTCGGGCTGGGGATGCAGTTCGATGTCGGGATAGAGCGACCACGGTTCGGCGAGCGCGGTGCGCCTTTGCGCGATCACGCAGGTTTCGGTCGAGCCGAACAGTTCGACTACGCGCGTCGAGAATCGAGACTCGACCGCGGCGGCGAGTTCGGTGGACAGCGGTGCGGTCGCGGTGACGACGGCCGCGAGCGGCGGCAGCGCGACGCCCGACGCCTGCAATGCGCGCAGGTGGAACGGCGTCGTCACGAGGAGGCGCGGTTCGGGCAGCTGCTCCAATGCCCTCGCGACGTCGGCCGGCAGCAGGGGCTGCGAAACGTGGATCGACGCGCGTGAGCGCAGCGGCAGCAGCACCGACAATTCCATGCCGAACATGTGCTGCGGCGGGACGGTCGCAAGGATGTTGAGGACCTGGCCCGTCGGGTTCAGCGCGGCGAGATTGAGGGCGCTGCTGGCGCAGAATCCACCCCAGGTCTTGCGGTTCGCCTTCGGCGTACCGGTCGAGCCTGAGGTGAAGCCGATCGCAACGAGTTGGTCGGCGGGAATGGCGGCATTGGCGAAGAATGCGCCGCCCGATGCGGCGGCGAGCACGCCGCCGACGTCGATCGTGCGCGTGTCGGCGAGTCCGCCGTCGCTGTCGGTCAGCGCGTAGTGATGGGGGTAGGCGCGCAGAATCTCCGTCAGTGCCTGCGGCGCGTGCGAGGCGGGCAGGAGATTGGTCTGGCCGGCGACGGCGGCGGCGCAGAATGCGACCAGAAAGTGATAGCGCTGCGTGCACAGGTTGAGCGCGTAGCGCGCCTCGGGCAGGCGCTCGGCGAGGGCGAGCACGTCGGCCAGGAATTCCGCGGCGCTGACCTCGCGCTCGCCATGGCGCGCGAACACGCGGCTGAAGTCCCCGTCCGCAAGCAGCGGGATTTGCGCTGGCACCTTTTTGGCACGGGCGTTCTCGAATACGGCCGACATGCGGCTCCCCTTCAACTGCGTATTTCTTTGCCGGTAATGACGTCGCGGATCGGCGTCGGTCGCGCCAACCCGCCCGTGTCGCCGGCAAGAATATAGGCCAAGTCTTCGCCGAATGCAGCGCGGGCCTCCTCCGCCGAGCGGGCGGGCGGTTCGCCGTGGCGATTGGCACTGGTCGAGACGAGCGCACCGTCCCAGGCGCGGCACAGCGCTGCGGCGAGAGGGTGCGCGGTGATGCGCAGGGCGATGCCGTCGTGCGCGCCGGCAAGCCAAGAAGGCGTTGTTGCGGCGCGCGGGAACACCCAGGTATGCGGCCCGGGCCAGGTCGCCTGTGCGCGAGCCAGCGCTTCCGCCGGGACGTTCGCCATGTCGATATATCTTGCCACCTGGGCGAAATCGGCCGCGATCAGCAGCACGCCTTGCGTCGGCGGGCGCCGCTTTAACGCGAACAACAGCCGCACCGCCGCCTCGTTCTGCGGATCGCAGCCGAGGCCGTACACGGCTTCGGTCGGGTAAGCGATCACGCCGCCGCTGCGCAGAGCGGCGACGGCCTGTTCGGGAACGGTGCTCATTCCGTTCCGGTTACGCGGTGTCGCCCGCCACCTTCTTGGCGGCGGCTTTCTTCACGGCTGTTTTCGTTGCCGTGGTCTTCTTGGCCGCCGCTTTTTTGGCAGGAGCTTTCTTCGCCGCGGCTTTCTTGGCCGGTGCAGCCTTCGCCGCCTTGGCTGGCGCCGTTTTTGCGGCCTTGCCGAAACGCCCGCGCTTCTCGGGCGCGGCGGCGAGCAATTCGGCGCATTCGGCTTCGCTCAGGCTGGCCGGCTCCCGGTCCTTCGGGATCTTGGCGTTCTTCGTCCCGTCGGTGATGTACGGGCCGAAGCGGCCGTTGAGCACCTGGATCGCGCCGTCGCGGAAGCTCGCGATCACGCGATTGCGGATCAGTTCGGCCTTCTCGTGCAGCAATTCCTTTGCCCGCGCCAGGTCGACGGTGTGTGGATCGTCCCCGGCTTTGAGCGAGGCGTAGGTCTTGCCGTGCTTGACGAACGGACCGAAGCGGCCGATGCCGGCGCTGATCATCTCGCCGTCGTCGGCGAGGCCGAGGTCGCGCGGCAGCTTGAACAGCTGGAGTGCGTCCTCGAGCGTGATCGTGTGGATGCTCTGGCCGGGACGCAGGGACGCGAAGCGTTTGTCCTCGTCGTCGCGCCCGCCCATCTGCGCCATCGGCCCGTAGCGGCCCAGGCGCACGGAAATGGGCTTGCCCGAGACCGGGTCGTCGCCGAGCACGCGCTCGCCGCCGGCTTCCGCGCGGTCGACGGTTTCGGTCTTGTCCTCGACGAGCGCCTTGAACGGCATCCAGAACTTCTTCAGCAGCGGCACCCACTCTTCCTCGCCGCGGCTGACGGCGTCGAGTTCGTCCTCGAGCTTGGCGGTGAAGTCATAGTCGACGTACTGGGTGAAGTGACCCGACAGGAACTTCGCCACGGCGCGGCCGACGTCGGTAGGGCGGAAGCGGCGGCTGTCGAGGGTGACGTATTCGCGGTTGAGCAGCACCTGGATGATGCTCGCATAGGTCGACGGACGGCCGATGCCGTATTCCTCGAGCGTCTTGACCAGGGAGGCTTCCGAGTAGCGCGGCGGCGGCTCGGTGAAATGCTGGTCGGCGACGATGCCGGCAAGCGGCACGGCTTCGCCGATCTGCATCGCGGGCAGCTTGCGGTTCTCGTCGTCGTCCTCGGCGCTCTTGGCGTCGCGGCCTTCTTCGTAGACGGCAAGGAAGCCCGGATCGACCACGGTCGTGCCACTGGCACGGAACATCGAATCGCCGCCGGCGTCGAGGTCGACCGATACCGTGTTGAGCGTCGCGTACTGCATCTGGCTCGCCACCGCGCGCTTCCAGATCAGCTCGTAGAGCTTGCGCTGGTCGTCGCTCAGATACTGCGCCATCGCGCGCGGCGTGTGCAGCGCCGAAGTCGGACGGATCGCCTCGTGCGCTTCCTGCGCGTTCTTTTGCTTGCTCCGATAAAAATTCGGCGCTTCGGGCAGCGCCTTCGTGCCGTAGTCGCGGGCGATGACCTTGCGGATCTCGCTGATCGCGTCCGCGGCGAGATTGACCGAATCGGTACGCATGTAGGTGATCAGGCCGACCGTGCCTTCGCCGCCGATCGCGACGCCTTCGTACAGGCCCTGGGCGATGCGCATCGTGCGCGTGGTCGAGAAACCGAGCTTGCGCGCGGCCTCCTGCTGCAGGGTCGAGGTGGTGAACGGCGGCGCCGGACGGCGCTTGCGCTCCTTCGACTGCACTTCGGCGACGACGAGGCGGCCCTGTGCGGACTTGACCAGAGCGTCGCGCGCGGCATGCGCGTCGTGCTCGTTGGTCAGGTCGAACTGCTCGAACTTCTTGCCGCGCAGCTTGATCAGGCGCGCGGCGAAGCGCTGGTCGGGATGCGCGCAGTCGGCTTCGATCGTCCAGTATTCCTGCGCCTTGAACGCTTCGATCTCTTCCTCGCGCTCGACGATCATGCGCAGAGCGGGCGACTGCACGCGGCCGGCGGACAGGCCGCGCTGCACTTTGCGCCAGAGCACGGGCGAGAGATTGAAACCGACGAGGTAGTCGAGCGCGCGGCGCGCCTGCTGCGCGTTGATCAGGTCGTGCGAGAGCTTGCGCGGATGCGCGACCGCCTCCTGGATCGCGCGCGGGGTGATTTCGGAAAACACCACGCGGTGCACGTCCTTGCCGTCGAGCAGCTTCTTCTGCTTGAGGATTTCCGAGATATGCCAGGAAATCGCCTCGCCTTCGCGATCCAAGTCGGTCGCGAGATAGATGGAATCGGCCGCCTTCGCCGCCTTGGCGATCGCGTCGACGTGTTTTTCGTTCTTGTCGATCACCTCGTACGCCATGGCGAAGTCGCGGTCGGGATCGACCGCGCCTTCCTTCGGCTTCAGATCGCGCACGTGACCGTAGGAGGCAAGAACCTGGAAGTCCTTGCCGAGGTATTTGTTGATCGTCTTCGCCTTGGCCGGCGATTCGACGATGAGAAGGTTCTTTGTCATGGCTGTTGTGCCGCGCCGCGCGCGGCTACGTCCGTTTCAATGCGGAGAAGTGGAATGGGTTAAGGGAAATTCAAGGAATTGCGCGCTGCGGTCTGCCGGCGCCTTTTTTTCAGTCAAACCCGCAAATGGGCGTGCTGTCAAGATCGGCGTTGCATCGATGGGAGGCCGATCGCATTCGAGATTTCGCTCCGCGCCTGGGTCAAGCCCGGTTCAGCAACGAGGGAATACCGCCCGTTTTCCGCGGCGACGACCCCGTCGAGTTCGAGGACGAGCAGCATCGAGGACAGTGCCGCCGCGGACAAGCCGGTGCGGGAGACCAGCTCGTCGAGCGCGGTCGGAGACGGGTCGAGAGCCCTCATCAATGCGACGTAGTCTGGATCGTCCGCGTGCGCATCGCCGGTTCCGGTATCCGTGGAGGCCAGCAAGCGCTCGCGCAGGCCCTCGGCGAGGGCGGCGCCCATGCCGTGCAGTTCTTCGAGCACTTCCTGCGCGGTTTCGACGAGCCTCGCGCCTTCGCGGATCAGCCGATGGCAGCCGCGCGCGAGCGGGCTGTGGATCGAGCCGGGCAGGGCGAAGACCTCGCGGCCCTGCTCTGCCGCATAGCGCGCGGTGGTCAGCGAGCCGGACTTCAGGCTGGCCTCGACCACGAGCGTGCCCAGGCTGAGGCCGGAAATGATGCGGTTGCGCCGTGGGAAGTGCTTGGGGTGCCCCGGCACGCCCGGAGGGTATTCGCTGACCAATGCTCCGCCGGCCGCGATCCGCGCGGCAAGCTCCGTGTGCTGGCGCGGATAAACCAGATCGATGCCGGTGCCGAGCACGGCGACGGTTTTGCCGCCGGCGTCGAGCGCGGCCGCATGCGCCGCGCCGTCGATGCCTTCGGCAAGCCCGCTGGTGACGGTGTTGCCGGCCTGGGCGAAGGCCCTGGCGAAGGCACGCGCGTTGGCGATGCCCGCGGCGCTGGCGCTGCGGGCGCCGACGACGGCGATCTGCGGCGTCCACAGCGAAGTGGGATCGCCGATCACGAACAGGGCCGCGGGGGCGCTGCCGATATCGCGCAGGAGGACCGGGAAATCTTCGCCGGTGCAGAGCAGAAGGTGGTGGTCCGGCGCGGCAAGCCAGGCCTCGTCCGCATCGAGCCGCGTGGAATCGGGTGCGCCGAGCCAGGCGCGGGCTTCTTCGGAAGCGTCCCGCCGTGCCCGCTCCAGGGCGGTGAGGACGTCCCCGTGTGTGCCGAGCAAGGTGCGTATCGCCGCGGCGCCGAGCCCCGGCGCACGCAGCAATGTCAGCCAGGCACGCCTGCGCGTCGCTTCAATCTCGTTCGCCATCGCCGCCTCCCTGGCAGGAATTCCCGGTCAGAGGTGATCGGGTTCGTACAGCGGATCGAACAGGTGTACCGGCTTCACGCCGTCCATGACGAGGCCGTAGCTGACGTGGTCGAAGGTGCGGAAGATCATCACGTGGCCGACGTACTCCTCGGGCAGCTTCACCTTCGAGTCTTTCGGGTGGAAGAACTTCTTCGCGCTCTGCGGGGAGTAGTCGAAATTGTCGTTGACGGTCTCGCCCGGATGGAAGATCGAATAGACCTGGCCGTTCTCGACGCCGTCGGCGGCGCCATGCGAAAGCGCGAGCACCTGGTCGCGTCCGGTGACCATGCTGCCCGAGGGATCGACCGTGTCGGTGAAGGCGACTACGCGCATGCCGGCCGGCGCCTGTTTCGGCGGGTGCGGCACGTACTGGGCATCGTAGGGCTTGTCGTCGAGGGGCAGGATCAGGTCGCCCGGGGCCACTTCGACATCCGAGCTCAGCAGCAGCACGGAAGCCGGATTGCCCGCGCGCGTCACGCGCACGGTGCCGGTCTGCAGGCCTTCGTAGCCGAGGAAGTCGACCTTGCCGGCGAGGCTGAACTGCTCGGGGCCGTGATGCCAGATCAGGTCGCCGCGGCTCTCGTGCGCCCGGCTCGGCTCATCGGTGGAGTCGCGGTAGAAGCGCTGCGGCGAACCGTCGCGTGGCACCATTTCGTAATAGCGGCCGAGCGGGCGAACCACCGCGAGCTGCTGGCCCGGCTGGGCGTCGAGGCCGCGCACGTAGACGAGCTGGCCCGGCGTCGCGCGCAGGTGCGCTTCTTCGGCGCCGACCACGTGCGGCGCGGTTTTGAACTCGTCCTCGCCGATGATGCGCGTACGCTTGAGGAACTTGTCGATGCGCTCGAGCGGGATCGGCGTGATCGCGTCCTCGAGCTGCTCGACGCGGGCGTGCGGGCCGCCGGCGTTGTTCAGGCGCGGGCCGCCGTCCAGGTAGGCGAGGTTGATCACGTCACCCGGGAAAATAAGGTGCGGGTTCTTGATCTGGCCGTTGGCCTGCCATATTTCAGGCCATTGCCAGGGCTTCTTGAGGAACTTGTTGGCGATGCCCCACAGCGTGTCGCCGCGGCGCACGACATAGGTGTCCGGATGGCCGGGCTTGAGTTCGACCGTCGCGGCGTAGGCGACGAGCGTCAGCGCGAATCCGGCGAAAATCGCAGGCAACTTCTTCAGCATGATTGGTAACCCGATGTCCCCGAGGCCCGCAGAGTGTAGAGGAAAATCGTTTCCGTGAAACGCGACGCGGCGCGCAAGATCGTTGCGCGATGCACATTGGCGTATACTTTCTCCCCGAATTTCTGATTTCCCGGCCATGAGTCTGCTTCCGATCCTCGAATACCCCGATCCGCGCCTGCGCACCAAGGCGCAGCCCGTGACCGTGTTCGACGAAGCGCTGCAAACCCTGATCGACGACATGTTCGCGACCATGTACGCCGCGCCCGGCATCGGCCTGGCGGCGAGCCAGGTCAACGTGCACAGGCAGCTGCTCGTACTCGACGTGTCGGAGGAAAAAGACCAGCCGATGGTGCTGATCAATCCGAAGATCGTCGGCAGCGTCGGCAGCCAGACCTACCAGGAAGGCTGTCTGTCGGTGCCCGGCATCTTCGCCGACGTCGACCGTGCCGACCGGATCACGGTCGAGTCGCTTGACCGGCATGGCAAACCGCAGAACTTCGAGGCGGACGGCCTGCTCGCGGTGTGCATTCAGCACGAAATGGATCATCTGATCGGCAAGCTTTTCGTCGACTACCTCTCCCCGCTCAAGCGCGAGCTGGTGCGCAAGAAGCTCGAAAAGGCCCGCCGCTCGGCCGCGCAGGCCTGACAAAAGCAGATCAAAAGGGTTGCCACGAAGACACGAAGAACACGAAGGAAGAAAATCACGAAGAAAAGCACAACTCCATGTCTTTGCTTATCTTCGTGACCTTCGTGTCTTCGTGGCAACTCTCTTGATCTTGAAACCCTGTTCGAATGGATAGTCCTTTGCGCGTGGTGTTCGCAGGAACGCCCGAGTTCGCCGTGCCGCATCTGGCCGCCTGCCGGCGGGCGGGCGTCGAAGTCGTCGCCGTCTATACCCAGCCCGACCGTCCCGCCGGGCGCGGCCGCAAGCTGACGCCGAGCCCGGTCAAGCAGGCCGCGCTCGACGGCGGCCTGCCGGTCGAGCAGCCGGAGAATTTCAAGGACGCGGCGACGCGCGAACGCCTCGCCGGCTATGCGCCCGATCTGATGGTGGTCGTGGCCTACGGTCTGATCCTGTCGCGCAAGGTGCTGGCGATTCCGCGGCTCGGCTGCTGGAACATGCACGCCTCGCTGCTGCCGCGCTGGCGCGGTGCCGCTCCGATCCAGCGCGCCATCCTTGCCGGCGACGCCGAAACCGGCGTCTGTCTGATGCAGATGGAAGCCGGCCTCGATACCGGGCCGGTGCTGTTGCGCCGTGCGGTGCCGATCGCCGCCACCGATACCGGCGGCAGCCTGCACGACAAGCTCGCCGCGCTCGGCGCCGGACTGCTCGGCGAAGGGCTCGACCGCGTCGTCCGCGGCGAGGCGATGCCGGCCATCGCCCAGTCCGAGCAGGGCGTGACCTATGCGCACAAGCTCGACAAGGCCGAAGCGCGGCTCGACTGGAACGGTTCCGCCGCGGCGCTCGAACGCGCGGTGCGCGCCTTCGATCCCTGGCCGGTCGCCGAAGCCGTCGTCGACGGCGAGTCCCTGCGTATATGGCGCGCCGTCGCCCATGACGCAGGAGCGCGATTTTCGCGCGCCTCGCGCGAGAAGACATTCGACGGCGTCGCGCCCGGCTCTTCGCCGAAGGCCGACAGCGAGCGCGATGAATCGCGTCCCTGCGAGCCTGGAACGATTCTCGCCGCCACGCGCGACGGCATCGACGTCGCCTGCGCCGACGGCGCACTGCGCCTGCTCGAAGTGCAGCGTGCGGGCGGCCGGCGCATCTCGGCGGCCGACTATCTCAATGCGCGGCCGGAGCTGAAGCGCCCCGCCCCGCCTGCCTTGCCGTGAGCGCGGCCGTGCCGCAGGCGGCGAACGTGCGCGCCGTGGCGGCGCAGGCGCTCGCGCGCATCGTACGCGGGGAGTCGCTGCGCTCGGTGTTCGCCGCCACGGCGACGCGGCTGGCCGATCCCCGTGATCGCGCCCTGCTCTCCAACCTGCTGCACGAGGGCGCGCGCTGGTGGTTGCGTTTCGATGCGGCGCTTGATCGCCTGCTCGAACGTCCGCTGCGCGAGCGCGAGGCACAGGTCCACGCACTGGCCGTGCTCGGCCTCGTCCAGCTCGACGTGCTGCGGCAACCGGAATACGCCGCGGTCGCGGCCACGGTCGACGCCGCGCGCGCGCTGCACAAGCCGAAATTCGCCGGTCTGATCAACGCCCTGCTGCGGCGCTGGTTGCGCGAACGCGAGGGTTTGATCGCGCGCCTCGATGCCGATCCGGTCACCCGCAGCGCCCACCCGGCCTGGCTGCTCGATGCACTCCAGGCTGACTGGGCCGACATGGCGGACGCGATCGTCGCGGCGAACAATGCGCAGGCGCCGCTCTGGCTGCGCGTCAACCGACGGCGTGCGCGGCGCGACGACCTGCTCGAACGCTTCAAGGCCGCCGGCATCGATGCTCAGGCCGACGAGCAGCTCGAACATGCCGTCGTGCTGGCGCACAGCGCCGACGTGACGCGCTTGCCGGGCTATGCGGACGGCGAGTTCTCGGTGCAGGACGGCGCCGCGCAACATGCGGCCGCCCTGCTCGGCCTCGGCGACGGCCAGCGCGTGCTCGATGCCTGCGCTGCGCCGGGCGGCAAGGCGGCGCACATCCTCGAAAGCGCCGACGTGCGCCTGACTGCGCTCGACGCCGATCCGCGGCGCCTGCCGCGCATCGAGGAAAACCTGGCGCGCCTGGGCCTTGCCGCCGAGGTGCGCGCCGGCGATGCGGGCGCGCCCGCGGCCTGGTGGGACGGCGAGCCCTACGACCGCATCCTGATCGACGCGCCCTGCTCGGCGACCGGCATCGTGCGCCGCCAGCCCGACATCAAGCTGCACCGACGCGCCGCCGACATTCCGCGCCTCGCCGCCGAGCAATCGCGTATCCTCGACGCGCTCTGGCCTTTGCTCGCGCGCGGCGGACGCTTAGTCTATGCAACCTGTTCGGTGCTGGCGGACGAGAACGCGCACCAGGTTTCGCGCTTCCTCGAACGCTGCGGCGAAGCGCGCCTCGCCGCGGCCGCGCCCGCAGGCTGGCGCCTGCCGCCCGGCGGCGGCGCGCAGAACCTGCCGGGGGAACGCGGCATGGACGGATTCTATTATGCGGTTTTGGAAAAAGTTCATTAGTACACTTTTTCCCATCGCGATCGCCGCGATGTCGGCGGCCTGCGCGCGGCCGGGCGACGGCGTGCGTTTTTCCGTGCGCGAAGCCGCCATCGCCGGCGGCGCGCTGACCGCACAGCTTAACTGGCAGCCGAGCGACGCCCTTCTTGACGGCCTCGACCACGGCATTCCCCTGGTTTTCGACATCACCCTGGCCGCGCAGGCGCCGGGCGGGTTCGGCTGGCAAACGGATCTGGCGCGGCAGCGCTGGCGCCGCGAATTGCGCTACTTCCCGCTGACCAGGCAGTACCAGCTGCGCGACCCGGATGGCGCACGCGGCGCGCCGACGCGCAGCTACGCGGTGCGCGCGCTCGTCATCGCGGCGATCACCGATCTGCGTCTGCCGCTCGATCCGGCGCTCGGCACCGCGCCGGCGCAGCGTTACGTGCTGCGCATCGATCTCGAACGCGACGCTTTGCCGGGCGCCCTGCGCCTGCCTGCGCTGATCGACGCCGACTGGCGCCTTTCCACCGGAAGCTACGCATGGCAGAGCGGATCCGGCGCGGGCTGAGTTTCATCGCGCGGCGCGTGCTGCCGGCGCTCGCGATTGCGGCTTTGCTGGCCGCGGCGCTGATGCTTGCACGCGACGCGGCCAGCGATACCAACCGGCTCGGCCGGTTCTATCCGTGGATTCTCGGTGCGTCGGCGCTGGCCCTGACCGCGCTGATCGCGATCATCATGCAGCGTCTCGTGCGGCTTTCGCGCGAGCTTCGCCGCGCCGCGCCGGGCGCGCGCCTGAACCGGCGCATGCTGCTCATGCTGATCGCGCTCGCCGTGCCGCCCGTGCTCGTGGTCTACGGGTTCTCGCTGTACTTCCTCAACGCCACGATCGATACCTGGTTCAACGCGCGGCTCGAACAGGGCCTGTCCGCCGCCCTCGGCGTCGGCAAGATCTATCTCGACGAGCGCTTGAAGGCGGCGGAGGCGAGCGCGACGAATATCGCGCGCGATCTGGTCGACCTGCCCGACGCGGAACTGCTGCAGCGCTTGAACGCCGCGCTCGACGCGCAGCCGATCACCCAGCTCGTCGTCTTCGGCGACAATCGCCAGGTGCTCGCCAACGCGGGCTCGGATCCGCGCTACCTCGACGCGGTCTACCCGGACGCCAACGCGCTGATCCAGTTGAAGAGCGCCGGTCGCTACACCGCCGCCGAGCCGGTCGGCGAACCGCCGGCCCTGAAGCTGCGCGTCGTCGTGCCGATCGCCGACGCCGCGCCGGGCGCGAACCGCCTGCTGCAGGCGCTGTATCCGGTGCCCGATCAGGTGCAGCCGTTGATGACGACGGTCGAACAGGCCAGTTACGACTTCCAGCGCCTGAAGTATCTGCGCGATTCGCTCAAGCTGACCTTCACCCTCGTGTTGACCTTCGTCCTGTTGCTGTCGGCGCTGTTCGCGGTGCTGACCGCATTCGGCGTCGCGCGGCGCCTGACCTCGCCGATCGGCCGTCTTGCCGCGGCGACGCGCGCGGTCGGTGCGGGACGCTACGATACGCCACTGCCGATCGCCAGCGACGACGAGCTCGGCTTCCTCACCCATTCGTTCAACCAGATGCAGGGGGAGCTGGCGCGCGCCAGCCCGCGCCTCGTGCGCAGCGCGCAGGCAACCGAAAACCAGCGCGCGTACCTGAAGGCAGTGCTCGAGCGCCTCAGCGCGGGCGTGCTTGGACTCGATCGCGAAGGCGTGCTGCGCACGGCCAACCATGCGGCGGAAGCGATCCTCGACCTGCCGTTGTCGCGCTACGTCGGCGAGCACCTGGGGGCGGTGCGGCGGGAACGCCCCGCGCTCGCGCCGCTGATCGATCCGATCCTCAAGCACATGCGCGAAGCCGCGCGCGAATGGCGCGAGGAAGTCGTGCTCGAGGAAGGCAACGAGCGCCGCGTATTGATGCTGCGCGGTGCCGAACTCTCGCCGATGCTCGGCGAGGACGCCGGCATCGTGGCCGTGTTCGACGACCTGACCCTGCTCAACCGCGCCCAACGCGATGCCGCCTGGGCCGAAGTCGCACGCCGCCTCGCCCATGAGGTGAAGAATCCGCTGACGCCGATCCAGCTCGCCGCCGAGCGTCTGCGGCGTCGTTTCATCGGCCGCCTGCCGCCGGACGAGACCGAAGTGCTCGACCGCGCCACGCTCACGATCGTCAACCAGGTCGAAGCGCTCAAGTCGATGGTCAACGCCTTCGGCGATTACGCGCGCCCGCCGCAGATCGACGCGCGTCCGCTGTCGATCAACGCGCTGGCCGGCGAAGTGGTCGATCTGTACGAGAACGATCAGCGCATCCAGCTGACCCGCCAGTTCGCGGCGGGCGATCCGAGCCTGCGCGCGGACGCGGTGCGCCTGCGCCAGCTCCTGCACAACCTGATCAAGAATTCGCTCGAAGCGGTCACCGGCGAGCACAAGCCGCATATCGAAGTGATCACGCGCGAGCTCAGCGAGGGCGGCCGCAACTGGGTCGAACTGGCCGTCGCCGACAACGGACCCGGCCTGCCCGACGGCTTCGATGCGCGCTGGTTCGAGCCGTACACGACGAGCAAGGTCAAGGGCACGGGCTTGGGTCTTGCCGTTGCGAAAAAGATCGTCGAAGAACACGGCGGCACCATCCGCGCCGAAAACCGCCCCGACGGCGGCGCAGTGTTCACCCTGCGCCTGCCGCGCGACGGGGATATAGGGTAGACGTCGTGTCCAAGAGCATTTTTTGCCACGGATTACACGGATGACACGGATAAAAGTGGAAAATCCCTAGACCGCTCTATCCCTGCGATCCGTGTAATCCGTGGCGAAATTCCTTGCTCTGCTCGACAGGACTTTGACTTTGTGACCGATGGCTAATGTGATCCCAAATCCTCAAGTACGCCGCGAGTTGTTTCTGTTTCTGTTGTTCGCGTTCGTGGTCATCGGCGCCGGCATCGGCCTGCGCGATCCGTGGCCGGCGGACGAGCCGCGCTTTGCCTTGTCGGCCAAGCAGATGGTCGAGAGCGGCGACTGGCTGATCCCGCATCGCGGCCATGAGATCTACGCCGACAAGCCGCCGGTGTTCATGGCCATGCAGGCCGCGGCGTTCGAACTGACGCGGAACTGGCGCATCGCTTTCCTGCTGCCCTCGCTGCTCGCCGCGCTCGGCACGCTGCTGCTCGTCTACGATCTGGCACGGCGGTTGTGGGATCATCGCACCGGCCTGTACGCGGGCGTCGCCCTGCTCTGCGTGTTCCAGTTCGTCTATCAGGCCAAGCGCGCGCAGATCGATCCGGCCGTGACCTTCTTCATCACCCTGGCCAACTACGGACTGCTGCGGCATTTCCTGCTCGGTCCGGATTGGCGCATGTACTGGCTCGGTTGTTTCGCCGCCGGCCTCGGCGTGATCACCAAGGGCGTCGGCGTGCTCGCGCTGTTGATGTTCGTGCCGTATCTCTTCGCGCGCGGCGCGCATTGGAATTTCGTTGCGACGACGGCGAACGCGGCCGGGCGCTGGGCCGGCGGAATCGCCGCGTTCCTCGCCGCGCTGGCGCTGTGGTTCGTGCCGCTCGCGATTGCCGTGTCGCTGCATCCGTCCTCCGACTATCAGGCCTATCTGCACGACATCCTTTTCCGTCAGACCGCCGCGCGCTACACCGACTCCTGGGACCACCAGCAGCCGCCGTGGTACTACCTCGGCGTGATCGCGTCGGGTTGGCTGCCGCTGTGGCTGACCTGGTTCGGCACCGTGCCTGCGTGGGCGCGCGCGCTCAAGGCGCGCGATGCGCGGTTGCTGCTGCCGCTCGCCTGGGCCGTGCTGGTGATTGCGTTCTTCAGCTTCCCCTCGGGCAAGCGCGACATGTACATCATGCCGGCGCTGCCGATGGTCGCGCTCGCCTGCGCGCCGTACCTGGCGCAGATCGTCGAGCGGCGCTGGTTCCGCTGGCTTGCGCTCGCCGTGCTCGTTGCGCTCGGGGCGGCCTTGGCGGGCGCCGGCATGCACGCGCTGTCCGGACACTGGAAGTTCGCCAACGATCTCGCCGAACAGCGCGGATTCGAGGGCGGCGGAGCGGCGTTGTGGGCTTTGCTGATCACGCTCGGCGGCTGGCTGCTGTTCTGCGCCGCCGGGTTTCGTCTGCGCAGGGCGGCGGTTGGCCTCGTCGCCGGTCTCGCCGGGTTGTGGCTGCTGTGGGGACTGTGGGCCGGCCCGCTGCTCAACGATTCGAGCTCCGCGCGCGGCCTGATGCGCCAGGCCGGCGCGACGATCGGGCCGGAGGCCGAACTCGGCCTGGTCGCGTGGAAGGAACAGAACCTGCTCTTCGCCGATCGCAAGGTCGTCGAATTCGGTTTCGTCAAACCCGCGCATCTGCAGCTCGGCGAGGCGATCCGCTGGCTGGAGGCGAAGCCGGAGTCGCGCTGGGTCTTCGTGCTCGCCGACGCGATGGCCCCATGCATCGATCAAGCGAAGGCGCACTACGTCGGCCACGCCAACCGGCGCGAGTGGTGGCTGTTCCGTAGCGACGCCGTCGCCGAAGCCTGCCGCGGCGGCAATGTGCCTGCGCCGAAGAAGGCCGTCGACGCGGAGGCCGATTGACTCGCATTTCTGTTTGGCCGTGAAAGCGAAAAGCGTTGCCACGAAGACACGAAGATCACGAAGAAAAGCAAAATAGGAAAAAGGCCAAGCCTTAATTTCTTCCTCTTCCCGATCTTCGCGGCGGCGCTCTTGATCTAGCGCGGCAAGCGAGTCGGCACGCTACACTCGACCTCATGTCCCAAGAAATCCGCCACAGCAACGATTCGCCCGCGAAGAGCCTGCGCCGCCGCATCGCGCGCTGGTTCTCGCGCCGGCTGACGCCGGAGTCGCCGGTTGCCGCCGATCTACCGAAGCAGGTTCCCACGCGGGGTATCCACCGCATCCTGGTCTGCCGAGCGGCCAGGACGCTCGGCGAAACCCTGCTGCTGACGCCATTGCTGCGCGAGATCGAGGTGCGTTTTCCGGGTGCCGAAGTCGACATCGTCAGCGGCTGCGGCGCGGCGCCGGCCCTGTTCGCGCGCTTCGCCCAGGTGCGGCGCACGACCGTGCTGCCGAAGAGCATCGCCAAAGCGCCGCTGCGCTACCGCGGCATACTCAAGCAGCTGCGCGCGACCGGCTACGATCTCGCCGTCGACCCGTATCTGCTCTCGCATTCGGACCGTCTGCTCGTGCGCAATTCGCGCGCCCGCTTCCGCCTCGGTTTCGACGGACCGAAGAAGAGCGGTCACTTGACCCATGCCATTGCCGAGCCGGGGGATGAAGAGCACGCGGCGAAGCTGCCGGTGTATCTGCTGCGCAAGACCATGGGCATCGGCGGCGATCCGGCGTCGTGGAGCTATCCGGAGCTCGACCTTGGCCTCTCCGCGGCCGAGCGCGAGCAAGGGCGCGCGACGCTGAGCGCGATCATGGCTCGGGAGAGGCCTGCGCGCGGCGTGATCGGCATCTACGCCTTCGCGACCGGCGTCAAGAACTATCCGCGCGAGTGGTGGGAGCGCTTCATCGCCGTGCTCGCCGCCCGCTATCCGGACCATGCCGTCGTCGAGATCGTGCCGGGTTTCGGCCGTTCCCTGCTCGGCGATCGTTATCCGGCGTACTTCTCCAGCGACATCCGCAAGCTCGGCGGCGTGCTCGCCAATCTCTCGCTCTACGTCAGCGCGGACTGCGGCATCATGCATCTCGCCGCGGCGAGCGGCGCGTCGACGGTCGGCATCTTCTCGGTGACCGATATCCCCGGCTGGAGCGTGTACGGCGCGCGCAACCATACGATCGATGCGCGCGGCCTCGACGCCGGACAGGCTGCCGCGGCGACGATCGCGGCCTGCGGAGACCTCGCTGCGCGGGCGGCGGCCGCGACGCCATGACGGCGAGCCTGCGCATCAACCTGATCGCGCGCAACAACGGCGTCGGCCTGACGACCGACCTGCGCCTGCTCACCGACGCCCTGCGTGCGCAGGGGCACGTGGTCGAGTACACCAACATCCGCGGCGGCAAGCTGCACAAGTACGTCGTGCCCACGCTCGTGCGCATCGCGAACGCGCTGCGCGGGCTCGTGAGCCAGCCGCGTTACGACCTGAACCTCATGCTCGAGCACGTGCGCGACGAATATGCCGCGCTGGCGCGATGCAATGTGATGCTGCCGAACCCGGAATGGCAGTGGCCCGACGAGGTCGTGCGCTTCGCCACGCTCGATCACGTACTGGTCAAGACGCATCACGCCGAGCCGATTTTCCGCGCGCGCGGCTGCAAGACCACCTATATCGGCTTCACCAGTCCCGACCGCCTTGATCGCTCGGTGCCGCGCCGGCGTGAATTCTTCCATCTCGCCGGGCGCAGCGAACTCAAGGGCACCGAACGCCTGCTCGCACTATGGCGCAAGCATCCGGAATGGCCGAAGCTCACCATCGTCCAACATGCGATCACCGCAAAACCCGGTCCTGCCGCGGCGAACATCGACCACCGCATCGGTTACGTCGCGGATGCTGCGCTCAAACGGCTGCAGAACGAGCTGCGCTTCCATCTCTGTCCTTCGGAAACCGAGGGCTATGGGCATTATCTGGTCGAAGCGCTGAGCGTCGGCGCGATCGTCGTCACCAACGATGCCGCGCCGATGAACGAACTCGTCACGCGCGAACGCGGCGTGCTGGTGGCCTGCCGCGCGAACGGCGAGAAGAATCTCGCCACGATCTACGAATTCGACGAAGCAGCGATGACCGCCGCGGTCGAACACCTCATTACCGCCGCCGAAGCCGACCTCGACCGCCTCGGCGCGGCCGCCCGCGCCTGGTACGAAGCCAACGACCGCGGCTTCGGCGAGCGCCTGCGCACGGGCCTCGCCGCTGCGACAGCGACCTAGCGCGTTCCGGCTGAGTCTGGTTCGCTTTGTCGTAAGAGCGAAGAGATTTGGCCACGGATTGCGCGGATTACACGGATAGAGCGAAGCGCGATTTATCTTGGCTCTTCTTTATCCGTGTAATCCGCGCAATCCGTGGCCAAAAATGCTCTTGATTTTCAACTACCCACAAGCGACCGCCATGCCGCAATCACTTGGTCCGCCGGAATCGAAGCCACGGCCGGCGCCGGCGGGTCTACGCCGAGGTTGATCACGGGCTTGCCGTAGGGGCTGCGCCGGTCCCATTTGTCGGGGCCGTACTTGCCGCCGTAGAGGATGACGAGCGGGCAGCCGATCGCCGCGGCGAGATGCGCGGGGCCGGTGTCGACCGACACCATGCTGTGCGCGCGTTCGAGGACGCCGAGCAGACGCCGCACCGGCAGATCGGTCGTCGCCGTCTTCACCTGGGCCAGACCTGCCGCGCGCTCGATCGCTTCGCACACGGCCGACTCGACCGGCGAGCCGCAGAGCAGCAGGTTCGCCGCCGGCATCGTCTCGTGCATGGCACGCAGCAACGCGGCCCAGGATTCGACCGGCCAGAACTTCGGATCGTCCGCTCGCTTCTGCCACCAGCGGTGCACGCGCCAGTTGCCCGCCTGCAGCAGCACCAGCGGCGCATCGGCGAGACCGCGTCGGCGCAGCCAGGCGTCCGCATCTGCGCGATCGTCGGCATCCAGATACAGCTTAGGCGCCGTCTGCAGATCGGCATCGCTCCACGGATAGTCGGCTTCGCGCCAGGCCGCCGGAGTCGTGCGGCCGAACATCAGCGCCTGGTCGACCCAGTGTTCGTCGCCGCGCAGATTCATATCGGTCAGGAACGCGCAGCGTTCTTGCGGCACGCCGGCGAAGCGCAGCAGCCAGCGGATGCGCTTGAGCGAACCGCGCGTGTCCTCGCTGATGTAGATCGGGCCGTCGTGCGCGCGGATCTTCGCGATCACTCTCCAGCGTTCCGGACTGATCGCGAGCAGCCGGTTGCGGTTGTGCAGCTGCCAGATTTCGCCCACGTCGGCGTGGCCGCGGTAGAGTTGGCTCGTCCATGCGCCACGGCACAATATGCGGCAGGGGCGGCCGTAGCGACGATGGAGCAAATGCAGCAGCGGTTCCTGCAGAACCATGTCGCCAAGGCGGCCGAAGCGGACGAGCAGCGGAACCAAGGGCCGGGCCGGGCCGTTTTGCAAAGACATGAAGGGGATTGCTCGACGCCGGCCGGAGTGGCCGCTGAGGGAGGGGATTATAGGGCTGAGGGCTGAGGGCTG
>CBJLOV010000083.1:0-18259 GCA_966424745.1 uncultured bacterium
TCCGCGTTAAACGCTCTTCTTTCCAGCCACGCCTGCGCCCGTTCGCGGCCGCGATCGCGCAGGTCGCACAGAAAGGCCAGGCGCGTATGCAGACGCGTCTTCGCGCTGTAGCTATCGAGCGATTCGCCGGGCTCGACGATCTGGATGTCGATCTGCTTCAGGCGCTGGCCGAGCGGGGTCAGCGGAAAATTCTTCGCGAGCATGCCCTGCGCGGTCTGCAGAGTTTCCAGCTCGCGGATGAACGTGGTCGAGAACGACAGCTCGGTGATGCGTTCGCCGATCTCGCGCGCCGTCGTCGGTGCCTGCGCGCGCTCGATCGGCTGCACCAGCACGCAGGCGATCGTCTCTGCCTCGCAGCGGTAGACCAGCGGTTCGATCGCCGGATTGCCGGCGTAGCCGCCGTCCCAATATGTTTCGCCGTCGATTTCGACCGGGGCGAACAATTGCGGCAGGCAGGTGCTCGCGAGCAGGGCGTCGAGAGTCAGGCTGCCGTCGTCGAACAGGACCAGGCGTCCGTCGCGCACGCGGGTCGCCGCGATGAACAGCTTGAACGGCGATTTCTTGCGGATCCTGTCGAAATCGAACAGCGCCGCGGCGACGTTCTTGACCGGATTGATGCCGAGCGGATTCATCTCCTGCGGAGTGAAGTAGCGCGTCAGGCCGAGCAGGATGCGCTCGGTCGCCGCGCCCGCCGGCGTGGAGAACGCCCAACTCATCAGGTTGGCGTGCGCGGCGACCGACTCCCAAAGCTGGGCCAGCATCGCGCGTGCGCCGTCGCGTTTGCCGTCCAGCCAGCCCTGGGTCAGCGCGAGCGCGTTCATCGCGCCGCTCGACGTCGCGCTGATGCCGTCGAGATCGATCGAACCGTCTTCGAGCAGCCGATCGAGCACGCCCCAGGTGAACGCGCCGTGCGCACCGCCGCCCTGCAAAGCGAGACTGATTTTGAAGTCGCCGGAATTCGTGGCCATGACCCATCATAGCCACAAGTTGCGTCGTCCGGGCTTGCAAAGAGAGGTATCGGCCCCAGTGAAGACGCCTGCGCCCAAAACAAGAAGCACGATGAAAACGCAATTTCTCAAGTACGCGGTCGTGCTCGGCCTGATCACCGCGATCGGTCCGTTCGCGATCGACATGTATCTGCCGGCGCTGCCGTCGATCAAGCACAGTTTCGGTGCGAGCACGCTCGATGCGCAGTTGAGCCTGATGGTGTTCTTCGTCGCGCTCGGCGTCTGCCAGCTCGTCTACGGTCCGGTGTCCGACATGGCCGGCCGGCGTGCGCCGCTGTATTTCGGCCTCGGCCTGTTCATCCTCGGCAGCATCGGCTGCGCGCTCGCGCCGGACATGCGCACCCTGATCGGGTTCCGCTTCGTGCAGGGCGTCGGCGCCTGCGCGGGCATGGTGATCACGCGTGCGATCGTGCGCGACATGCATACGGGCGCGGAGGCGGTGCGATTGATGTCGCTGCTCATGCTCGTGTTCAGCGTTTCGCCGATCCTCGCCCCGCTCACCGGCAGCTTCGTCATCGCCTGGGCGAGCTGGCGCGCGATCTTCTGGAGCGTGATCGGCGCGGCCGCCGTCGGCCTCGCGCTGCTTACCTTGTTCGTGCCGGAAACGCGGCCGAAGTCCGAACGCGTCGATTCGAGCCTGCGCAGCGCGCTGGCGGCCTACGGCGTATTGCTGCGCGATCCGATGTTCCTCGGCCTCGTCCTCATCGGTTCGTTCGGCGTCGCCAGCTTCTTCGCCTATCTGGCCAACTCCTCGTTCGTGCTGATCGAGCACTACGGTCTGACCCCGACCCAATACAGCCTCTGTTTCTCGATCAACGCGGTCGCCTTCTTCGGTGCTGCGCAGGCGAACGGCTCGCTGGCGAAGGCGTTCGGCATGCACCACGTCGTGCGCACGGCCACATGGGGCTATGCCGCGGCGATGCTCCTGCTCGCCGCGCTGACCGCGCTCGGCGTCGACAGCCTCGCCGTGATGATCGTCGTGCTGTTCTTCGGCTACGCCTTTCTCGGCCTCGTCATCCCCAATTCGTCGGTGCTCGCGCTCGAACAGCACGGCGCGATCGCCGGCACTGCCTCGGCGCTGATGGGCACGCTGCAGTTCATGACCGGCGCCGCCGTCATGGCGGTCACGGGTGCGATCGGCGATCGCACTTCGAAGACGATGGTGTATGCGATCGCCGCCTGCGCGACCGTTTCCTTCGTCGCCGCGCAGGTGGCCTTGGCCCGGCGGCGGGTTCCCGCGGCGGCGAAAAGCTGATCCGTCCGCGGCGGACGCCGCCGCCTTCCGCTGCTTTCGCGCGGCGCCGCGATTTTTCAAGCGGCGCCCGCGCTGTTAAGCTACGCCACCTTTTCAATACCAATACAGGAGAATGACGATGGGCAGAGGCGACCGCAAGACGAAGAAAGGCAAGATCGCGATCCGCAGCTACGGCAAGTCGCGCCCGCACGTGGCGAGGAAGTCGACCGGCGCGAAGGCGGCCAAGCCGGCGGCGAAGAAAGCGGCTCCGGCGAAGAAGGCCGCTCCGGCCAAGAAGCCGGCCTGAACGCGGACCGCGTTCCGACACAAACCCCGCGCCATGCGGGGTTTTGTTTGCCTGCGGGCCTCCCGCCTTCCGCCGTTCACGCTCCCCGGCGGCGCAGCCCCGCGACGAAAACCTGCCGCGCCAGTATGCCGCCGATCCAGTAGCACAATTCGGCCGGATGCGCCGCATCCCACACCACGAAGTCCGCGCGCTGTCCCGGCGCCAAGGAGCCGCGGTCGGCGAAACCGAGCGCACGCGCCGCGTGGACGGTCGCCCCGCGCAGCGCTTCCTCGGGCGTCATGCGGAACAGGGTGCAGGCCATGTTCAGCGCATGGCGCAGCGAGAGCAGGGGCGAGGTGCCGGGATTGAGATCGCTCGCGACCGCCAGTGCGACGCCGTGGCTGCGGAACGCATCGAGCGGGGGCAGTCTGGTTTCGCGCAGCGCATAGAACGCGCCCGGCAACATGACCGCGACGCTGCCCGCGGCGGCCATCGCCTGCACGCCGGCTTCGTTCGTATATTCGAGATGATCGGCCGACAGCGCGCCGAATTCGGCCGCGAGCGCCGCGCCGCCGCCGTCCGACAATTGATCCGCGTGCAGCTTGACCGCCAGGCCGTAGGCGCGCGCGGTCTCAAACACGCGCCGCACCTCGGACGGCGTGAACGCGATGTTTTCGCAGAACGCGTCGACCGCATCGGCCAGACCGGCCTGCGCGATCTTCGGCAGCATGTGGATGCAGACTTCGTCGACATAGTCGGACTGGCGCCCGGCGAACTCGGGCGGCAGCGCGTGCGCGCCGAGAAACGTGGTGGACACCGTGATGCCGAGCGCATCGCCGATGCTTCGCGCAGTGCGCAGCATCTTCATTTCGCTGTCGAGATCCAGGCCATAGCCCGATTTGATTTCGAGCGTCGTCACGCCGTCGGCGAGCAAGGCTTTCGCGCGCGGCAGGGATTGCGCAAGCAGATCGTCTTCGCCCGCCGCGCGCGTCTTCGTCACGGTCGAGACGATGCCGCCGCCGGCCTTGGCGATGTCGGCATAGCTCGCTCCGTTGAGGCGCAGGTCGAATTCCCCGGCGCGGTCGCCGGCGAAGACGAGATGGGTGTGGCAATCGATCAGTCCCGGTGTGACCAGTGCGCCGCCCGCCGAATCGACGCGGTCGGCAAGCGCGTCGGCGGCGCCGGGCAGGTGCGTACGCGCCGCGGCGAAAACGATCTCGCCGTCCTTCCAGCCCAGCGCGCCATCTTCGACGAAACCGAAAGCCGTGCCATTGGGAGTCATCGTCGCCAGGCGACAATCGAGCAACAGTCCGTCCCATCGCACTTTCATATCCGATGCTCCGAGTTTTGAGGGGGCGTCGCGGATTTTCCGGTGGCGCTTCGGGCCTCCTGTTCCGCGATCAGGCGCAGGGCGAAAGCGCGGTACACGGGAACCGGCGCCACGAGCGACGACACCGCGCGTGCGAACAGGCACGCCGCCATGATCGGAATCGCCATGCTTTGGTTTGCGGTCAGTTCGAGAGAGATCACTGCCGAGGTGAGCGGCGACTGGGTGACGCCCGAAAGAAACGCACCCATACCGAGCAGCACTACGGCGGTGCGATCCGCCCCAGGCAACAGCGCGGACAACGTATTACCCATGCCGGCGCCGACCGCGAGCGCCGGCGAGAAGATGCCGCCCGGAATGCCGGCCCAATAGGAAAGGACATTGGCTGCGAGCTTGAGCAGGCCGAATGCGGCGGCTGCGCCGTGCGTGGATTGAACCAGGTCGCGGGCCTCCGCATAGCCCGTGCCGTATACGCTGATGCCGAGCGTGCCGCTGGCCACGCCGAGCACGGCGAGTGCAGCTCCGCAGGCCGTGGCGAACGCAATCGGCCGTTGAGCGCGCAAATCCGCGATACGCGCGAAGGGGCGGCGGCTCGCCGAGTCGGGATTGCGCAGCAGGATCGTGCGCACGAACAAGCCGCCGCCGATGCCCCCGCAGAGGCCGCACGAGAGCACGGCGAGCCAGCTCTGCCCGAGCGGCAGTTCGGCGGAAACGCGGCCAAAATAAGCGTAGTTGCCGAGCGCGCCGAGCGACACGATACCGGCGAAGATCACCGCAGTCAGCACGATTCCGCTGAAGCGGTGCTCGAACGTGCCGGCGAGTTCCTCGATCGCGAAAACGACGCCGGCGAGCGGCGTGTTGAAAGCCGCGGCGATGCCGGCGCCGCCGCCGGCAAGAATGAAACGCGACAGCGTGGTGGGATCGATGTAGCCGAGCCGTCGGCCGAGAGCGTGCATGATCCCGGCTCCCACGTGCACGGTCGGGCCTTCGCGCCCGATCGATGCGCCGGCGGCGAGGCCAGCGAGGGTCAGGAGCATCTTGCACAGGACGATCGGCAACGACAGCAGGCGGGCGCGGAAATCGGCGTCGGGCACTTCGAGGGCGGCGATCACCTGCGGAATGCCGCTGCCGCGCGTGGCGCGCAGGGGGCCGGCGGTCAACCAGGCGAGCAACGCGAACGCCGCAGGCGTGAGCAAGAGCGGCAGCCAGACCGAGATGGCGAGCAACCTGCGGAAAGCGGCGAAGGCGAGGTCGCTCGCCTGGGCGAAGGCGATTGCGGCGCAGCCGACGAGAATGCCGCCGCTCCACAGAGTCAGTCGCCGCTTCCATTGCGTCGGTGCGAACAAATCCTGACGGGACAGGTGATGCAGCGCGTCGCGCAGGGGCTTCGAGGCGGGGTCGGACATGTGCGGATTATTGCAGACCGAACCGCAGCCGGGAGCGGTTTTTCGTGCTGGCATGTTCTCGATCCAACCCTTACGCTTGCGGCGAATCGTGGAGCGCTCGCCTGGATCGCACCGGCGCCGGATAGCGGTCCCTCTTGCACACTAAAAGGAATGGCATGAACGAGGAAAGGGTAGGCAGCACGCAATACTCGGCGCGATACGCATGGCTGCCTGGCGGCTGGACCGAGCACGTAAGCGTGCGGGTGGACGTCTCTTCGCCGAATAGGGGAATGACGCTGGACGTTACCACCGGTTCGGTTGCAGAAGGCGCTCAAACGCTCGGCCGCTACGTGCTGCCCGGCATGCCGAATCTGCACTCGCATGCGTTCCAGCGTGCGATGGCGGGCCTCGCGGAACGGCAGAGTCTTGCCGATACGGCGGTTTCCGCCCGCGACAATCAAAAAGTCGCCCCGGGGAGTGCTTCCCGGCAGGCGGACAGCTTCTGGACCTGGCGCGAAACGATGTATGCGTTCGCCAGCCGCGTCGATCCGGAGGATCTGCGCGCGATCGCCGCGCAGCTCTACGTGGAGATGCTCAAGGCGGGCTACACCCATGTCTGCGAATTCCATTATCTGCACCATCAGCCGGATGGCCGGCCGTATGCCGACCCCGCGGCGATGTCGCTCGCCCTCGTCGAAGCGGCTCGGGAAGCCGGCATCGGCCTGACCCTGATGCCGGCGCTGTACATGACCGGCGGCTTCGACGGCCGCGCGCTGTCCGATCGCCAGCGCCGTTTCGGCTTCGAGGTCGACGGCTACCTGGCGCTTTTGCAGAAATTGAAAAAGCTCGAGAGCGCCACGCTGCGCATCGGCATGGCCCTGCATTCGCTGCGCGCGGTGCCCGAGCGGGCGATGCGCGAGGTGCTCGGCGCGGACGTGACGCGCGCGATGCCGGTCCACGTTCACATCGCCGAGCAGATCGGCGAAGTGCAAGACTGCCTCGCACTGCGCAACGCGCGCCCGGTCGAGTGGCTGCTCGACAATATGCCGGTCGATGCGCGCTGGTGCCTCGTGCACGCCACGCACATGACGGCGCAGGAAACGCAGCGGCTCGCGCAGTCCGGCGCCGTCGCCGGACTGTGCCCGACCACCGAGGCCAACCTCGGCGACGGTCTCTTCCCGCTCAAGGCCTATCTCGACCACGCAGGCGCGCTCGGCATCGGCTCGGACAGCCATATTTCGGTGTCGCCGGTGGAAGAGCTGCGCTGGCTCGAATACGGCCAGCGCCTGGCGACGAGGCATCGCAACATCGCCGTTTCCGCGGCGAACGCCAGCGTCGGCGAAACGCTGTTCGCCGCGGCGCTGCTCGGTGGCGCGCGCGCGGCCGGCATCGCCGCCGGCGCGATCGAGGCCGGGGCGCGCGCCGACCTGATCGTGCTCGACGACTCGGCTGCGCTGCTCGCCGGGCGCGACGAAGCGAGTTTGATCGACACGTTTCTGTTTGCCGGCAATGCCAATCTCGTGCGCCATGTCGTCGCCAACGGCGAGTGGGTCGTGCGCGATTTCCGTCACCGTGATGAAGAACGCATCGCCGCGCGTTATCGCGAAACGGTCGGCAGGCTCGCCGCCGGAGGCTGATTCCGGCCGGAAAGTTCCTTCCTTTCCGTGATGCGCATCGCGCATCCCCCGTGCGCCGTGCCTGGCTTGCGGCGACGGACGGGAGTATCGTGGCGTCCGCCGCGCGGCCCGTTGCACTGCGCGGCTTCATCGACGCTTTCGTGTCCGCACGCATTTCGAGGAGGGTCGTCATGCTGCTTCGGGTCTGCTTTCGTCGTCTGCTGGGAATTCTCTCTCTGCTGTGTTGTGCGCCGTTGTATGCCGGCGTACCCGTAGCCACGGTCAACATTCGCTCCGTCGACGACGCTTACGCGCTGGTGGCGCCGGCGCCCGCTGTGCCGGTCGCCAAGACGATCACGCTCACCTTCGATGCCAACGGCGCCCCGGTGGGATTCGTCGCCTTTCTCAATTCGCTCTCGGTTCAAGGCGTCAACGCCGCGGACTTCACGATCGTTCCGGGCGGCACTTGCGCGGCGGGAACGTCGCTCGGTCCGGCCACGCCTTCCTGCACGGTGGTCGTTCAATATCTGCCGTCGTCGAGCGCGGCGGAAAACGCTCAGCTCGCCGTCAACTGCCGCACCGTCGGCGTCATCGGCGGTTTCGTTCTGAACTGCGCGGGGACAACGGCCGGAACGACGGGCACCATTTCGCTCTTCGGTTCGGCCCTGGCGGCACTCGTGCAGGGCGCGCCGGCGCTGAGTCCCCGTCTGCTCACTCTGCTGGCTGCGTTATTGGTCGGCGCGGGCACCTACTTCGCGGCGCGCCGCAACGGCTGAGCCGGGGCCGGGCCGGAATCAGAGCCGGTCGAGCTTGCGCGCGCGCCAAGGCGTCGCCAGCATGCCGAACGCGCTGTGCCAGCGCGGCGCGGCGAGGGCGCTCAGGCCGAATTTCGCGGGATCGTCCGCGGGCCCGCTCGACGTCGCCAATGCCCGGTCCCAGCAGGAGAGGATCACTCCGTAGTTGGAGTTGGTGCGTTCCTGCGCCGGCGAATGATGATTCCAGTGCATGCGCGGCGTGACGACCAGCCAGGACAGCGCACGGTCGAGCCGGCGCGGCCAGCCGATCGCGGCGTGATGCCAGTAGGCGAAGCCGAGATTGAGGATCTCGTGCACGAGATATACCCACGGCGGGACGCCGATGGCCGCGCAGGCCGAAATCTTCCAGAGCTGGGTGAGGACGATGTGCAGAGGATGCTGACGCAGGTTCGTCGTCACGTCGACCTGGGGGTCCGAATGATGGACCGCATGCATCAGCCAGAGCCAGCGCAGATTGTGGCTCAGGCGATGGAAGACGTAGTCCGCCGCATCCAGCAGGGCGAAGGCGAGAACCGCCAGCAGCCCGTCCGGCAGCGGCAGGAGATGCAACAGGCCGATGCCGCGCCATTGCATCCATTGCAGCAGCGCCCAGACCGTGCTGCCGAAGACGAACGAGGCGAGGATCACGCCGGCCAGCCAGAGCACGAGATTGTGCGCGCCATGGACGAGCCGCGCCCGGTTCCAGCGCGTGCCCGGCGCGGGCAGCAGCAGTTCGCCGGCCAGGGCGAGCACGAACCCCGACAGCAGCACCAGGTTGGCGATGTGCTGCAGTTGGGATTGCAGCGCGAAGCTGTGAGCCGGATCGGGCATGCGGACCGGATGTGACGTGGCCGGAAGGCGCGAAGACTAGCCCGCGCGCGCCTTCGTCCGCAACGGCACGACCCGCGGTTTCTGCATCGCCTTCAAGGCGTCGGCGAGCACGTTCAGCGGACCGGCGAGACGGCCGCAGGCGACGCGATGAGCGAGGCCGATATGGATCTGCGGCTTGAAGTCGCGCAGGTCGAGCAGGTCGAGGGCATCGCGGTATTTGCTGCGGTTGAGCGCGGCGTCCGTGGACACGCCGAGGCCGAGGCCGCGCGCGACCAGCGACATGCGCAATTCGGAATTGTAGGTTTCCACGGCCGGCACGAACGGCGCATTCAGGCGCGCCACCGCGTGGCGCAGCACTTCGCGGTAGCCGCAGCCGTCCTGGCTCAGGATCCATGGCCGGTCCGCCACGTCGGCCAGCGAACGTCGGCCGCGCAGGCCGAGCGACTTCGCGGCGACCACGACCATGCGCTGGGTCGTTATCGGTTCGACGTGCAGCAGTTGGGACGGCGCGGCGTGCTCGGGCAGATGCACGATCGCCGCATCGATGCGGTTGCTCGGGATCTGTTCGAGCAGCACCGGCGACCATGCGGTGGCGATGCGCAGCGCCAGTCTCGGATAGGCCTTGCGCAGGCTGTCGAGCGGGCCGGCCAGGGTATCGTCGGACTGCGAGGGGGTGACGCCGAGGCGCAGTTCGCCGCCGATTTCGCCGCCTTCGGCGAGACCGTCGCGCAGATCCTGCACCGCGCCGAGCACGCGCCGGCCGAGTTCGTAGGCTTCGCGCCCCGCGGCCGTCGGCTTGAGCGGTTTCGACAGGCGATCGAGCAGCTGCGAGCCGAGCGCTTCCTCCAGCCCCTGTATGCGCCGGGTCACCGCGGGCTGGGTCAAATGCAGCCGCGCGGCCGCGCCCATGATCGAACCGGAGTCGACGACGGCGAGGAAGGCTTCGATGTCGCGCGTGTTCATGGGCGGAGGCTCCTGATCGTTGAATGCGGAACTTGCATAAAAATACTGAAAACAATTCATTGGAAGAATATTCAAGATAAGCATAGATTCGTTTTACTTCATGTCAAGTATGAAACGGATCATGTCTTCCACCGATATCGACGCATTCGCGGCCCGCGCTGCGGCCAGGTCCGCCGCCGACGCGCGCAGGGTGCCGACGCGCCTGTTCGCGTTCGCGGTCGGCGTGATCATTCTCAACCTGTTCTCTTCGCAGCCGCTGGTCGAGGTCATCGGCCCCGCACTCGGCCTCGATGCGCGCCTGTCCGGCTTCGTCACGCTCGCCGTGTTGCTCGGCTACGCGGCCGGCCTGGTCCTGCTCGTGCCGTTGTCCGATCTGGTCGAAAACCGCAGGCTTGCCTTGGCGATGTTGGCGGCCGACGCGATCGCGCTGTGCGCCGCGGCGTTGGCGCCGTCGGCGCCGTGGTTCCTGCTGGCCGCGTTCATCCTCGGCGCGGCGATCAGCTGCATCCAGGTGCTCGTGCCGCTGGCGGCCTCGCTCGCGCCGGAGGCGCAGCGCGGGCGCGTGGTCGGCGACGTCATGAGCGGCATGATGATCGGCGTGCTCGTTTCGCGGCCGCTCGCCAGCCTTGCCGCCGACGCGCTCGGCTGGCGCGGCATGTACCTGGCATCGGCGGCGCTGGTCTGTACGCTGATCCTGCTGCTCGTCTTCACTCTGCCGCGGCGCAAGCCCGATGCGAACATGGGCTACGCCGAGCTCATCGGCTCGCTATGGCGGCTTCTGCGCGAGGAGCGCGTCCTGCGCGTGCGTGCCGCCGAATCGGCGATGATGTTCGCCGCGTTCAACATGTTCTGGACCACGGTCGCCGTGCAGCTTGCGCGGCCGCCGTTCCATCTCGGCGCGCGGGGCATCGCCGTGTTCGCCTTCGCCGGCCTCAGCGGCGCCGTCGTCGCGCCTTTGGCGGGGCGTTGGGGCGACCGCGGCTGGACCCGGCCGGCTCTGGTCGGGCTGCATGCGCTGGCGGCGCAGTCGATGATCCTTGCGGCCTTCGCCGTGGCCATCGCGGACCTCGCGCCGACGTTCGCGCTCGGCCTGCTCGCCGCGTGCGCCATCCTTCTCGATGTCGGCGTGGTCGGCGACCAGACGCTCGGGCGGCGCGCGGTCAACCTGTTGCGCCCGGAGGTGCGCGGGCGCCTCAACGGCCTGTTCACCGGGATATTCTTCCTCGGCGGCGCGGTCGCATCGGCGTTGACCGGCTTCGCCTGGAAGTACGCGGGCTGGAACGGCGTGTGCCTGCTCGGCGGTTTGTTCACCTGTATCGCGCTGGCCATTTCGTTTTCGACCTTGCGCGATCGCAGCCTCTAGATTCGACGTGGAGACGAGGAGTGAATCACTCCGGCCGCGCTTCGGTCCCGATCGGCAGCGCGTTCGGATCCGCCGGCGGCTCGATCTAGGGCATGCTTCGTTTTCGCGCCGGGCAGGAAGCGAACGGCCGCGCACATATACGCCGCCCGGCGACGAACCGAAGGACAGCGTGCCCGCGCCGGCCTGCGGCGATGCCGGCGCCGACATCGTGCGGACGCCGGCGCGCTGAAGCTGCAAGGCGAAGTACAACGACTACCCAAGGAGCTCCCATGCCACTCGTTACTCTCACCCTCGTCAAACCCAAGCCCGCGGAATTCAAATCCGGTGTGCTTGCCGCGGTGCATGGCGCGCTGGTCGCGTCGGGCGTGCCCGAGGCGGACCGTTTTCAGCGCGTGCTCGAATTGGAGCCCGAGAATTTCCGTTTCGATCCGAGCTATCCCGACCTGACTGCGCCGCGCGACGACAGCTTCGTTCTGATCGAGATTCTCTTTTCCGAAGGCCGCAGCGTGAAAGTGAAGAAGAAGATCGTCGCCGACATCGTCGGCGCGCTCGCCGCCGCGCCGCTGCGCTTGAACGCGGAGAACGTGATGATCGTGTTCAAGGAAACGCGCTGGGAGAACTGGGTGTTCGGCGGCGGCCGGTTCATCCACGTCTAGCGCGGTTCGTCTTCTACGGATGCGGGGTTGCGATTTCGTCGTAGCCGCGGCCGAGAAATTGAATGAGGCAGAAGCCGTGGCCGAACGGGTCGGCCATCGGCGCCAGCTTGCCCCACACGTTCGTGCGCACGGGCCGTTCGAGCACGGCGCCGGCGGCACAGGCCTTGACGACGGCCGCATCGATGTCGGCGACGACGAAGTCGAGATGCACCGGCGTCCAGTGGCGCGAATACGCGCGCGTCTGAGCCGCGGCAGCCGTGGTTCCGGCGCGCTTGGCGAGCAGATAGATCGGCGCCTCGCCGCCGACGAGTTCGACGGCGTCGTCGCCGAAACGCCGTCCGACCGATAGATCGAATGCGCGCAGATAGAACGCCGTCGCGCGTTCGAGGTCGTCGACGTCGATATTGACCAGCATGTTCATGGTTCGCTGTCCGGGCAGTTTCGAGAACTGTTTCGCAACATCGGGAGATGCGGGGGTTACAAAGATTAAAACCTGTTAATGTTTCCGCGCCATCGCAGGGCGTGTGTCGTTGCGGGCTAGCGCCTTGCACCACATCGGTTCACTGATCGGGAGGAATCGTATGCGCATGCTCGAGTTTCTGCCTGTCCCACGCCCCGCCGTTTTCGTTCGCACCGCGTTGGCCGTCGCGCTGATGGCGGTGCTTTCAGCGCAGGCTTCGGCTCAGACCCAGGGCGTCTCCGCTCCGGACGCCGGCAAGAAAGACACCACGCAGCTCGGCGAGATCACCGTCACCGGCTCGCGCGCCAAGGGCCATACCGTCGCCGATTCGCCGAGCCCGATCGACATGATCGGCAAGGAAGCGATGCAGTCGAGCGGCACGCTCGAAGTCGGGCGCCTGCTGCAGACTCTCGAACCGTCGGCGAATTTCTCCACGACTTTCGTCAGCGACGGCACCGACCTGATCCGTCCGCTGACCCTGCGCGGCCTCGGCCCCGACCAGACCCTGATCCTCGTCAACGGCAAGCGCCGCCACCAGCAGGCGCTGGTCAACGTGCAGCAGACGATCGGCCGCGGTTCGGCCGGCTACGACATCAATTCGATCCCCGAGTCGATGATCGACCACATCGAAGTGCTGCGCGACGGCGCGGCGGCGCAGTACGGCTCGGACGCGATCGCGGGCGTGGTCAACATCATCCTGAAGAAGAACGTCGGCGAAACCGACCTGTCCGTGCAGGGCGGCAAGACCTATGCCGGCGACGGCGCACTGTGGAGCGGCAGCGTCGATACCGGCTTCACGTTCGGCCCGGGCGGCTATACGAACATCGCGCTCGAGTACCGCGACCGCGGGGCGACCAACCGCGCCGGCCCCGACTCGCTGCGCGTGGACCCGCCGCGCGTGACCCAGAACCTCGGCGATGCGCACACGAAGGACGCCTACCTGTGGCTCAACGGCGGCCTGCCGATCGGCGGCGGCGAGTTGTACTGGTTCGGCGGCTACTCGCGCCGCACCGGCGTATCGAACGGCTTTTTCCGCAGCGCCGGCGACGGCCGCACCGTGCCGGCGGTGTACCCGAACGGATTCCTGCCCGAGCTGCAGACGAAGACCGTCGACGGCTCGGCCGCGGTCGGCTACCGCGGTCCGCTCGAAGGCACCTGGAGCTACGACGTTTCGCTCGAGTGGGGGCAGAACAAGTTCGATTTCCACGAAGGCAATACGATCAACGTCAGCTGGTGGTACGAGCCGAAGCCGGACGGCAGCGGCATCTACGGATCCTCGCCGCTGTCGGCGTTCACCGGCGCGCTCGAATACCGTCACGTCGTGTTCGACGCCGACCTGAAAGGCTCGGTCGACTGGGGAATGAGCGCGCAACCGGTGTTCATCGGCACGGGCTTCGAGTACCGCGACGAGAACTACCGGATCACGCCGGGCGACCTGGTGTCGTATTCCTACGGGCGCACGAACAATCGCAGCATCGTGATCCTCAACCAGACCGGCGGCATCGCCGCGCCGGGCACGCAGGGCTTTCCCGGCTGGACGCCGGCGACCGCGGTCGACGACGGCCGCCACAACTTCGCCGTCTACGTCGACGCGGAAAACCAGCTCACCGAGAAATTCGACGCCAGCGCCGCACTGCGCTACGAGCACTATTCCGACTTCGGCAGCAATGTCACCGGCAAGCTGACCGGGCGCTTCGATTTCACCGACTCTTTCGCCCTGCGCGGCACGCTCACCAACGGATTCCGCGCGCCCGGCGTGCAGCAGCAGTTCTACAGCCAGGTGTCGACCAACCTCAACTCCGCCGGTGTGCTGACCGATACCCTGACCGCGCGCCAGAACAGCGCGGTGACGCAGGCCTTCGGCGTGCCGCCGCTCAAAGAGGAAACCTCGGTCTCGGGCAGCCTCGGCGTCGTCACCCGCCTCGGCGACGACACGCGCTTCACCGCGGACGCGTACCGCATCGACATCGACAACCGCATCATTTTCTCGAGCAATATCGCGCCGGAGGCCGGCCCCTGCGCGCCCGATCTGTCGAACTGTCCGATCGCGAAGATCCTCGCTCCGCTCGGCGTGGGCCAGGTGCTGTTCTTCACCAATGCGATCAACACGCGCACCACCGGTCTCGATCTCGTGCTCGAGCACGACATGCAGCTCGCCAACGACGACAAGCTGGTGCTGTCGGCGTCGGCCAATTTCGGCCACACCGAGGTCACCAAGCGCAAGTCGCCGTCGAAGATCCTGCCGCCGAACGTGTTGTTCGACGACACCCAGGTCACCCTGATCGAAAAGGGCCAGCCGCGCCAGCACGCAGTGTTGTCCGCGGACTACACGCACGGACCCTGGAACGGAACGCTGCGCGCCAATTACTTCGGCTCGGTCGCCGGCCAGGGCTTCACGCCGGGCTTCATCCAGGAATGGGGCGGCAAGTGGCTGTTCGACCTGAACGTGAGCTACGCGTTCAACGACCAGGCCAAGCTTTCCGCCGGCGGGCTCAACATCTTCGACACCTATCCGGACAAGTGGGACCCGGTCAAGGCGTTCCCGTTCCCGCAACTCGGCTTCAAATACGGCTGGGAGACGACGCCGTTCGGCATCAACGGCGGCTCCTGGTACATCCGCTTCGACTACAAGTTCAAATGAGCGGATGTGGCGGGCGCTGACGGCACGGCGCGGCTTCAGCCCAGGGCGGGCTGGAGCTCCGCCGCGCGACGGCGGATCAGCATCACCAGGACTGCGGCGACGATGCAGGCAGTGCCGGCGATGAGGAAGGCGCCGACGTATTGGTTCGTCTGCACGCGGATGATGCCGGCGCCGTACGCGGCCGTCGCGGCGCCGAGCTGGTGGCCGGCGCCGATCCAGCCGTAGACGAGCGGCGAGAGCTGCGGGCCGAAGCGGTCGGTGGTCAGGCGCACGGTCGGCGGCACGGTCGCGATCCAGTCGAGGCCGTAGAATACGGTGAACAGGCCGAGGCTGCCGATGCTGAAGTCCGACCAGGGCAGATAGATCAGCGAAAGCCCACGCAGGCCGTAGTAGACGAACAGCAGCAGGCGGCTGTCGTAGCGGTCGGACAGCCAGCCCGAGGCGGTCGTGCCGATGATGTCGAAGATGCCCATCAGCATGAGCAGGCCGGCGGCCTTGGTCTCGGGAATGCCGTTGTCCGCGCAGAACGCGATCATGTGGGTGCCGATCAAGCCGTTGGTCGACAGGCCACAAACGAAGAAGGTCGCGAACAACAGCCAGAAGGTGCCGCTGCGCGAGGCGATCGCCAGCGCGCCGAACGCGGCGGCGAGCGGATTGGCACGGGTGGCGTCGTTCGGGTCGGCACTCGTCGCGCCGTAGCGATGCAGACCGACTTCGGCAGGACGCTCGGGCATCAGCAGCAAAACGAACGCGATCAGCACAAGCGCGGCGCCGGCGACGACGTAGACGACGACGCGCCAGTCGTAGCCGTTGTCGATGAACCAGGTGAGCACCGGCAGAAAAATCAGCGAGCCGGTCGCCGTGCTTGCGGTGAGCAGGCCGAGCACGCTGCCGCGGTTCTTGTCGAACCAGCGGTTGACGACGGTCACGCCGAGCACCATCGCCATCGTGCCGGTGCCGATGCCGGCGAGCACGCCCCAGGTCAGGATCAGGCCGAGCGGCGAAGTGACGAAGGCGCTGCCGCCCATCGCGGCGGCGAGCAGCAGCAGGGCCGCGACCATCGTGCGGCGGATGCCGAAACGCTGCATCGCCGCCGCGGCGAACGGACCCATCAGGCCGAACAGGGCGAGGCCGATCGATACGGCGAGCGTGATCTGGTCGCGGCTCCAGCCGAAGTTTTTTTCCAGCGGTACGATCAGTACCGCCGGCGTCGCACGGATGCCGGCGACGACGAGCAGGGTGAGGAACGTCAGAGCGGCGACGACATAGGCATAATGCAGTCGGCCGCCGAGGACGGCGGCGAGTTTACGGCGAAGCATGACGGATTCCGTTGGAGTGGCCGAGACGGTCGGCCGCCGTTGGAAAGGAAAAGTATATAATACGAGTATATGCACCTATTTTTACGATGGCAAGATCGATGACGGGAAATTCATCCAGGGAGTCGCAGGCCGAGAGAGAGAGACGCCGGACCGAATGCGTCTGCATCAATCTGCGCCACATGTCGCGCCTGGTCAGCCAGATCTACGACGACGCGCTCGCCCCGGCCGGGCTGAAGATCACCCAGTTTTGCCTGTTGCGCGCGATCGCACGGCTCGAACCGGCGTCGGTCGGCGTGCTCGCCGAGGACCAGGAACTCGACCGCACCACGCTGACCCGCAACCTCGCCCTGCTCGAGCGCGACGGCATGATCGAACAGACGGCCGGTGCGGACAAGCGCAAGAGCCTTGCGCGGCTGACCCGCGCGGGCAGCGCCGCGATCGCGCGCGCGCTGCCGCACTGGGAGCGCGTACAAAGTGAACTGCGCCGCAGCTTGGGCGCGGAGACATTGGCGCAATTGAGCGATTTGCGCGAGAGGATCAGCGCGGCAGCGAAGGAAAACGCGGCCTAGGCGCGTCGCGTCCGCCGGTCGAAGCGAGTTCGCGGAACTCGATGCGTTGGCGGCGGCGGTCTAGACGAAGCCCGCCGCCGGGAAGTGCGGCGACCGCTGCAGCCAGTTGTCGGCCGGGTAAGCGCATGCGCTGTCGATAGCGTGCAATGTGTACGCATGGCGTGCCTGTACCGAGCGGTTGGCTTCCGACAGATGCGGAAAGCAGCCGTTGAATACGATCAATGTGCCGGCCGGGACTTCAAGCCATTCGAGCGCCGACATGTCCCAACGGATCCTCGGATCGAGTTCGCGCGTCTCCAGCGTGCCGTCGTCCTGTCTGCGAAACAACTTTTTCAGACCCTTGCGGTGCTCGCCCGGAATGCCGCCGAGGCAGCCGTTGCCGCGGTGCGCGTCGTCGATGGCGAACCAATAGCCGACGACCGACATCGGATCGGTATAGAGATAGGTGGAATCTTGGTGGCAGACGACTTCGCCGCCGATGTTCGGCTGCTTGAAGATGTACATCGATTGCATCACGAGCGGGTGCTCGACACCGAGGCTGGCGCTGACGGCCTGCAGCGCGGCGCCCTTCGAGAACGCCGAGAACACCGGGTCGAGATCGTGCAGTGCGTGGCCGAGCTTGTTGACCGCGAGCGGCAGCGGGTAGGCAAGCTTGCCGCTCGCGTCGAACGCCTCTTCTTCGAAGAAGACGCCGATGCCCGCGGCCGATTCGAGGAAGTAGCGGCTGTCCAGGTGCTGCGGCGACTTGGTCGAGAAGATCGTCCCCGCCGCACGCGGGCCGTATTCTCCGACCAGCGCGTTCGCGCGCTCGCGCAGCCGCTCGCATTCGCCGCGGCTTTTGAAACCGTCGATGACGAGCACGCCGTCGCGGCGGAAGGCGGCGACCGCGTCGGCCGGCAAATGGCCTGAAGCAAGCGCTTGGCAATGAACGACGGGCATGGGTGGTCGGGGCAGGGGGCGGTCGAGTCTACGATTCGATGTTCATGGCAATGCGGACAAGGCTCGCGATCCAATCGCGCCGGACTGAGAGTCAGGCAGACGCCGCTCAGTTTCGCAGTTTGTAGCCGGTCTTGAAAATCCACCAGACGACGGTCAGGCACAGCGCGAGGAAACCCAGGATCGCGGCGAGGCTGACCGCGACGTCGACGTCGGCCTTGCCGTAGAAGCTCCAACGCATGCCGCTGATGAGATACACGATCGGGTTGAACAGGCTGATCTTCTGCCACAGCGGCGGCAGCATCGTGATCGAATAGAAGGCGCCGCCGAGGAAGGTCAGCGGGGTCATGATCAGCATCGGCACGACCTGCAGGCGCTGGAAGCTGTCGGCCCATAGACCGATGATGAAGCCGAACAGGCTGAAGCTCACCGCGGTCAGCACGAGGAACGCCGCCATCCAGAACGGATGCGAGATCTGGTAGGGCACGAAGAAGCGCGCGGTGATCAGGATCAGGACGCCGAGCATCAGGGACTTCGTCGCCGCCGCGCCGACGTAGCCGATCACCGCCTCGAACGCCGACACCGGCGCGGACAGGAGTTCGAAGATCGTGCCCGCCCATTTCGGCATGTAGATGCCGAACGAGGCGTTCGAGATGCTCTCGTTGAGCAGCGGCAGCATGATCAGCCCGGGAATGATGAAGGCCGCGTAGTCGACGCCGTCCACGTTGCCCACGCGCGCGCCGATCGCCGCGCCGAACACGATGAAGTAGAGCGAGGTCGACAGCACCGGCGAAAGCAGCGATTCCATCAGCGTGCGGAAGGTGCGCGCCATTTCGAATTTGTAGATCGCGCGGATCGCGTAGAGGTTCATG
>CBJLOV010000084.1:0-17818 GCA_966424745.1 uncultured bacterium
GGCATTGCGGTCGAGATCGTCGAGCGCCAGCCGCTCGAGGCGATCGCCGCGCCCGCGTTCGACGGCCGCGAGATCGCGCTGACCCACGGCTCGATGCGCCTGCTGCGTGAACTCGGCGTCTGGCGCCACCTGCCGCCCGAGGAAATCGCGCCGCTGCGCGGCGCGCGCGTGATGGACGGCGCGCGCGGCTTCGAAGTCGACGGGGCGGCGTTCGCGCGCGACCGGCTCGGCGCCCTCGTCGCGAACCACCTGATCCGCGCCGCGGCGTGGAAAGCGATCGAGAACGAACCGCGCATTCGCGTTCGCGGCGGCGCGAAAGCGGAGGCCGTCAGCAGCGATGCGGACTGCGCCTGGCTGCGTCTGGCGGATGGACAAACCTTGCGTGCGCCGCTGCTGGTCGCGGCCGACAGCCGCTTCTCCGAGACGCGCCGCGCGATGGGCATTGCGGTGGAGATGCACGATTTCGGCAGGATGATGTTGGTCTGCCGGATGACGCATGCCGAACCGCATCGCGGTATCGCCTGGGAATGGTTCGGCCGCGGCCCGACGCGCGCGCTGCTGCCGCTGCGCGAGCACCTCGCCTCGGTCGTGCTGACCGTCACCGGCGCGGAGGCGCAGCGCCTGACGGCGCTTCCGGCCGCGGCGTTCGCGCGCGCGGCCGAGGCGCACTTCGAGGGGCGGCTCGGGGCGATGGAACTGGCGAGCACGATTCATGCGTATCCGCTGGTCGCGACCTGGGCGCAGCGCTTCGTCGCGCAGCGCTTCGCGCTGGCCGGCGATGCCGCGGTCGGCATGCATCCGGTGACCGCGCACGGTTTCAATCTCGGTCTCGCCGGGGTGGAACATTTGGCGCAGGCGATCGGCGATGCGCGAGACGGTGCACGCGATCTCGCCGATCGCGACCTGCTCGCCCGCTATCAGCGCCGGCATCGCCGCGGCAGCCTGCCGCTCTATCTGGGTACGCGCGCGGTCGTCGGCCTGTTCACCAGCGATCGCGCGCCGATGCAGCCGTTGCGGCGCGCGGTCATCGAAGCGGGGATGCGCCTGCCGCCGCTGCGGCGCGCGCTCGCCGCGGGCCTGATCGACGAACGGCCTGGCACGGCGTCGTGGCTGCGCCGCCTGCACACCGGCCTCGAGATATTGCGGCCGCGTCCGACACGCGGACCGGAAGGGTGAAGGCGCTATTGAAAAGCGGCGCCGCTTGCGCGGCGCGATCCACAGGCGCAGGACGAACAAGCGCTGTTCACTGAGCAGAGTTTTGGCGGGCATCTGTCCAGGATTTGAACAGAGCGTTATCGCGAATCTGGCGGTAAATGCCGTCTTGCAGTTCCGTTCGACCCCAGACGGGATTTATCGACAAGAACACACCGAGATAGTCCAAGGCACGGTCGTTGTCCCCGATCGTCATCGCCAGGCGTGCCGCTCGACGCCAAATGCGATCCCACCCGTAGCTACGCCGCAGCGCTTCGGAAATGGAAGTTCGAGCGTCAGCGAGCGCGCCTTTCTTCGCCTGATGTTCGGCGCGAATGATGGCTTGCAGAGCGTAGTGCTGCTCCATCAGGCGCCGCAAATCCCCGATTGGATCAGCCGCACCATCGACGCGCAAATCGATGTCCTGCCAGTTGCCCTGCGTCGTTCGCACGATCAATGCAGCTGACAGTCGTCCTATCGTTTGCCCGCCTGCGGTCTGTCCTGCTTCAAGGCCGGCCATGAGACGCTCCGCGAGCGTGCCCGCAGAAGAAAGAAACGCCCGCTTGATGGCCGATACGACCTGCCCTCCGGCAAGGCCGTTGCCTTGAACTGAATAGCCGTCGCCGTGCTCCGCGCCCGCCCATGCCGACTTGAAAGCTTCAGAGCCTGTGTAGACCGCCGATCGGCCCTTCGCATCTACGATCCCTACCTGTCGTTCTGCAATCGTGGAACCATCGTAGTTGCCATCGCCATCAAGCAGAGACTTGATGGTTGCCTCGGGCGACTGGCCGGACGCCAACGAGGCCAACCCCTTCGGGCCATAAGTGGGATTCGTCTCGAATTGAGAAACCAATGCGCCGACGTGCGCTTGCGCATAGGGAACGCTGGCGCCAACGGCGAGGTTGTTCGTTGCAACCGCAACGCCGCAATCGCCATCGCGGTCGCAGGCGACGATCGAGAAAGTCGCGCCAACCACGGAGGGCGTTGCCAGCAGTGCAACGCCGAGCAGTCGCAGCCCGCGAAGGTAACCCATCGTCCGAGTTGCATCGAACCGCATCGAATACTCCTTCGCATCCTCGGGACAGCGGTGCGGGCGCCCACTGCTTCGATGCGCGACTGACCGAGAGGGTTGCAAGTCCGTTACGGGTCGAACCCGGACGGTCGATCCCACCGTGCAGTCGCGCTTTCAACTGCACGGCTCTTGCATCCGCTCAGGCGCTGCGGGCGACGCCCGGGCGCAGGGGAGGGCCTGCCGGCCCGGGCGGCCGATCGTCGAGCACGGCCGCCTCGATTGCCGCTTCGTCATAGCCGGCGCGTTGCATGCGTTCGCGTACGCGGAGCACGAGCGGATCGCCGACGCGGTCGAGACCGTCCGCGATGCCGACGGCGGTGTCGACCGGATCCGCGGCCCCCGGCGGTACGCGCAGCAGTTCGTGGTCGATCGCCGGATTGGCGAGGCCCGCGCGTTCGCGCAGCCGCAGCAGCAGCGCAAGTGCGATCGGCAGGGCAAGGAACGGTCCCGTCGGCGCGTGTTCGACGTGCTCCTCGCATGCGGCCTCGATCAGTGCCTTGACCTTCGCCGCGTCGCCTTTCCACGCATCGCCGGCGAGCAATGCGTCGAGACATGGCCGGCGTTTCGACGGCTCGCGCGCGGGCAGCGCGAGGCCGAGTTCGCGCGCGAAAATCCGGAACACGATCCAGACTTCGGGGCGAAGATGACCGGCGTAGTTCGCCGGGTCGCGCCACAGCACGACGAGGAGGCGGGCGAGGCGCAGCGCCGGAGCATCGCAGCCGACGAGCAGGCCGAGCGCCGCGTATTGGATCTCGTCCGCTTCGAGCGGAAACAGGTTTTCGGCCGCCCCGCGCCGCCGCCGCCACATGAGGCCGTGCATCGCGATCATCTGCGCGGTTGCGCGCGCGGCGAACGCCCAGCGCGCGGCGTCCTGCGCGAGCGGTTGGCCCAGCGCGCGTTTCGCCTCCGCCTGGGTGAGCCAGCGCTCGGCGCGGCTCTTCAATTCCAAATCGAGGGACCATTCCCATTCCTGCGGCGGCGGCTGCGTGTTCGGCGGAAAACGCAGCAGGCCGAACTGCGCCTGCTGGGCGAGCCATTGCGGGGAGACACCATGCTTCACGTAGGCGGCAAGCGCGTCTGCGTTGCGATGGAACTCGGCCTGGTCCGCCTGCGCGCCGCCTTCGGCGAGGCGCTGCCACTCGGCCCGCCAGCGCGCGCGCAGCCGGTCCCGGTTCGAGCGTTCCCACACTGCCAGCAATGCCGGCGGCCAGGCTGCGGCGGGGACGACCATTGCGTAACCCGGGCAGGCGTCGCTGAGGAGCAGCGGCAGAACCGCCTCCGCCAAGTAGCCGTGCGGGAGATGCCTGCGCATGATCCAAAGTGACGACAGCCGCAGCGTGTCGGGCAGAGGATCGGGCAGTCCGTGCGGAGGCTCGGGCGTGCGCGGTGCGAGCGTTCCCAGCGAAGGCGGAATCGTCCAGCCGAAAGCGCGCGTGGTCTCGGCGTTCAAGTAGTCGGCGATTTCTTTCAGCGCGTCGTCCGTCTCCGCGGGAACGTCGCCGCGCAGCGCGGACAGCGCGTGCGCGACCGGCGCGAGCGCTTCCGGCAGCACGCTGCCGTCGACGCTGTAGACGACTTCGGCGGGCAGGTCGCTGCCGCCAGGTTTGTGCAAATCTTTGTTGGCCTGCACGATCACGCCCCAGACCACGCGGCCTTCGCCCAGCAAGGTCGGGATGTTCCGCAGCAGCGGGTCGTCGCGAAAGCGACGCCAGGAAACGACGTCGCGCATGAGCGGTTCGACTTCGCGCAGTTTTTCGAGTGCGAAGTCGCCCAAGGCGATCCCGCTGTCGGCCGCATCCTGCCGTTCCCACGGCAGCGGCGGCAATGCGCTGCGGCGCGCGGCGAGATGGTCCGCGGCGTTTTCGTCGACGAAATACCGGCGCCACGGTCCGGGCGGTTCGACCGCGGCCATGCGCGCAAACAGGCCGCCGCGCAGCCGCTCCGCCGCCGCCGCGTCGGCGCTGAATTCGAGCAGACGGAAATCGTGCAGGCCCAGATGGCGCCCGCCGTTGCGCGGGCGATACGGCAGCGCCAGCAGCGCACGCAGCGGCGCATCCAGACCGGCATACCAGGCGCCTTCGAGAAGTATGGCGTCGCTGCGGAACTCGGGCAGCCCGACGAAGCCGTCGTGGCCGAGCACCTGTCCTGCCACGCCGTCCTCCGGCTGGGCCAGCCTGCGGCGAAAGTGTTCGATCGCTTCTTCCGCCGCGACGTCGAGCAGGCTGCTGCCGAGCATCTGCCCGCCCGCGTGCTGTTGAACGAACTGCGGCGCGAACGCGTCGCCCGCGGCGAGGGCGATCTCGATGCACCAGTTCGCCATGTGGCCGAATGCCTGGCCGAGCTGCCAGACCGGGTCCGCGACGAGTTTCCAGTCGCCTTCCGCGGGCGGTCCGGGATTCGACAGCACCGGCGCGTCGACGGCGCGGCGCATCACCGCGTCCGCCGCTGCGAGCACGCCAGGCGGCTTCTCGGCGAACAGCGCCGCTTCGATCGCCGCCAGCGGGCAGAACAAGCCCTCGCCCTCGATTTCGCAGACGACCGAGGCGTCGAAGTTCTCGGCAAACCGCTTCGCGCCGACCGTTTCCGCAAGCGAGGCCTGCAGAGTTTCATCGTCGAGCCAGCGGCACGCTACGCCGCGGTAGCGGCCCACGGCCTCGCCGACCATGTAGGCGAGAAGGCGCAGGAAGCCGCGATGCTCGGCGACGCGCATGAAATCGTCGTACGCGGGCTTGCGCTGCGAACGAAGTTGCGCGAGCAGCCGGTCGACGCGGGCTATCGCATCCGGCGTGTAGTCGAAGGCGAGCTGGGCGAGTGCCTTCCGGAACGCAACCGGTTCCGCCAGCGGCTGGCCGGCGTGAAAGCGGGCGAGCAGACCATGGACGTAGGAAGTGCGGTTCTGCGTGCTCATCCGGATCGGCACTCCTTGTCTGGCGGGCATGTCTGGTTTCGACGTTCGGCGCCGTTCGGCGCGCGTGGCGCGCCTCCGGTCGAACGCGCCGGCGATTCTCTCATCAAATCCGGGTGCGGATTTCCACCTCGCTCCGCTTTCTTTGCGGCGGCGGCCGAGGCCCTTTGCGGTCCGATACCGAAGACGCGGAACGTCCGCTGCCTGGCGCTGCACTGTGCCGGGTCTTCTGCGACGGCGGAAGTGCCGTTACACGGCCTGCGAATACCGCACCTCGGCGACCTCGGGCCGGTGAAGGTGGGCGTCGAAGCACATCGCGATATTGCGCAGGAGGAAGCGGCCGCGTGGACTGACGAGGGGGCGCTTGGGCTACCCCGCGATCGGGCCTTCGCGGTCGACCCAGCGCAGCCGCTCGAGCTCGGCGGCGAAATAGGCGGCGAAGTCGAGACGATGGTGCGCCTCGAACGCGGCGACGTCGAGGCGGCCGTGGCACATGAGCTGCTGGATCGCGTCGGCGCGCAGGAGGTCGTCTTCGTCGAGTTCGATACCGCGAGCGGTCGGCAGTTTTCCCGCATCGAGCGCGGCGCAATAGGTCGGCAGATCGCGCGCGTTCTGGCTGAAGCTGGCGCCGACATGCGAGATCGAGCTCATGCCGAGGCCGATCAGATCGCAGTCGGCACAGGTCGAGTAGCCCTGGAAATTGCGCTGCAGGGTGCCGGCGTCCTGGGCGCGGGCGAGGTCGTCGCCGGGCCGTGCGAAATGGTCCATGCCGATGTAGCGATAGCCGGCGGCGGTAAGCGTTTCGACGGTGAGGGCGAGCAGTTCGAGGCGCGTCGCCGCACTCGGCAGGTCGGCCGCGTTGAGCCGGCGCTGGGCCTTGAAGCGTTCGGGCAGGTGCGCGTATGCATAGGTGGCGACGCGGTCCGGAGCGAGTGCGATGACCTGTTCGAGCGTGCGCCGGAAGGCGTCCGGCGTCTGCCTGGGGAGGCCGTAGATCAGGTCGACGCTGGTCGAGCGGAAGCCGTTTTCTTTCGCCGCGTCGAGCACGGCGCGCGTCTGTTCGACCGACTGGATGCGGTTGATCGCGGCCTGCACCGCGGGATCGAAGTCCTGGATGCCGACCGAGACGCGGTTGAAGCCGTGCGCGGCGAGCATGCGCACGTAGTCGGGCCCGCACCAGCGCGGATCGAGTTCGATGCCGAATTCGCGCTCGGCGTCGCGGCTGAAGGAAAAATGCCGGGCGAGCGATTCGAGCAGGTCGCCCATTTGCGCTTCGTCGAGGAAGTTCGGCGTGCCGCCGCCGAAATGCAGCTGCAGGAGCGGGCGGTCGCGGTCGAACAGCGGCGCGACGATTTCGATCTCGCGGTAGAGATGATCGAGATAGACGCCGGCCTTGGCGCTGTCGCGCGTGATCACGCGCGTGCAGCCGCAGTAGAAGCATGGGCTCAGGCAGAACGGCACGTGCACGTAAAGCGACAGGCGGCGCGGGATCGGGTCCCGGTTCGAAGCGCGCGCAACGGCGCGGAACGCCTCCTCGCCGAAGCCGTCATGGAAATTCGGCGCCGTGGGGTACGAGGTGTAGCGCGGGCCGGGCACGTCGTAGCGCGCAATCAGTTCGGGATCGAACTGGGCTGTGGCGAAGGGCGTGATCTTGGTCATTGCGCAATGATGGTAGGCCCGGCGGGCAGTGCCATGATCCAGATCAAATCCGCGTGGGAGGACGGGAAGGGAGCGGAAGTCCCTGGCAGTGGATTGGCGGGTATTTGGCGTCACCGCCGGATCTCCTCACATACTAATCTGCCCATGCAGATGCATTGGAGGTGGAAATGTCGTTTAGATCGTGGAGAGAGAAGATGCGCTTTTCTCAGGAAAAGGTCGCCGACCTGAGTGGCCTGAGTCTGAGAACGGTTCAACGGCTGGAAGCCGGGCACAGAGTCAGCTATGCATCGCTGCGCGCCCTGGCAGTCGCTTTCAAAACCGATGCCGATATCCTGGAGCGGGAGTTCTATGCCGTGAGCAAATCCGCAGACGAATTCGTCGAGATTCCCAGATGGATCCGGCTTGCGAGTGACCGGCTCTGGTTTGGAGGTCCGCGCCTGAGCCGACGGGATGCCCTGGGGATCGAGGCGCTTTGCATCGTATGTACCGTGATCGCATTTGCGAGTTCCTTCTGGGTCTCCGACCACGCGAAGGTGCCGACGGTCCGCCTGGGTGCCACGGTGGCGCTTTTCTGCGGCTATCTCACGGCGATGTCGATTCGCAACTTTGACCAATACAAGCTTTGGCCGGGTTCCGAAAATTCCCCTCCGGAAACACTTCGTACATGGAAAGGCGCAATCGCCGGATATGCCTTTCTCATTGCAGCCGGAATACTGGGCGCCGTGACAGCCGCCTGGCTGATCGCATGAAATCCCTCTGATACGTCGGCGCCGGGCGCAGAGGTCAATGAGGCAGACAGTCGGAGGGTAGCCAGGGTACGTGCAGCATCATGCCGTGTGCGGCCAGCCACGGTCCGCCGGCGGTCAGCGCGGCGAAGACGAGCATCATCGCGGCGATGCCCGAGCGCAGCCCCTGGCGGCCGAGGAATTGCGCGGCCTTGCCGGCGCCGAAGGCGCCGATCAGCACGGCCGGCACCGTGCCGAGGCCGAACATCAGCATGACCGCCGCGCCGGTCAGCGGATCGACGCCGAGCGCGGCGACGAAAAGCATGGAATAGACCAGGCCGCACGGCATCCAGCCCCACAGCGCGCCGAGCGCGAGCGCCTGCGCAACGCTGCGCACGGGCAGGAAGCGGCGTGCGAGCGGGGCCAGCCGGGCCCAGACGGAGCGGCCGATCTTCGCATCGATGCCGCGGCCGCGGCGCAGCAGATTGAGCGCGAGCAGCACGAAGGCCAGCGCGGTGATCCAGCGCAGGGCGAGGCGCACGCGGTCCTGGTCGAGAAAGTGGACGAGACCCGCGCCGATGCCGCCGAGGGCGAGGCCGGCGAGCGCATAGCTCGCGATGCGCCCGATCTGATAACCGGCGAGCAGAAGCCAGCGCGTACCGCCGTCGGCATTGCGTCCGGTGACCGCGCCGAGCGCGCCGGCGATGCCGCCGCACATCACCAGGCAATGCCCGCTCGCGAGCAGGCCGAAGGCGAACGCGCCGAGAAGGGTGAAAGGAGGATTCATGCCTGTGCCGTCACGCATCGATCGGGCGAACGATCGATGCGAAAGCGCGGAAGATGCGGACGCGAAAGAACCCAATCGAGGACAGAGTCCAGCCCGTCATTCCGGCCAGAAGCGGACGAGAACGACGAGCAAAAGCACTGCAAGGGCCGAGGCTCGCCGCTGAACGGAAAAAGTCGGCCGACGTTCTTCTTCATCGCTCTTCTTCGCGTCCTTCGTGCTCTTCGCGTCTTCGTGGTCCGATCTTCTGCTCTTTTTCTCGACACGGCATCGCCACGACAGGCGGGTCGTCCGCGAGCGGAATCAGCGCAGGCGTGTCGAGGTCGTCGAACTGGGCGTGGTTGACGCCCCAGAAGAACGCCCAGACGCCCGCGGCGAGCAGGATCAGGCTCAGCGGAATCAGCACGAGGACGATGTTCATGCGGGCAGCGCCTCGGCAAGCGCGGGGGCGGCGTCGCTTCGTGGCGTCGCCGCGATCTGCGGCGGCGCGATGCGCAGCGAGTTGAGCACGACGAACAGCGAACTGGCCGACATGCCGATCGCGGCGAGCCACGGCGGCACGAGTCCGAATGCGGCGAGCGGGATGCCGGCGAAATTGTAGGCGAGCGCCCAGTACAGATTCTCGCGCAGCACGTCCAGGGTCTTCAGCGCGAGCGTGCGCGCGGCGGGGATCGCGTCGAGGCGGTCGGAAGCGAGCACGAAATCGGCGCTCGACTGGGCGAGCTGGGTGCCGCCGCCGAGGGCGATGGCCACGTCCGCGCCGGCGAGCACCGGCGCGTCGTTGACGCCGTCGCCGACCATGGCCACGGTGCCGCCGCGTTGGCGCCAGGCTTCGAGCTCGCGCAGCTTGTCGTCCGGCTTGGCTCGCGTGCGCCAGTCGGCGATGCCGAGGCGTTCTGCGACCGCGGCCGCGCGCGCCCGGCTGTCGCCGCTGAGCATGGCCACGGCGAGGCCCTGCTTGAGCAGGCCGACGATCGCGCCGGCCGCGTCCTCGCGCAGGGTTTCGCGCAGGCGCAGGCGGGCGAGTGCGCCGCTTTCGTCGGCGAGCACGACGGAATCGTCATCGGCCACCGGCATTCCGCTCGGCGCAAGCGCGAACTCGGCGCGGCCGATGCGGTAGCGCCGCCCGTCGATACGGCCCTCGATGCCGGCGCCGGCGATCGTGCGCAGACCTTCTGCGCAGGGAATCGATGCCTGCGCCGGCGCCGCCGCGCGGATCGCCGCGGCGAGCGGATGCGCGCTGCCGTGTTCGAGCGCGGCGGCGATGCGCAGACAGTCGGCGGCGCTGCAGGCGCCGACCGTGTCGACGGCGACGAGTTCGAGGCGATCGCGGGTGAGCGTGCCGGTCTTGTCGAAGACGATGCGGTCGACATGGGCGAGTTTTTCCAGGGCGTCGGCCTTGGGCATGAGCACGCCGATGCGCGCGAGCGCAGAGGCGGCGCGCAGGTGGGCGACCGGCACCGACAGGGCGAATGCGCACGGACAGGAAACCACGAGCACGGCGAGCGCGGCGGCGAACGCGCGCGACGGATCGAAGAACAGCCACGCGGCCGCAGTCAGCACGGTCAGGGCGAGCACGCCGGCGACGAAGCGTGCGGCGATGCGATCGCCGAGCAGGGCGGCGCGCGGGCGCTGGGTCTGCGCGCGCTCGATCAGACGCATGATCGAAGAGAGAACCGTGTCCGCGCCGACGTGGACGACGCGCATCTCGACCGGCCCGGTGCGCACGACGCTGCCGGCGATCAGGGTTTCGCCGCGGCGGCGCGTGCGCGCGGCGGATTCGCCGGTGAGCAGGGACTCGTCGACCTCGCAGGCCTCGCCGAGCAGGGTGCCGTCGGCCGGCACCGAAGCGCCCGCGGCGACGACGACGACGTCGCCCGCTTCGAGCTCGTGCACGCCCACGGTTTCGAGCGCGCCGCCGGCGCCGCGGCGCTCGGCAAGGGCCGGCTGCAGGCGGGCGAGCGCATCGACCACGTCGGTGGCGCGGCGGCGCGCGCGCATTTCCAGATAGCGCCCGCCGAGCAGGAGAAAGACGAACATGCTCGCCGAATCGAAGTAGACCTGGGCGCCGCCGCGCAAGGTCTCGTAGAGGCTGGCGAGGTAGATCAGGGCGACGGCGAGGGCGATCGTCGTGTCCATGCCGAGTCGGCGCGTGCGCAGTTCGCGCCAGGCGCCGGCGAAGAACGGTTGCGCGGCGTAGACCACCACGGGCGTGGTGACGAGCAGGCCGATCCAGCGAAAGAAGTCGCGCGTCGCCGGGTCGATGCCTTCGAACGCGCCGGCGTACAGGGTCACCGCGAACATCATCGCCTGCATCATGCCGAGGCCGGCGACGATCAGGCGCTTGAGCGCGGTGCGCGTCTCGCGCTGGTCGAGCGCGTCGAGCGCCTGCGCGTTGCAGGGATGGGGGACGTAACCGAGCCGCGCGATGCGGCCGAGGACGGCGCTCAACGCGATCGCGGCCGGCGTCCACACGATGCGCACCCGGCGCGCGCTCGGATTGACCTCGACCGCGCGCAGGCCGGGCAGGTCGCGCAGGGCATGGTCGATCAGCCAGGCGCAGGCCGCGCAGCGCAGGCCTTCGACGAGGATGCAGACTTCCGCGCTGCCGTCGGTGCCGCTGCGCACGTAGAGGCGCTGCAGTTGCGGCCGGTCCCAGGCCGAGAAGTCGACCGCTTCGGCCGCACGCTCGGCCGGCGCCGAGCGCAGCCGATAGTAGTCGGCCAGGCCGAGCGTGCCGATCCATTGCGCGGCGGCCTGGCAGCCGATGCAGCAGACCGGCTGGGCCTCGCCGTTGACGCGCGCGTAGAGCGCGACGCCGTCTGGGATCGCCTCGGAGCAATGGAAGCAGGCGCGCGACATCGCGGTCGCCGGCTACGGCGTGGCTTCGTCCGCCGGCCGCTGCGCATGCGACGGCGGCAGCGGGCTGGCGATCGGGCGGTGCGAGGCGACGAGTTCGTCGCGGTGCTTGAGCGCGGTCGCCACGAGTCCGAGCGAACCGACCACGGCGCTGCCGATCAGGGCGAGCACCAGCCAGACCTCGGGCACGCGGTACCAAGGACTGACTTCATTCGCGCGCAAGCGCGAATCCGATTTATCTTCGCTCTTGAAGCTGTCGGTACTCATCACTTCACTTCTCCGGCGCAAAAAACTGCGCAGTCTGGGAAACCGCAATCCGACCATCCTCGCTGCCGGCGCTCAGCTTCACCGTGCGCTTGCCGCCGAATGCGCCCGCATCCGCGCGCAGGGTGAGCGGAACGCTCGTCACTTCGCCGGCGGGCAGTACGATCTCGCGTACCTCGGCGATCTTCACCGGTGCCGCGTCGGCGACGGCGAGGCGCACGCGCTGCGGGCCTTCGGTCTTGTTGACCAGCTTCACCGTGTAACTGTTCTCGATCGCGCCGTCGCTGCTGCGCCGATACAGCGCATTGCGGTCGCGCAGCACTTCGAAGATCAGCGGCGCGCGGTGGGCGATGCCCCAGACGAACGTGCCGAGGAGGAAGGCGAGCAGGCCGCCGTAGATCAGCGTGCGCGTGCGCAGCACGTGCAGCGGCTTGCCGGCGCGGCGGTTTTCGGTCGTGTAGCCGACGAGGCCGCGCGCGTAACCCATCTTGTCCATCACCTCGTCGCAGGCGTCGATGCACGAGGCGCACGCGATGCACTCGATCTGCAGGCCGTCGCGGATGTCGATGCCGGTCGGGCAGACCTGTACGCAGGCGTCGCAGTCGACGCAGTCGCCGAGGCCGAGCGCCTTCGGGTCGGCGCCGCGCTTGCGCGAACCGCGCGGTTCGCCGCGCGCCGCGTCGTAGGAGATGACCAGCGTGTCCTTGTCGAACATCGCGCTCTGAAAGCGCGCGTAGGGACACATGTACTTGCACACCTGTTCGCGCAGGTAGCCGGCGTTGCCGTAAGTGGCGAAGCCGTAAAACACGATCCAGAAAGATTCCCAACCGCTCAGCGAGAAGCCGGCGGTCTCGCGCGCGAGTTCGGTGATCGGAGTGAAGAAGCCGACGAAGGTGAAGCCGGTCCATGCGGCGAAGCCGATCCAGAGCAACTGCTTGCCCCCTTTGCGCAGCAGCTTCTCCGCGTTCCATGGCGCGGCGTCGAGCTTGATACGCTGGTTGCGCCGCCCCTCGCAGGCGCGCTCGATCCACAGGAACACCTCGGTCCACACGGTTTGCGGGCAGGCATAGCCGCACCACAGGCGCCCGGCCAGCGCCGTGAAGAAGAACAGGGACAGGCCGGCGATGATCAGCAGCCATGCCAGCCAGAAGAAGTCCTGCGGCCAGAAGGTCAGGCCGAAGACGTAGAACTTGCGCGCGGGCAGATCGAACAGCACGGCCTGGCGGCCGTCCCAGCGCAGCCACGGAAACAGGTAGAACACGCCGAGCAGGACGAACACCGCGGTCGTGCGCAGGCGCGCGAAACGGCCTTCGATCTCGCGCGGGTAGACTTTCGCCTGCGCGGCGTAGAGCGAGTCGTCGACGAGGACGAGTCTGGGCGCCGGCTTCACGATTGCGGATCCTTCGACCGCCTCAGCAACAGCGCGGTGAAGCCGCTCGCACCGAGCGTCGCCGCCCAGAACGTGAAGAAGCCCAGGGTGTAGGCGAACTCGCGCGGCAGCAGGACGTGCGGCCAGACGACGTCGAACAGCTGGTCGGGGTCGACCAGGGCGAAGAACACCATCGTCGCCACGCCGGCGGAAAAGAACGACGGCCAGGCGATCGCGCCGATCAGCGCGAGGCGTTCGTTCGTTGCGCGATCCGACGGCGGCGCGGCGACGCGGTTCATGGCTGCTTGGCCTCGGCGGCGGGAGCGGGGGCGGAGGCCGCGGGTGCTGTGCCCGCGGCGGCAGAGGAGGTTTCCGCATGCGGCGACTGGGCGAGCACCCATGCTGCGGCGAGGCGCACGCGGTCCATGCCGAGCGCGTTCTCCCAGGCCGGCATGCGGCCATTGCGGCCGTTCTTGATCGAGGCCTTGATGTCGTCGAGCGTGCCGCCGTAGAGCCAGACGTCGTCGGTCAGGTTCGGCGCGCCGAGCACCGGATTGCCCTTGCCCTCCGGGCCGTGGCAGGCGACGCACGTGGTCATGAAGCGCGCCTTGCCGGCGGCGGCGAGCTCGGCGTCGGCCTTGCGTCCGGACAGGGTCAGCACGTAGTTGGCGACCTCTTCGACGCCCTTGTCGCCGAGCACCGGTCCCCACGGCGGCATGGTGCCGTTGCGGCCCTTGGCGATCGTGGTCACCACCGTTTCCGGCGCGCCGCCGTAGAGCCAGTCGCCGTCGGTGAGGTTCGGATAGCCCTTGGCGCCGCGCGCGTCGGAGCCGTGGCAGGCCGCGCAGTTGTTGACGAAGATGTTGTGGCCGAGGGTCAACGCCTGCTGATCGTGCTCGAGGTGCTCGATCGGCTGGTCGCGGAAACGCGCGAACACCGCTTCGAGCCTGCGGTTGTTCTCGGCGAGATCGGCGGCGACCTCCTTGTTCGAGGTCCAGCCGAGCGTGCCGGGGTTGGCGCCGAGGCCCGGATAGAAGACGAGGTAGCAGGCGGCGAACACGACCGAAATCAGGAACAGGCCGAGCCACCACAGCGGCAGCGGATTGTTGAGTTCGGTGAGATCCCCGTCCCACGTATGCCCGGTCGTGTCCGGCGCGGCGGCCGCGCTTTGCTTGCCGCGTGCGGTGGCGAGCAGCAGCCAGACCAGGCCGGCCACGTTGACGACGACGAAGGCGACGATATACCAGTTCCAGAAGCTGCTCATGCGTGCGACTCCGAATGGTGGTCCGCATTGCCGTCGACGAGCGGCAACTGCGCGGCGGCGGCGAAATCGGCGCGGCGCCGGCCGCTGTAGGCCCAGGCGACGATGCCGAGATACATGACGAGCAGAACGGCGGTGAAGATGCCGAGAATCATGGTTGAGCCTCCTTCGGTCCGAACTTGCCGAGCCCCTGCAGATAGGCGACCAGCGCGTCCATTTCGGTCTTGCCGTCGACTGCTGCGGCGGCGCCGTCGAAGTCGGCCTGCGTGTACGGATCGCCGAGGCGGGCGAGGCCGCGCATGTGCGCCGTGATTTCCTCGGCCGAAATCTTGGTGTTCGTCAGCCACGGAAAGCCCGGCATGTTCGACTCGGGCACGACGTCGCGCGGGTTGGTCAGGTGCACACGGTGCCAGTCGTCGCTGTAGCGGCCGCCGACGCGGGCGAGGTCGGGGCCGGTGCGCTTGCTGCCCCACTGGAACGGGCGGTCGTAGACCGATTCGCCCGCGACCGAGTAGTGGCCGTAGCGTTGCACTTCGGAGGCGAGCGTGCGGATCATCTGCGAATGACAGTTGTAGCAGCCTTCGCGGATGTAGACGTCGCGGCCGGCGAGCTCGAGCGGCGGATAGGGCTTCAGGCCCGGCACCGGTTCGATCACCTGCGCCTGGAACATCAGCGGCACGATTTCGACGAGGCCGCCGACGGCGATGACGAGGGCGACGAGCACCGCCATCAGGCCGATATTCTTTTCGAGGATTGCGTGATTCATGGTTTGTCCTTAGGCGGCGACGGCGGTCGGGATCGGCACGGCCGGCACGGGTTCCCGCGCCATCGCCCAGGTCTTGGCGGTGTTCCACGCCATGATGAACATGCCGCTCAGCACGAGCAGGCCGCCGACCAGGCGCGTGACGTAGAACGGGTAGGTCTGCACCAGCGATTCGACGAAGGTGTAGGTCAGCGTGCCGTCGGCGTTGGTCGCGCGCCACATCAGGCCCTGCATCACGCCGGCGATCCACATCGAGGCGATGTAGACGACGACGCCGATCGTCGCGATCCAGAAATGCAGGTCGATCGCGCGCGTCGAATACATGCCCGGCAGGTTGAGCAGACGCGGGATCATGCAGTACAGCGAGCCGATGCTGATGAAGGCCACCCAGCCGAGCGCGCCGGCATGGACGTGGCCGATCGTCCAGTCGGTGTAGTGCGAGAGCGAGTTGACCGTCTTGATCGACATCATCGGCCCTTCGAAGGTCGACATGCCGTAGAACGACAGCGCCACGATCATGAACTTCAGGATCGGGTCGGTGCGCAGTTTGTGCCACGCGCCCGACAGGGTCATGATGCCGTTGATCATGCCGCCCCACGACGGCGCGAGCAGGATCAGCGAGAACACCATGCCGAGCGACTGCGCCCAGTCGGGCAGGGCGGTGTACTGCAGATGGTGCGGACCGGCCCACATGTAGACCGAGATCAGCGCCCAGAAGTGCACGACCGAAAGGCGGTAGGAATAGATCGGGCGCTGCGCCTGCTTCGGCACGTAGTAGTACATCATGCCGAGGAAGCCCGCGGTGAGGAAGAAGCCGACCGCGTTGTGCCCGTACCACCACTGCACCATCGCGTCGACCGCGCCCGAATAGACCGGGTACGACTTCCACAACGAGACCGGAATCGCGAGGTTGTTGACGATGTGCAGCACGGCGACGGTGAGGATGAAGCCGCCGTAGAACCAGTTCGCCACGTAGATGTGCTTGACCCGGCGCTGGACGATCGTGCCGAAGAAGACGGCGCCGAACGCGACCCAGACGACCGCGATCAGCAGATCGATCGGCCATTCGAGCTCGGCGTATTCCTTGCCCTGGGTGATGCCGAGCGGCAGGGTGACCGCGGCGGAGACGATGACGAGCTGCCAGCCCCAGAAGACGAAGGCGGCGAGCCGGTCGGAGAACAGCCGCACCTGGCAGGTGCGCTGGACGACGTAGAACGCCGTGCCCATCAGCGCGCAGCCGCCGAAGGCGAAGATCACCGCGTTCGTGTGCAGCGGCCGCAGCCGGCTGTAGGTGAGATAGGGGATGTCGAAGTTCAGCGCCGGCCAGGCCAGTTCGGCGGCGATGTACGCCCCGACCGCCATGCCCACGATGCCCCAGAGGATCGTCGCGACGGTGAACTGTCGGACGACTTTGTCGTTGTAAGTCTGCAAAGTATCCATGCCCGCTCCGCAAAGTTTTTCTCGCGGCGGGAGTTTGCCGTCGGCGCTGTCGGGCTCTTTTGATCGAAATCAATTTGTCGCCGGGTCGGGCGTCGGATGGGCGGCGACGAGCGCCGAATCGGCCTTCGAGGGTCGTTTGCGTCGGGCCGGGGTTTCGCAGGGGCACGATTCATCGCGCCCGGCCCGACTCCATCGGCGCCTGCGTTTTCGAAGACGTCGACGCATGCGTGCTCGCCTCCGCCTTCTTCCCGTCTGTTCGCTGGAGAAGCCAGATCGGAAGGCGTCGACGCGCAGAGTGCGGAGCTAAGCAGCGGAGAAAAGCCAATCCGGGATTCGGCTCTTCTCCGTGTGGTTCGGTCTTTGATCTCGTCGTGTTCCACCGGGAAATCGGCGAGGGCGCATTTTCAGAACACAGCGTGTTTTCACGCCGACGCGATGTCCGCGGCCGGCCGCGGACTGCCGTCGCCGTGTACACCGCGCGCGATGTCGTAGCCGAGCAGATCGGCGCCGCAGCGCAGATCGGACATCCAGTCGAGGAAACGACGGACGTTGGCCGCGCCGGCGATCGGCGGGCCGTGCTGCGGCACGATCATGTCGATGTCGAGGCGGCGCGCGCGCTCGACCCACAGATTGCAAGCGCGGTTCGACGCCATGTAGCGCCGATGGAAGCCGGCCATGCTCGGCAGGTGCGCGTCGAAGTCCTCGACCGGCGCGTACGGGCCTTCGGCGACGCTGGCGCCGACGTCGCCGCTGAACAGAATGCGGCTGTGCGGATCGTAGAAATGGAAATTGCCGGCGCTGTGCAGGAAATGCGCCGGGACCGCGCGCAGCACCGTGCGGCCGACGCGGATGTCGGCGCCGTCGTCGGGAATCTGGAAATAGCGCTCGTGGCCGGCGCCGTTCTGGCAGTGCGGCACGCTGTGGGCGAGAAAGCGCCCCCACAACCGCGAGCAGGCCACGGTGGCCGAGGTGTACAGCAGCCAGCTGTCGACCGAACCGATCACGTCGGGATCCTGGTGCGTGGCCAGGATCCAGGTCAGGTTGCGCAGCGGCTGCACGTAGCGGCAGACCGCGAGCGACAGCGGCGCGTACAGCAGCGCGCCGCCCGGGTCGATCAGCGCCGACTCCTCGCCGTCGAGGACGAGGAACTGGTTGGCGTGGATGCCCTGCTCGCCGCGAACGAGGTCGTGGAACGCCAGGCACTGATGCGTGTCGTCCTGGTAGAGCACGCTGGTCGCCATGAACCGACTCCTGCAGAAAAGGACGCAGGATGATCGGCCATCGCCGGGCGGCCGATTTGATCTGGATCAATCGCAAAGGAGGAAGGGTCGAACCGTGTTTATGCGGCTGCTTGCCCGGAGCAGAAGAAAACCACGAAGGCACGAAGAGCACGAAGGAACACGAAAAAAAAAGAGGCGGAGAAATGTGCCGCCAATCGAATTTTCATTCCTTCGTGTTCTTCGTGGTCTTTTTTTTTTCGCCTTTGTCAGATGAGCGTATAAACCTGGACCGAAGCATGAAGCTCA